>NZ_DLNW01000004.1:0-117931 GCF_002478435.1 Pseudomonas sp. UBA7500 | reverse complement strand
CGCGAGCGCGGCACCCGCCGCAGCCGCCATCCCGGCCCGCGAAGGCGCCGCCCCGCACGCGGACCGCCCCGCCATGCCCAAGCCGACGTTGCGCATCACCGAGATCCCCGCCGAGAATCCGCATGCCTGGGTCGACAACCTGAAAGCCGAACTGGCGCGCTGCGCCACGCTGGGTTTTTTCGAACGCCCCGATTGCGCCTGGGCGGCGCGCAAGCAGTATTGCGGCCCGAACCAGGGCTGGGGCGCCGTCAAGGAATGTCCGGCCCAACCCTGACCCTGCGCAATCTTCGTCCGAGAATTTCACCGCGAGACGTTGAAGTACGCAATAATCACGCATAATCCATCTGTCCCGGACGCCGTCCGGCAAGCCTCACAGGACTCCCCACCATGGATCTTTCCGTCAGCAACACCGTGAACACCGGCCTGGCCATGCGTGATGCGCAGCTGATGCAGGAAGTCCAGGCCCGCGTCACCAAGAAAGCCATCAACGCCCAGGCCGACACGGTCGCCACGCTGATGCAGTCCCTGCCGGTCGTCGCCATCGACGGCAAGATCGGCACCCGCATCAATACCCAGGCATAAATCGCCCTGGCGCGCGGCAACGATTGCCGCGCTCCCTTCGCTTTGGCGCGCCCTCTTCGTGCGCCGCCCTTTTGCGCCGCCCTTTTGCGCCGCCTTTTCGCGCCGCCCTCTCGCGTCCCCTTTCGCCTCCCCTGTCCGCCCCGGCTCACGCCGTCAGGCCTCCAGGTGCCTGCGCATCAATTCCTCGAACCACTCCAGGAACACCGCCAACCGGCGCGAACGCTGCCGCCGGTGCGGATACAGCAATGCCACCGGCATGGGCGCGGCGCGATGCGCCGGCATGACTTCCACCAGTTCGCCCGCTTCCAGCAGGTCCTGCACGTCGAAGCGCGGAATCTGGATCAGCCCCAGGCCCGCCAGGCAGCAGGCGATATAGCTTTCGGCGTTGTTCACCACCACCCGGCTGGGCACCGCGATGAGCCGGCGGCCGCCGTCGTCGGCCACCACCTCCCAGGGTAGTTCGCGCCCCGTGGTGGGCGAGGCGTAGCCCACCATCCAATGCCCCGCCGGCAATTCGTCCGGCGCATGGGGCACGCCCTGGTCGCGCAGATAGGCGGGACTGGCGCAATTGACCAGGCCGATATTGCCCAGCGGCCGCGACACCAGGCTGCTGTCGTGCAGCGCGCCGACGCGCACCGCGCAGTCGACGCCTTCCTGGATCAGGTCGATGGCGCGGTCGCTGGACCCCAGCGCCAGTTGCAATCGGGGGTGGCGCCGCAGCAGGCCCGGCAGCGCCGGCGCCACCAGGCGGCGCGCGATGCGGCTGGGCACGTCGACGTTGAGCCGGCCGGACACCTGGCGCTGGCTTTGCTGGAACAGGTGATCGATGTCCTCGACTTCGGACAGCAGCGGCCGCAAGCGCTCCAGCAACTGGGCGCCATCGGCGGTCAGGCGCACCTGGCGCGTGGTCCGGTGCAGCAGCCGCGCGCCCAGTTGCGCTTCCAGCTGCTGGACGGCGGCCGAGACGGAAGCGCGCGGCAGCTCCAGCGCGTTGGCGGCCTTGATGAAACTGCCCATCTCCGCCACTTGCGCGAAGACGCGATACTGTTCGAACCTGTCCATGCTCCCCCGGTTTGCGGCAGTGCCGGCGGCACCCCGCCGCCCGTGACAGCATAGCCGCTCCGGCAGCCGTCGCGGGCATCCGACGGCGGCTTTGCCCAGCACGCGCCGCCCAGCACGCTTCGCCAGGCACGCCCCAAACCGGCGCGCGGGCGGCAGCCCGGGGCTCGATGGTTACTTGGTGGTGTAGCCGCCATTGATCAGGATGGTCTGGCCAGTGATCCACCAACCGTCGCTGACCAGGTGGCGGATGAACGGCACCACGTCCTCGATGTCGGTCAGGCCGGTCTTGGAGAACGGCGACAGCGCGGCGGCGGTCTTGTGGTACGCCACCGCGTCGGCGCCTTCGGCCGGATAGAAGAACGGCGTATCCATCGGGCCCGGCCCGACCGCCGTGACCGAGATGCCGCGCGCGCCGAACTCCTTGGAGGCCGCGCGGGTGTAGTGCTCGACCGGCGCCTTGGTGCCGGCATAGGCGGCGTAGAACGGCGTGAACGCGCCCAGCAGCGAGGTCACCAGGGTGCAGACCTTGCCGTTGTCGTTGACGTGGCGGCCAGCCTCTTTCAGGAAGAAGAAGGCCGTCTTGGCGTTGACCGCGCTCATCTCGTCGTACTCGGCCTCGCTGATCTCGGTCAGCGGCTTCTTCAAGACCTTGCCGACGGTATTGATGGCGATGTCGGGCCGGCCCACCGCCGCCACCGCATCGGCGAACAGCTTCTCGACCGCGCCGGCGGTGGTCAGGTCGGCCTGCAGCGCCACCGCCTTGGCGCCGGCGGCCTGGATCGCGGCCACGGTGGCGTCGGCGTCTGCCTTGGACGCCGCGCTGTTGTAGTGGATGGCGACGGCCTTGGCGCCCTGCTGCGCCAGGTCACGGGCGATCAGGCCGCCCAGGTTCTTGGCGCCGCCAGCGATCAGTACGACTTTGCCCTTGATGGAATGGTCTGCCATGGAAAATCTCCCGCATGTGTCGATGGAGATTCGATTCTAGGCAGCCGCGCGGGCCGGATCAGCCGGGTGCGACCGGATAGATTATCCAGAAAACCGCACCAATCATGGCCCGGCCGGCGGGTGGTTCGCGGCTCGCCCTGCGGGCAGTGACTGCGGGCGTCACGGCAAGGGGCCCCCAATGAAAACAGCCCGAACGCCGTTGGGCGCTTCGGGCTGCGGTGCCGGCGTCCGGATCCGAAGATCCGGCAAGCCACGGCGATCTACTTCTTCTTCATCGGCGGCAGGTCGGTGCACACGCCTTCGGCCACTTCGGCCGCCATGCCCACCGATTCACCCAGCGTCGGGTGCGGGTGGATGGTCTTGGCGATGTCGATGACGTCCGCGCCCATTTCCACGGCCAGCGCCACTTCGCTGATCAGGTCGCCGGCATGGGTGCCGACGATGCCGCCGCCCAGGATGCGGTGCGTCTCGGCGTCGAACAGCAGCTTGGTGAAGCCTTCGTCGCGGCCGTTGGCGATGGCGCGGCCGGAAGCGGCCCACGGGAACACGCCCTTCTCGACCTTGATGCCCTGCTTCTTGGCCTCGTCTTCGGTCAGGCCGACCCAAGCCACTTCCGGATCGGTGTAGGCCACCGACGGAATCACGCGGGCGTCGAAGAACGACTTCTGGCCGGCGGCGGCTTCGGCCGCCACATGGCCTTCATGCACCGCCTTGTGCGCCAGCATCGGCTGGCCGACGATGTCGCCGATAGCGAAGATGTGCGGCACGTTGGTGCGCATCTGGCGATCGACCTCGATGAAGCCGCGGTCGGTCACGGCCACGCCCGCCTTCTCGGCGCCGATCTTCTTGCCGTTGGGGCTGCGGCCCACGGCCTGGAGCACCAGGTCGTAGCGCTGCGGTTCCTTCGGCGCGCCCTCGCCCTCGAACGTGACGTAGATGCCGTCTTTCCGGGCTTCCGCGCCGACCGTCTTGGTCTTGAGCATGATGTTGTCGAAGCGGCCGGCGTTCTTCTTCTGCCAGACCTTGACCAGGTCGCGGTCGGCGCCCTGCATCAGGCCGTCCAGCATTTCCACCACGTCCAGGCGCGCGCCCAGCGTGGAATACACCGTGCCCATTTCCAGGCCGATGATGCCGCCGCCGATGATCAGCATCTTCTTGGGGATTTCACGCAGCAGCAAGGCGCCGGTGGAATCGACGATGCGCTCGTCCTGCGGCAGGAACGGCAGCTTCACCGACTGGCTGCCGGCGGCGATGATGGCCTGCTTGAAGCGGATGGTCTGCGACTTGCCGTCGGCGCCCTTGACCGCCAGGTGGTTGGCATCGGCGAATTCGCCCACACCCGTCACCACGGTCACCTTGCGCGCCTTGGCCATGCCGGCCAGGCCGCCGGTCAGCTTGGCGACCACGCTGTCCTTGTAGCCGCGCAGCTTGTCCAGGTCGATCTTGGGTTCGCCGAAGCTGATGCCGTGGGCGGCCAGTTCGCGCGCCTCATCGATGATGGCGGCGTTGTGCAGCAGCGCCTTGGACGGGATGCAGCCCACGTTCAGGCAGACGCCGCCCAGCGTGGCGTAGCGTTCGACCAGCACCACGGACAGGCCGAGGTCGGCGGCGCGGAAGGCGGCCGAATAGCCGCCGGGGCCCGCGCCCAGCACCAGCATGTCGTATTCGGCGTCGGCCGAGCCCTTGAAGGTCGCGGCGGCGGGGGCCGCGGCGGCCGGCTTGGCTTCGGCCTTGGGGGCATCGGCCTTGGGCGCTTGCTTGGCGGCCGGTGCGGCGTCGGACGCCTCGACTTCCAGGACCACCGAGCCTTCGGCGACCTTGTCGCCGACCTTGACGTTGATGGACTTGACCACGCCGCCCGTGGAGGCGGGGATTTCCATCGAGGCCTTGTCGGACTCCAGGGTAATCAGCGACTGGTCGGCTTCGACGCTGTCGCCGACCTTGACCAGCAGCTCGATGATCTTGGCCTTGCCCGACGAGCCGATGTCCGGCACGTGGATGTCCTGCACAGTGGCAGCCGCAGGTGCAGCGGCCGGTGCCGGGGCAGCCTCTGCAGCCGGGGCGGCAGCAGGCTTTTGTTCGGCGGCAGGCGCAGCGTCAGCCGGTGCCTCGGGCGCCGCAGCGGCGCCCTCGACTTCCAGTTCCAGCAGTTCGTCGCCTTCTTTCAGGCGGTCGCCCAGCTTGACCTTCAGGGCCTTGATCACACCGGCCTTGGGGGCCGGGATCTCCATGGAGGCCTTGTCCGACTCCAGGGTCAGCAGGCTCTGGTCGGCTTCGATACGGTCGCCGACTTTGACGAACAGCTCGATGATTTCACCTTCACCGCTGCCGATGTCAGGTACGCGAATGAGTTCGCTCACTTAAAAATACTCCTCAGCAGTCCAGTGGGTTGCGCTTGTCCGGGTCGATGCCGAACTTGGTGATGGCATCGGCCACGACCTTCGGTTCGATCTCGCCACGGTCAGCCAGGGCTTCCAGGGCAGCCAGCACCACGAAGTGACGGTCGACTTCGAAGAAGTGACGCAGCTTCTTGCGGCTGTCGCTGCGACCGAAGCCATCGGTACCCAGGACCTTGAATTCCTTGCTCGGTACCCACTGACGAATCTGCTCGGCGAACAGCTTCATGTAGTCGGTAGAGGCGATGACCGGGCCCTTGCGGCCGCCCAGGCACTCCTCGATGTAGGTCTGCTTGGGCTTCTGGCCAGGGTGCAGGCGGTTGCTGCGCTCCACGGCCAGGCCGTCGCGACGCAGTTCGTTGAAGCTGGTGACGCTCCACACGTCGGCACCGACGTTGAACTCTTCACGCAGGATCTTCGCCGCTTCACGCACTTCGCGCAGGATGGTGCCGGAGCCCATCAGCTGGACGTGGTGCGCTGCGTCCTTGGTATCTTCCTCGAGCAGGTACATGCCCTTGATGATGCCTTCCTCGACACCGGCCGGAATGGCAGGCTGCTGGTAGGACTCGTTCATCACGGTGATGTAGTAGAAGACGTCCTGTTGCTCTTCGGTCATCTTCTTCATGCCGTCCTGGATGATCACCGCCAGCTCGTAGCCGTAGGTCGGATCATAGGTGCGGCAGTTCGGGATGGTCGCGGCCAGCATGTGGCTGTGACCGTCTTCGTGCTGCAGGCCTTCACCGTTGAGGGTGGTACGCCCGGCAGTACCGCCGATCAGGAAGCCACGGGTGCGGCTGTCGCCAGCGGCCCAGGCCAGGTCGCCGATACGCTGGAAGCCGAACATCGAGTAGAAGATGTAGAACGGCAGCATCGGCTGGTTGTGGTTCGAGTACGAGGTACCGGCGGCGATGAACGACGACATGGCGCCGGCTTCGTTGATGCCTTCCTCGAGGATCTGGCCCTTCTTGTCCTCGCGGTAGAACATCACCTGGTCCTTGTCGACGGGCTCGTAGAGCTGACCGACGGACGAGTAGATGCCCAACTGGCGGAACATGCCTTCCATACCGAAGGTACGCGCTTCGTCCGGGATGATCGGGACGATGCGCTGGCCGATTTCCTTGTCCTTGACCAGCTGCGCGAGGATGCGCACGAAGGCCATGGTGGTGGAGATTTCACGGTCGCCCGAGCCGTCCAGGATCGCCTTGAGGGTTTCCAGTGGCGGGGTCGGGATGCTGAAGCTCTTGGCCCGGCGCTGTGGCACGAAACCGCCCAGGGCAGAACGGCGCTCGCTCAGGTAACGGGCTTCGGCGCTGCCTTCTTCAGGCTTGAAGAACGGCAGGTTCTCCAGGTCTTCGTCCTTGACCGGGATGTCGAAACGATCGCGGAAGTGACGCAGGCTGTCGACGTCGACCTTCTTGGTGTTGTGCGCGGTGTTCTTGGCTTCGCCAGCACCGGTGCCGTAACCCTTGATGGTCTTGGCCAGGATGACCGTAGGCTGGTCCTTGTGGTTGACCGCCTGGTGGTAGGCTGCATAGACCTTGTACGGGTCGTGGCCACCACGGTTGAGCTTCCAGATCTCGTCGTCGGACAGGTCGGCGACCATGGCCTTGAGTTCAGGGGTGTTGAAGAAGTGCTCACGGACGAACGCGCCGTCCTTGGCCTTGTAGTTCTGGTACTCGCCGTCGATGACTTCGTCCATGCGGCGCTGCAGGATGCCGTCGACGTCCTTGGCCAGCAGTGGGTCCCAGAAACGGCCCCAGACCACCTTGTTGACGTTCCAGCCACCGCCACGGAACACGCCTTCGAGTTCCTGGATGATCTTGCCGTTGCCGCGAACCGGGCCGTCGAGGCGCTGCAGGTTGCAGTTGATGACGAAGATCAGGTTGTCCAGCTTCTCGCGGCCTGCGAGGGAGATCGCGCCCAGGGATTCCGGCTCGTCGCACTCGCCGTCGCCCATGAAGCACCAGATCTTCTGCTTGCCGGCAGGGATGTAGCCGCGGCTTTCCATGTACTTCATGAAACGTGCCTGGTAGATCGCCTGGATCGGGCCCAGGCCCATCGACACGGTCGGGAACTGCCAGAAGTCAGGCATCAGCCACGGGTGCGGGTAGGACGACAGGCCTTGACCATCGACTTCCTGACGGAAGTTGTTCATCTGGTCTTCGCTGATGCGGCCTTCCATGAAGGCACGGGCGTAGACGCCCGGCGAGGCATGGCCCTGGAAGTAGATCAGGTCGCCGCCGTGCTCGTCGGTCGGGGCCTGGAAGAAGTAGTTGAAGCCGATGTCGTACAGCGTGGCGCTGGAGGCGAAGCTGGAGATGTGGCCGCCCAGGTCCGAGTCTTTCAGGTTGGTGCGCATTACCATGGCCAGCGCGTTCCAGCGGACCAACGAGCGAATGCGGCGTTCCATGAACAGGTCGCCAGGCATGCGTGCTTCGTGGGTGACGGGAATCGTGTTGCGGTATGGCGTGGTGATGGCATACGGCAGCTGGGAGCCACTACGGGTGGCCAGCTCGCCCATACGGGTCATCAGATAGTGAGCGCGGTCTTCGCCTTCTTTGTCGAGAACCGACTCCAGGGCGTCCAGCCATTCCTGGGTTTCGACGGGATCGAGGTCTTGCATGGCTTGCTCCAGGGCGGAAAGGCTTCCAGAATCGGTTGCCTGAGTTTGCGACTGGCCTTTTGGGCAGACGACATGAAATTCTTGGATTACCGGGCGTTGTACCGGCGGCGTGTAGTTTTACTACAAATCGATCCTCATTACATGCGTTGACAGTAAAAAAGCAGTAGTAAAACTACACGGATAAGGCTCGTGGCCCCTGTTCGGGTTGTGGGATAAAACGATACCGGTGGTTAAAAACTGGTCGGCATGCGGTTGTTTGCGATGATTTCTATCAAAGAATTACGTTTTTCAGCTATTTATGACCTTTGTACGACAGTCGAACCGTACGCCGAGTTCCCTTGCCCAAGTGCCACCAACCCTTTCACGCCGATCAAGGATAGACCATGAGCCTGCCCCTGCTGGCCGAACTGCCCGCTGCCCTGCAACCGCTGGTCAGCCGTAATGCCACCTCTTTGCGCAACGCCGTCGCGGCCGTCGACGGGCTGAGCCTGGACGACTGGAACGAGCAGCGCTGGACCGAGTTCGCCCGCGTGGCGGCGGCCAGCGATTTCGTGCTTGAACAGAGCGTGCGCGACCCGGCGATGCTGCTGGCCCTGGCCGCCAGCGGCGAGCTCGACCGCGCCTTCGCCGCCGGCGAGTTGTGTGCCCAGGTGGCCGGTGCGGCGCAGGCCGCCGGCAGCGAAGACGAACTGGCGCGCAACCTGCGCCGCCAGCGCACCCGCCAGCAGGTGCGCATCATCTGGCGCGACCTGACCCGCCAGGCCGACCTGGTGCAGACCTGCCGCGACCTGTCCGACCTGGCCGATGCCGCCATCGACCAGGCGTATCAATGGCTGTACCCGCGCCTGTGCGCGCAGTTCGGGACCCCCACCGGCAATCGCAGCGGCCTGCCCCAGCAGATGGTGGTGCTGGGCATGGGCAAGCTGGGGGCGGTGGAACTGAACCTGTCGTCGGACATCGACCTGATCTTCGCCTACCCCGAGGGCGGCGAAACCGTGGGCGTTAAGCGCCCGCTGGACAACCAGGAGTTCTTCACCCGGCTGGGCCAGCGCCTGATCAAGGCACTGGACCCGATCACCGTCGACGGCTTCGTGTTCCGCGTCGACATGCGCCTGCGCCCCTACGGCTCGTCCGGCGCGCTGGTGCTCAGCTTCAATGCACTGGAGCAGTACTACCAGGACCAGGGCCGCGACTGGGAACGCTACGCCATGATCAAGGCCCGCGTAGTGGCCGGCGACCAGCAGGCCGGCGCGCAGCTGCAGGACCTGCTGCGCCCGTTCGTGTACCGGCGCTACCTGGACTTCTCGGCGATCGAGGCGCTGCGCACCATGAAGCAGCTGATCCAGCAGGAGGTGCGGCGCAAGGGCATGGCCGAGAACATCAAGCTGGGCGCCGGTGGCATCCGCGAGGTGGAGTTCATCGCCCAGGCGTTCCAGCTGATCCACGGCGGGCGCGACCTGAGCCTGCAGCAGCGACCGCTGCTCAAGGTGCTGGCGACACTCGAAGGCCAGGGCTACCTGCCGCCGGCGGTGGTGAGCGAGCTGCGCGAGGGCTATGAGTTCCTGCGTTATACCGAACACGCCATCCAGGCCATCGCCGACCGCCAGACCCAGATGCTGCCCGACGACGAACTGGACCGCGCACGTATCGCCTTCATGCTCGGTTTTGCCGACTGGGCGAGCTTCCACGCGCAACTGATGCACTGGCGCGGGCGCATCGACTGGCACTTCCGCCAGGTGATCGCCGACCCCGATGAAGAGGAAGGCGAAGAGGGCGAAGTGGTGGTCGGTGGCGAGTGGCTGCCACTGTGGGAAGAAGCCCAGGACGAAGAGGCCGCCTGCCGCCAGTTGACCGACGCCGGCTTCGCCGATGCGGCCAGGGCGCTCAAGCAGCTGGCCAGTCTGCGCGCCAGCCCGCAGTTGCGTGCCATGCAGCGCCTGGGCCGCGAACGCCTCGATGCCTTTATACCGCGCCTGCTGGCGCAGGCGGTGGAGCACGCCGACCCGGACCTGGTGCTCGAACGCGTGCTGCCGCTGGTGGAGGCCGTGGCGCGGCGCTCGGCCTACCTGGTGCTGCTGACCGAAAACCCCGGTGCGTTGCGCCGCCTGCTGACCCTGTGCGCCGCCAGCCCGTGGATCGCCGAGCAGATCACGCGCTTCCCGCTGCTGCTCGATGAACTGCTCAACGAAGGCCGCCTGTTCAGCCCGCCCCAAGCACCGGAGCTAGCCGCCGAGCTGCGCGAGCGTCTCACGCGCATCCCCGAGGATGACCTTGAACAGCAGATGGAAGCGCTGCGTCACTTCAAGCTGGCCCACAGCCTGCGCGTGGCCGCCTCGGAAATCGCCGGCAACCTGCCGCTGATGAAGGTCAGCGACTACCTGACCTGGCTGGCCGAAGCCATTCTCAACCAGGTGCTGGCCCTGGCGTGGCGCCAGACCGTGGCGCGTCATGGCCAGCCAAAGCGCAGCGATGGCAGCCTGTGCGACCCCGGCTTCATCATCGTCGGCTACGGCAAGGTCGGCGGCATCGAGCTGGGCCACGGCTCGGACCTGGACCTGGTGTTCATCCACGACGGTGACCCCCAGGCCGAGACCGATGGCGCCAAGCCCATCGACAGTGCGCAGTTCTTCACCCGCCTGGGTCAGCGCATCATTCACCTGCTGACCACCCAGACCAACTCCGGCCAGCTGTATGACGTGGACATGCGCCTGCGCCCGTCCGGCGCTTCGGGTTTGCTGGTGAGTTCGCTGGGCGCCTTCGAGCGCTACCAGCGCAACGAGGCCTGGACCTGGGAACACCAGGCACTGGTGCGTGCGCGGGTGCTGGTGGGCTGCCCGCAGGTGGGGGCGGCCTTCGAGGGGGTGCGGGCGCAGGTGCTGGGACAGGCCCGCGACCTGGACAAGCTGCGGGCCGAAGTCAGCGACATGCGCGCCAAGATGCGCGACAACCTCGGCACCCGGGCGACCCAGGCCGGGCTTGGGCCCAACGCCTTCGACAGCGGGGTTGCCTTCGATATCAAGCAGGATGCCGGTGGTATCGTCGATATTGAATTTATGGTGCAATACGCGGCCCTGGCCTGGTCCCACACGCACCCGGCACTGCTGCGCTACACCGACAACATCCGCATTCTCGAAGGGCTGGAGGAGGTCGGGCTGATGCCGGCCAGCGATGCAATTTTGTTGCGTGAAGTGTACAAGGCCTTCCGCTCCGCCGCGCACCGCCAGGCCTTGCAGAAGCAGGCCGGGGTGATCGACGCCGGGCAGTTCGTCGACGAGCGCCGGCAGGTACGGCGCATCTGGGGCGAGCTGGGGTTGACCTGAACGCGGGCTGAACAGCCACCAGGCGATACGGCGCAATGAAGCGGCGGCGACCACGTCCTACACTGAGTGGCGTACACTGGTCGCACCACGCCTGATTATAAAGAGGGGAGGCCAGGCTGTTGGAAAACAGGCTGTAGCCTCCCTGATCGTTTCTGGATAAAGCATGAGAATTTTGATCATTGGGCCCAGTTGGGTGGGCGACATGGTAATGGCGCAGACGCTGTTCCATGTGCTGAAGCAGCGTCACCCTGCGTGCGTGATCGATGTGCTGGCACCCGAATGGAGCCGCCCGATCCTCGAGCGCATGCCCGAAGTGCGCCAGGCCTTGAGCTTCCCGCTCGGCCACGGCGCGCTGGAACTGGCCACGCGCCGGCGCATCGGCAAGTCGCTGGCCGGTCAGTACGACCAGGCGATCCTGCTGCCCAATTCGCTCAAGTCTGCGCTGGTACCGTTCTTTGCCGGTATCGCGCAGCGCACCGGCTGGCGTGGCGAGCTGCGCTACGGCCTGCTCAACGATGTGCGCACCCTCGACAAGGCGCGCTACCCGCTGATGATCGAGCGCTTCATGGCCCTGGGCTACCCCGCCGGTGCCGAGCTGCCCAAACCCTACCCGCGCCCCAGCCTGCAGATCGAGACCGCCAGCCGCGATGCGGCGCTGGCCAAGTTCGGCCTGAGCCTGGACCGCCCGGTGCTGGCGCTGTGCCCCGGCGCCGAGTTCGGCGAGGCCAAGCGCTGGCCCTCGGAGCATTACGCCAAGGTCGCGGAAATCAAGATTCGCGAAGGCTGGCAGGTGTGGCTGTTCGGCTCCAAAAACGACCATGCGGTAGGTGAATCGATCCGCGAGTGGCTGATCCCGGGCCTGCGTGAAGAGTCGGTGAACCTCAGCGGCGAGACCTCGCTCGCCGAGGCGATCGACCTGCTGTCGTGCAGCGATGCGGTGGTGTCCAACGATTCGGGGCTGATGCACGTGGCTGCAGCGCTCAATCGCCCGCTGGTGGCGGTGTACGGGTCGACCTCGCCGGGCTTCACCCCACCGCTGGCCGACCAGGTCGAGGTGGTGCGCCTGGGGCTGGAATGCAGCCCGTGCTTCGACCGCACCTGCCGCTTCGGCCACTACAATTGTCTGCGCCTGCTGGAACCGGAGGCGGTGGCCTCGGCGTTGCAGCGGCTCAACGGTCCGTCGCTGGTCGACGTCACGGTCGAGGTCGATTAAGTTGCGGGTACTGCTGATCAAGACCTCCTCGCTGGGGGATGTCATCCACGCGCTGCCGGCACTGACCGACGCGGCGCACGCCATTCCCGGCATCCGCTTCGACTGGGTGGTCGAGGAAGGCTTCGCCGAAATCCCCACCTGGCACCCTGCGGTCGATCACGTGATCCCGGTGGCCATCCGTCGCTGGCGCAAGAACCTCTGGCAAACCTTGAAGAACGGCGAATGGCGCCAGTTCAAGAAGCGCCTGCGCGAGCGCAAGTACGACCTGGTGATCGACGCCCAGGGCCTGGTGAAAAGCGCCTGGCTGACCCGCTACGTCAAGGCGCCGGTGGCCGGGCTGGACCGCTACTCGGCACGCGAGGGGCTGGCCAGCCGCTTCTACGACCGGCGCCTGTCGGTGGCCCGCGGGCAGCATGCGGTGGAGCGGGTGCGCCAGCTGTTCGCCCTGGCGCTGGGCTACGACCTGCCCTCGGGGCTGGGTGACTACGGCCTGGATCGCTCGCGCCTGGAAGAGATACCCACCAAGCCCTACGTGGTGTTCCTGCATGGCACCACCTGGGACACCAAGCACTGGCCCGAACTGTACTGGCGCCAATTGGCCGAACGCCTGGGGCGTGCCGGCCTGCATATCTGCCTGCCATGGGGCAACCCGGCCGAAAAGGCCCGCGCCGAGCGCATCGCCCAGGGCCTGAAGAACACCCAGGTGCTGCCCAGGCTGAACCTGGCCGGGGTCGCCCGGGTGCTGGCTGCCGCCAAGGCCTGCGTGGCCGTCGACACCGGCCTTGGGCACCTGGCGGCGGCACTCGATGTGCCTACCCTATCGCTGTTCGGCCCTACCAACCCGGGCCTGACCGGGGCCTACGGCAAGGCCCAGGTGCACCTGGGCAGTGACTTCCCCTGCGCCCCGTGCCTGCAGAAGAAGTGCACCTACAAGCCGAGCGCCGACGACCGGCGCCGGTTCGATCTCAAACGCGAGTGGCCGCTGTGCTTCACTCGCCTGAACCCCGAGCGTGTGGCGAGCCAGTTGAGCGCGTTGCTGCGGGCAGAGGATGTGCGTTGATGCAACTGGCCTTTGTGCTCTACAAGTATTTCCCCTTCGGCGGCCTGCAGCGTGACTTCATGCGCATCGCCCTGGAGTGCCAGCGCCGTGGCCACCAGATCCGGGTGTATACCCTGATCTGGGAGGGCGACGTGCCCGAGGGCTTCGAAGTGCTGGTGGCGCCGGTCAAGGCGCTGTTCAACCATCGGCGCAACGAGAAGCTCACCGACTGGATGCAGGCCGACCTGGCCAGGCGCCCGGTCGACCGCCTGATCGGCTTCAACAAGATGCCGGGGCTGGACGTGTACTACGCCGCCGACGGCTGCTTCGAGGACAAGGCGCAGAACCTGCGCCACTCGCTGTACCGCCGCTGGGGCCGCTACCGCCACTTTGCCGAGTACGAGCGTGCGGTGTTCGGCAAGGACGCCAAGACCCAGATCCTGATGATCTCCGAGGTCCAGCAGCCGCTGTTCGTCAAGCACTACGGCACCCCCGCCGAGCGCTTCCACCTGCTGCCTCCGGGCATCAGCCAGGACCGCCGGGCGCCGGCCAATGCCGCCGAGATCCGCGCCGAGTTTCGCCGCGAGTTCAACCTGGCGGACGACGAGCGCCTGCTGGTGCAGATCGGCTCGGGCTTCAAGACCAAGGGCGTGGACCGCAGCCTCAAGGCGCTGGCCGCCTTGCCCAACAGCCTGCGCAAGCGCACCCGGCTGATGGTCATCGGCCAGGACGACCCCAAGGTGTTCCAGCTGCAGAGCGCGACCCTGGGGCTGACCGAGCAGGTGCAGTTCCTCAAGGGCCGCAGCGATATCCCGCGCTTTCTGCTCGGGGCCGACGCACTGATCCACCCGGCCTACAACGAGAACACCGGCACCGTGCTGCTCGAAGCCGTGGTGGCCGGGTTGCCGGTACTGGTTTCGGCAGTGTGCGGCTATGCCCATTACATCGCTGAGGCCGATGCCGGCCTGGTGCTCGACGAGCCGTTCGAGCAGGAGCAACTCAACCGCTACCTGCAACGTATGCTCGAAGACGATACGGCGCGTGCCGACTGGGGCCGCAACGGCCTGGCATTCGCCGACACCGCCGACCTGTACAGCATGCCGCAGCATGCGGCCGACGTGATCCTGGCGCAGGAGCGCGCATGAAACTGATACTGGCTGAACCCTTCAAGCGCCTGTGGGCCGGGCGCGATGCCTTCGACGCCGTCGAGGCCCTGCAAGGCGAGGTGTACCGCGAGCTGGAAGGCCGGCGCACGCTGCGCACCGAGGTCGAGGGCAACGGTTATTTCGTCAAGATCCACCGGGGCATCGGCTGGGGCGAGATCTTCAAGAACCTGTTCACCGCCAAGCTGCCGGTGCTCGGTGCCGGCCAGGAATGGCAGGCCATCCAGCGCCTGCACGAAGTCGGGGTGCCGACCATGACCGCGGTGGCCTACGGCGAACGCGGCAGCAACCCGGCGACCCAGCATTCGTTCATCGTCACCGAGGAGCTGGCGCCCACCGTCAGCCTCGAGGACTTCAGCCTCGACTGGGTCAGGACGCCGCCGGCGCCGCGTCTCAAGCGCGCGCTGATCGCCGAGGTGGCGCGCATGACCGGCATGATGCACCGCGCCGGGGTCAACCACCGCGACTGCTACATCTGCCACTTTCTGCTGCACACCGACCGCCCGGTAACCCCGGACGACTTCAGGCTGTCGGTGATCGACCTGCACCGGGCCCAGACCCGCGCCAGCATTTCCCGACGCTGGCGCGACAAGGACCTGGCCGCGCTGTACTTCTCGGCGCTGGACATCGGCCTGACCCGACGCGACAAGCTGCGCTTTCTGCGCGGCTACTTCCAGCAGCCGCTGCGCCAGATCCTGGCCGAGCACGCCACCTTGCTGCGCTGGCTGGAGGGCAAGGCAAACAAGCTCTACGAGCGTAAACAACGGTATGGGGACGCGCTCTGATGGCGGGTTGGACACTGGAGCCGGCCTACGCGGCCCTGGCACAGGATTTCGGCAGCATCGACGCGGTGTTCGCGCTCAAGGGCGAACGCCTCACCCACGACCCGCTCAGCGAAGTGATTCGCGTGGAGCGCGGCGGGGTGAACTACTACGTCAAGCGCTACACCGGCGCCGGCAAGGGCCTGCGCCGCTACCTGGGGCGCCCGCGGATCAAGGCCGAGTGGCAGAACCTCAAGCAGTTCGCCAAGTGGGACATCCCCACCGCCGAGGTGGTGGCCTGCGGCCTGGAACGGCGCGGCTTCGCCTTCCACCGGGGCGCCATGATCACCCGCGAGCTGCCGCGCACCGAGGACCTCTCGGCGCTGGCCAAGCGCAACGACCCGCGCCTGGCAGATGCCGGCTGGGTCGACCATGTCAGCCGACAGCTGGCCCGCCACACGCGGGTGATGCACGACCATCACTTCACCCACAACGACCTCAAGTGGCGCAACCTGCTGGTCGATGACAAGGGCATGCTGTTCTTCATCGACTGCCCGACCGGTGCGTTCTGGGTCGGCTTCATGCTGCGCTATCGCATCACCAAGGACCTGGCCTGCCTGGACAAGGTGGCCAAGTATCACCTGTCGGCCACCCAGCGCCTGCGGTTCTACCTGCAATATCGCCGTCGCGATCGCCTGAACGCGTCGGACAAGCGCCGCGTGCGGCACGTCGTGACGTTTTTCGAGGGGCGCGAATGAGTGATTTCCTGGCCAGTGCCGAAGCTGAACTGCTTGAACGCCACGGCCTGAACAGCTTCGAGGCGCTGTGGGCGCTGCAGCTGGACGCCGTGGACGAGCCCAACACCGGGCGCGGCGGCTGGAGCCGCGTGTACCGCCTGGAGCTGGAGGGCAAGGGGTTCTACCTCAAGCGCCAGAGCGACTACCTCACGCGCACCCTGCACAGCCCCTTCGGCGAGCCGACCTTCGCCCGCGAGTTTCGCAACATCAAGCGCTACCAGAAGCTGCAGATCCCGGCCTTGCAGGCGGTGTTCTACGCCGAGCGCCGGGTCGACGGCGAGCGCCGCGCGATCCTGATGACCCGTGCGCTGGATGACTGGAGCGATCTTGACCACCTGCTCGGGCAGTGGCCGCAACTGGCCCTGGAGCAACGCCAGGGCATCCTGCGCGCCTGTGGCGAACTGGCCCGCACGGTGCACGCGGCGGGGCAGGTGCATGGCTGCTTCTACCCCAAGCACATCTTTTTGCGCGAGCGCAGCGAAGGCTGGCAGGCGCAGTTGATCGACCTGGAGAAAACCCGGCCGCTGCTGCTGGGCCAGCGTGATCGTCTCAAGGACCTGGAGCCGCTGCTGCGTCGTGCCGGCGCATGGAGCGAGAGCGATGTACGGCTGATGCTGGCCGCCTACCTGGAGCAACCGGCCGACAGTACGCTGGTGGATACCTGGCTGCAGCGCCTGCTGCATCGCCGTCGTGAAAAAGAGGCCCGCTGATGCGTTTGTCTGAACTCAAGGACGCCGGGCGCAGCCCGCAACTGCCATTGAGCATTGCCCTGGCCGACGCCGCCGGGCCGGCCGAGCTGCAACTGCTCAGCCTGCTGCGGGTGCTGCCGGGGCAGCGGTATGTCGGTGCCGGGATCTGGCGTGGCAAGCCGGTGCTGGCCAAGCTGCTGGTGGGCAGCAGCGCCGCCCGCCACTTCCAGCGCGAACTGGACGGTGCGCGCCTGCTGGCCAGCCAGGGGCTGACCACGCCGTTGCTGCTGGCCGACGGCCTGCGTGAAGGCGAGGGCGGCTGGCTGCTGTTCGAATTTCTTGAGCACGCCCACAGCCTGGCGGATGCCTGGGCGGCGGTCGAGGGCCTGCCGGTGCTCGCCGATGCCCAGCAGGAAGTGCTGGGCGAAGCCCTGCGCGCCGTGGCGCAGATGCATGCCAAGGGCCTGTGGCAGGCCGACCTGCACCTGGACAACCTGCTGCGCCATGGCGGGGAGCTGTACCTGATCGATGGCGCGGGGGTGAAGGCCGAAACCCCGGGCCAGCCGCTGTCGCGTCAGCAGGTGCTGCAGAACCTGGGGGTGTTCTTTGCGCAGTTGCCCAAGCGCCTGGAGCCCTTCGTCGAGGAACTGCTGGTGCACTACGTGCTGGTCAACGGCGAGCATGCGCTGCCGCTGGAAGCCTTGCAGAAGCAGATCGACAAGGTGCGCAGCTGGCGTCTGAAGGACTACCTGGACAAGGCCGGTCGCGAGTGCACGCTGTTCAGCGTGCAGCGCGGGGCCTCGGGCCTGCGCGCGATCCGTCGATCGGAGGTGGCGGCCATGCTGCCGGTGCTGGAGCAGGCCGACGCGCTAATCGACCAGGGCCACCTATACAAGACTGGCGGCGCGGCGAGCGTGGCACGGGTCGAGGCGGGCGGTCGCAGCCTGGTGCTCAAGCGCTACAACATCAAGAACACCGCCCACTGGTTCAAGCGCTTCTGGCGCCCCAGCCGGGCCTGGCATTCGTGGATCGAAGGGCATCGCCTGGAGTTCCTCGGCATCGCCACGCCCAGGCCGCTGGCGGTGCTGGAGCAGCGCGTGCTGGGGCTGCGCAGCCGTGCGTACCTGGTGACCGAGTATGCCGACGGGCCGGACCTGATCGAGAGCTTTGCGCCCTACGTCGACAGCGCCGAGGTGCCAGAGGAGCAGCTGCAAGCGCTGCAGACCCTGTTGCAGCAGCTGATGGGCGAACGCATCAGCCACGGCGACCTTAAGGGCCACAACCTGTTCTGGCAGGACGGTCAATGGTCGCTGATCGACCTTGATGCGATGTGCCAGCACGCCACCCAGCTCAGTTTCGCCAAGGCCTTCGCCCGTGACCGGGCGCGGTTGTTGCGCAACTGGCCGGCGGACAGTGCGTTGCACCAGCGGCTGGATGAGTGCCTGCCGAAACTGGCTGACTGACCTGCGCCTTTGCCGACAAGGCCGGCTCCTGCAGACGACGCGAAACCTTGCAGGCGCCGGCCTTGCCGGCCAAGACTATCGCGCGGCCGGCCAAAAACCTCGCAGGCTGTACCCCACCGGCAGGGCCAGCCCCACCCACGCCAGCACATCCCACGGGCCATCCCCCAGCAGCGCCGCGAACAGCCCCACTGCGCCCAGCAGGGCAATCAGGCCCGGCATGCCGAACACCTTCCAGAACCTCGATTCACGCTTCATCACGTCGCCTGCGCACCCACCACAAATACACGCCGCTGCCGAGCACGATGATCGTCAGCACATCCAGCAGCGCCCATAGAATCTGCATCGGCCGGCCGCCGTAGTCGCCAAAGTGCAGCGGCTGCGACAGGCCCATCGCGTCCATGTACCACGGCCGCTCGCCAATCGCCGTCACCTGCAGGGTGCTGGCATCGATCAGTACCGGGGTCAGCAGGTGAGCGGTCAGGTGGGTGCTGCCCTTCATGAACACCGCATAGTGGTGCTCGCTGGAAAAGCGCGTGCCGGGGAAGGCGATGAAGTCCGGCTGCATGCCCGGCACCGCCTCGGCGGCAATGTCCAGCAGACGGCTGGCCGGGGCCAGTGCGGTCAGCGGCGGTGCATCGCGGTACGGTGCGATCATCGCGCTGAGGCTGTCGTTGCGCCAGGCGGCGATGACCAGGTCGGACAGCGCGCTGATCACCCCGGTCACGCCCACCACCAGCGCCCAGGTCAGGGTCACGATGCCGATCAGGTTGTGCAGGTCGAGCCAGCGCAGGCGCCGCGATTTGTCGTGGCGTACCGTGGCGAACTTCAGCCTGCGCATGAATGGCGCGTACAGCACCACCCCGGAGATGATCGCCACCACGAACAGCAGGCCCATGAAGGCCAGCAGCAGCTTGCCCGGCAAGCCGGCGAACATGTCCACATGCAGGCGCAGCATGGTCAGCATGAAGCCGCCGTTGGCCGAGGGCATCTCCACCACCTCGCCGGTACGCCCGTCGAGCATGAAGGTGTGCGACGAGTTGGGCTCGGTACCGGCGGTGGCGGCCATGATCGCGATCACGCCGTTGCTGTCGTCCTCGTCCCAGCCGAAGTACTGCATCACCTCGCCCGGGCGATGGGCCTGGGCCTTGAGCACCAGGGCCTGCAGGTCGAGTCTGGGTGTGTCGGCCGGCATTACCTTGAGCTCGGGCGCATCGCCCAGCAGGTGGTCGATCTCGTGGTGGAAGATCAGCGGCAGCCCGGTCAGCGCCAGCAACAGCAGAAACAGCGTGCACACCAGGCTGCTCCAGGTATGCACCCACGACCAGCGACGTATGGTTTGGCTCTTCATCGTTGGCCCTAGAACGTGTAGTTCACGCTGGCGACCACGTTGCGCTGGTCGCCGTAGTAGCACCAGAACCCGTCGCAGTTGGCCAGGTAGTCCTTGTTGAACAGGTTCTTGGCTTCCACCGCCACGCTCAGCCCCTTCATGCTGCTGTCCAGGCGACTCAGGTCGTAGTGCACGGCAGCGTCGTACACGGTGTAGGAGCCTACATGCGCCACCTCGGTGTTGGCGGTGTTGCCGTAGGTATCGCCGACATAGCGAACCCCGGCGCCCATGCCGAAGCCGTCCAGCGGGCCGGCGTGCCAGGTGTAGTCGGCCCACAGGGTGGCCTGGTTGCGCGGGATCAGCGCCATGCGGTTGCCGACTTCGCCAGGCACGCCCTTGCGGATCTCGGTATCGGTGTAGGTGTAGGAGCCGACCAGTTTGAGGTTGTCGGTGACGGCGCTGGTGGCTTCCAGCTCGATGCCGCGCACCTGCAATTCACCGACACTGCGAGAGATGCTGCCTTCGGTGACCTTCACGTTGCTCTGGCGCAGGTCGTAGGCGGCTGCGGTCAGCAGGGTGTTGCTGCCCACCGGCTGGAACTTGACGCCCACTTCGTACTGGCGGCCTTCGGTGGGCTTGAACGACTGCGCCGCATCCACGTTGGCGCCGGTGGTCGGCTGGAACGACTCGGTATAGGACAGGTACGGGGTGAGGCCGTTGTCGAACACGTAGCTCAGGCCCACGTTGCCGGTGAAGGCCTTGTCGCGCTGGGTGCTGGTGGCGTCGCCCTTGTTGTGGAAGGTGGTGCCGGTGTGAATCCAGTCCTCACGCCCGCCCAGGGTCAGGCGCCAGTTGTCCAGGGCGATCTGGTCCTGCACGTAGACGCCGGTCTGGCGGGTTTTCTGGCCGTAGTCCTGCAGCGCGAAATAGTTCACGTTGGACATGTCTGCGCCATACACCGGCCGGATCACGCTGATCGGCGGCACGTTGATGCCGCTGATGTTGCCGTTGGCGTCGTAGTTGTACGAGCCGCCATACAGCCACTGGTAGTTGGTGTTGGAGCGCTGGTGGTCCAGGCCCAGCAGCAGGGTGTGCTCCAGCGCGCCGGTGCTGAAGTTGGCCTGCAGGTTGTTGTCGACAGCGAACTGGCTGATGTCTTCGTTGACGATGCCGGCCTCGCGGTTGACCGTGCCGTCGGGTTCGACGGTATTGAAGGTGGCCACGTTGACCGCGCGAAACGACAGGTCGCTCTTGGTGTAGCGCAGGTTCTGGCGCAGCTGCCATACGTCGTCGAGGCGGTGCTCGAAGGCGTAGCCCAGGGCGTAATAGGTGCGGTCGTAGAAGTCCCAGCCCGGCTCACCGAGGTTCTTGTGGTGGGAAATCTTCGCCCCGGCAGGCGAGGCCAACCGGGTGCCCTGCAAGGGCAGAAACTGCCCGGTGATGCCGGTATCGTCGCGGGTGAACTGCGAGATGAAGGTCAGGCTGGTGTCGTCGTCGACGTTCCAGGTCAGGCTGGGGGCGAGGTTGTAGCGCTTGTCGGGAATATGGTCGACCGGTGCGTTGCTGTCGCGTACCACGCCGCTGACGCGGTACAGAAACTGGCCGGCGTCGTCGATCTTGCCGGTGCTGTCGAAGTTGATCTGCCGGTGTTCGTTGCTGCCGACCTGGGCTTCGATCTGGTGCGCGCTTTCGGCCTGCGGGCGTCGGCTGAGCATGTCGAGCATGCCGCCGGGCGGGGTCTGGCCATACACCGAAGAGGCCGGGCCGCGCAGTACGGTGATGCGTTCCAGGTTCCAGGGTTCAACCTTGGGGTTGGCGAACGAACCCTTGGGCAGCGGCAGGCCGTCGAGAAACTGGGTGGGGTCGAAGCCGCGCACGCGCAGCCAGTCGGCGCGCGAGTCCGAGCCGTAGCCGCTGCTTTGCACGCCCGCGGTGTAACGCAGCGCGTCGTTGAGGTTGAGCACCTGGCGCTGGTCGAGCTGTTCGCGGGTGATCACCGACATCGAGCGTGGCGCCTCGACGATCGGAGTGTCGGTCTTGGTGCCGGCGGCGGTGCGGGTGGCGACGTAGCCGGTGGTCGGGCCCCAGGCGCTCTCGTAGTCGCCGGCAGCGTTGATGCTGGTTTCCGGCAGGGCCAGGCTACCTTCGGGGGCGGCGATCAGGCTGTAGGTGCCGGCGCTGCTCTGCTGCAGTTGCAGGCCGGTGCCGCGCAGGGCGGCCTGCAGGGCGCCGAGGCCGTCGTACTGGCCGCTGACCGGCGCCGAGGTGCGTCCGCTGGCCAGGCTCGGGTCCAGGGTCAGGGCAATGCCGGCCTGGCTGGCGATCAGGTTGAGGGTGGTCGACAACGGCCCGGCGGGCAGGCTGTAGCTGCGCGCGGCGCTCGATTCGGCGGCGATGGCGGCGGTGCTGGTCAGGGCCAGGGTCAGCAGGCAATGACGCAACAGCTTTTCAAGGGGACGGGACATGCAGCGGTTCCTCGGCGCAATAGTGCTAACTAGCTTCCATGCCGAGTGAAAAGGGAAAAGTGTCAGGGGGTGGGTAAAAAATAATGTTGAGGCCTTCGCCGGCAACGACCGCTCCTGCAGGAGGGCGTTGCAGGCGAAGGCGTTTTACGGGGTCTCGCCCTTGGCCACGATCGTCACCCACCATGGCGTGCGCTTTTGCACCTGCACCGGCAAGGTCGGCAGCAGCGACTGCAGCGCAAGGTCGGTGTCGTGCAGCGGGAAGCTGCCGGTAATGCGCAACCCGGCCACCTCCGGCGACACCCCAAGGTAGCCGCTGCGGTAACGCCCCAGCTCCTGCACCAGCGCATCCAGGCGCACGTTGTCGACCACCAGCATGCCGTGGGTCCAGGCGTCGGCGCCCAGGGCCAGCGGATCGATGCTGCCCAGCTGGTCGTGACTCATCATCACCTGCTGGCCTTCGCGCACGATCTGCTCGTCGCCGCTGTCCTGCGGCTTGGCTGCCACCGCCGACTGCAACACGCTCAGGCGCGTGCCCTGGTCTTCCAGGCGCACCAGGAAGCGTGTGCCCAGTGCGCGCAGGCGCCCGTCGGCCGTGGCGACGATGAACGGACGGTCATCCTTGTGCCCGGTCTCGATGGAAATCTCGCCTTCGCGCAGCACGATCAGGCGCTGCTGGCCATCGAAGCGAACATCCACCGCCGAATGGGTGTTGAGGCTGAGCAGGGTGCCGTCCTCCAGACGCAGGCTGCGCTGCTCGCCGGTGGCCGTGCGCTGGTCGGCCAGCCAGTAGTCCAGGCTCTGGTGGGTACTCAGCCAGCCGAGCAGGCCGCCCACCAGCACGATGCTGGCCAGCCCGCTGCCCAGCTTGCGCACGCGCTGGCGCAGGCCGGCCCGGGTTTCGCCCAGGGCCTTGCGCGCCGGGCCGGCCGCCGCGGCGAAGCGCTGGTTGAGCATGCCCAGCTGCATCCAGGCCCGCGCATGTTCTTCGTCTGCCGCGTGCCAGCGCTCGAAATCGGCACGCTCCTCGGCGCTGCCCGCATCCAGGCACAGCTGCCAGGCGATGGCGGCATCGAGCACCTTGGCCGATACCGGCCTGCTACTGAAGCCGTTCATGTCGGCTCGCCGTACAGCGCCACATAGCACTGGCGCATGCCCTGGGCCAGGTACTGGCGCACCCGCGACACCGACACGCCCAGGCGCTCGGCGATCTCGGCATGGCCCATGCCGTCGAGGCGGTTGTACAGGAACGCGGCGCGCGCCTTGCTCGACAGCTTGCCCAGCAGGCGGTCGATGGCCTTGAGGTCTTCGAGGATCAGGTGCTGTTCTTCCGGTGAGGGCTGCTCGGCTTCGGGGATCAGCATCAGTTCGGCGAGGTACGCCTGCTCCAGTGCCGCCCGGCGAAAGTGGTCGAACAGCAGGCCGCGCGCCACCGCGGCCAGGAACGCCCGCGGCTCGCGTGGTGCGGGCAGCTGCTCGCGCCCGAGCAGGCGCACGAAGGTGTCCTGGCTCAGGTCTTCGGCGCGCTCGGCACAGGCGACGTTGCGCCGCAGCCAGCCCAGCAGCCAGCCGCGATGGTCACGGTACAGCGCACCAACCAGCTCACCGTGTGGGCTTTGCACTGACGACAAGGTGTTCCCCGGAATAGATGCGTTAACTAACGAGAATTATTCGCGATTGTGTCAGAGCCGCTGGCACTGTGCAATTAACGCTCATCGGATGACGTATCCGGGGCTTGTCAGAAGCCGTGGCTGTGTTGCCGTCGCCGGCGCCAGCCTTGCAGGCGATGCTCCAGCAGCAGCGGGCTGTCGATGTGCTGGCGTCGCGCCTGGCTGAACAGGATCAGTGCCAGTTCGGCAGTGACCTGTGCATCGGCGCTGGCGTGGTGGCGTTCACCGGCCTGCAGGCCGAAGTGTGCGGTCCAGTCGTCGAGCCCGGCGTCGCGCAACACCACGTCGGGGTTGAGCAGCGGGGCCAGCTCGGCCACGTCGATGAATGGGTGCTGCAGGCGGTAGCCCAGGCTGTCCTTCAGGGCGCGGCTGAGCATGCGCTGGTCGAAGCCGGCGTGGAACGCCAGCAGCGGGCTGTCGCCGATGAACGCCATGAGGTCGAGCAGTGCATCGGCCGGCACGCAGCCGGCGGCAATCGCACTGGGCCCCAGGCCATGGATCAGCACGCTGGGGCCCGGCTTGTGGTCATGCCGGTGCAGGGTGCGCTCGAACTGCTGGCTGAAGTCGATGGCGCCGTCCTCGATCACCACCGCGCCAATCGACAGCACCTGGTCGCGGTTCAGGTTCAGGCCGGTGGTTTCCAGGTCCAGCACCACCCAGCGCTGGGCGCGCAGGGTGTGGTCCTGCAGCGGGGCTGGGCCGGGCAGTTGGGCCAGACGCTGCTGCTGGGCGGCGTCCAGTGCGGGTTGGCTGGGGCGCAGCCAGGCGAACAGGCTCATGACAGGTCGCTCATAGTTGGTAGCGCAGGGCCAGGCTGCTTTGCAGACGCTGGGCCTGGCGCAGCGATTCGCGCAGGATGCGCCGGTCCAGGTCGTTGAGGCTGTCGGGGTCGACGCGGTTGGAGTAGGGCAGGTTCTGGCGGGTCTGCAACTGGTGCTGCTGCATGCGGGTCTGCTGGATGAAGTGGTAGGCCTCTTCATAGGCGCCGCCATCGAGCGGGTCGATCACTTCCTTGCCTACCAGCTGGCGCAGGCGCTCCAGGGTGTTGTTGGCGTGCACGCCATTGGCCAGCGCCAGCAGGCGCGCGCCGTCGACGAAGGGCGTGAGGCCCTGCACCTTGAGGTCGAGGGTGGCGGCCTTGTCGTTGCCGCTGCGGGTCAGCACGAACTCGCGAAAGCGCCCCACGGGCGGGCGCTGACGCAGGGCGTTGGCGGCCATCATGCGCTGGAACAGGCGGTTGTCGGCGACCTGGTCGAGGATGCCCTGGCGCAGTTGTTCGCACGCCTGTTCGTCGCCCCACACCACGCGCAGGTCGAAATAGATGCTCGAGGCCAGCAGGTTCTCGGGGGTGGCCTCGCGGATGAACGCGGCAAAGCGCCGTGCCCACTCGGCCCTCGACAGACACAGCTCGGGGTTGCCGGCCATGATGTTGCCCTTGCACAGGGTGAAGCCGCACTGCGCTAGGCCCTGGTTGATGTGCTGCGCCAGCGGCAGCAGGCGGGCGCGAATTTCGGCAGCCTGGGCCGCGTCGCGTGCCTCGAACAGGATGCCGTTGTCCTGGTCGGTGTGCAGGGTCTGTTCGCGGCGGCCTTCGCTGCCGAAGCACAGCCAGCTGAACGGCACGCCGGGGTCGCCCTTGTCCTGGATCGCCAGTTCGATCACCCGGCACACGGTGTGGTCGTTGAGCAGGGTGATGATGTGGGTGATCTGGGTGGACGAGGCTCCATGGGCGAGCATGCGCTCGACCAGCTGGCCGATCTCGCCGCGCAGCGACACCAGGTTCTCGACCCGCGCGGCGTGACGGATGGTGCGCGCCAGGTGTACCAGGTCGACCCGCTGCAGCGAGAACAGGTCGCGCTCGGAGACCACCCCGCACAGGCGCTGGTCCTGCACCAGGCACACATGGGCGATATGGCGCTCGGTCATCGCGATGGCGGCGTCGAAGGCGCTGGCCTGGGGGCTGAGGTAGAAAGGCGCGGCGGTCATGTGCGCGGCGATCGGCGCGGCGAAGTCGGCACTGGCATCGGCCACCACCTGTCGCAGGTCGCGCAGGGTGAAGATGCCGACCGGTGCGCGCTGCTCGTCGACGATCACGATGCTGCCCACCTGCTGCTCGTGCATCAGGCGTACGGCCTCGCGTACGGGCGTATCTGGGGCGCAGGTGACCGGATGACGCATGGCCAGCTCGCCCAGGCGGGTATTGAGCGAATACTGGTTGCCGAGGGTTTCAACTGCGCGGCGCTGGACCTGCTGGTTGACCTGGTCGAGCAGGCTGCTGACACCCCGCAGGGCAAAATCCCGAAACACTTCTGAGAGTGCGAACAGGCGGATGAACGCCGCCTTGTTCAGTTGCAGGCAGAAGGTGTCTTCGGCGGCCAGGTGTTCGGTACGGGTGGCGCGCTCGCCCAGCAGGGCGGCCAGCGGGAAGCACTCGCCTCCGGTGATCTCGAAGGTGGTCTCGGTGCCGGTGGCGGCATGGTTGCGCTCGCCCACCACGCGTCCCTGCTTGACGATGTAGAAGTGCTCGACGGGTCCGTCGGCAGGCTTGATGATGCTCTCACCGCTGGCGTAGAAGCGCAGCTGGCATTGTTCCACCAGGTACGCCAGGTGGGCGTTTTCCATCTGGTTGAAGGGAGGAAAGCGTTGCAGGAACTGCATGGTGCCGTGAATATTCTGCAGTACTGCGGTTTTGCCGGCCTGGTCGAAGGCGTCCATCTTGCTCATGAGCTTTACCGCATCTGTGCGTCGGCGCCGAGGGCCGAGCATTTGTTTTTATCGTGCTGCATGGTCGGCCGCGGGGTGCGCAGTGCCCATTGGACGTTTGTCTAAAGTGGGTAAGCGTCAATTATCCGACGAAAGGCGGGTTGCGGCACATGCGTTTGCGGTCTGAACTTGATTCAACGGATATTTTTACGATGGAACAGCCATGCCCGAAGCCGACGACATACTGAGCGAAGCCGAGCGCAAGGCGCTGGCGAGCGTGACTGCGCGCGGGACCGCGCTGCCCAAGGTGCTGATCGTCGAAGACGACAAAGGGTCGCGCGAAGCGCTGGCGAGTTACTTGAAGGCCCATGGCATTCGTTGCCTTGCCGCAGAAAACACCACGGTGGCGTTCGACTACCTCAAGCGCGAACCCAGGATCGGGCTGCTGATTACCGACCTGCGCATGCAGCCGGTGGGGGGCATCGAGTTCATCGAGCAGATTCGTGAGTCGGACCAGGCCGCGTTGCCGATCATCATCGTGTCGGGCGATGCCAAGGTGCAGGACGCGATTGCGGCAATGCACCTGAGCGTGGTCGACTTTCTGCTCAAGCCGCTCGACCAGGAGAAGCTGGAAAAGCTGGTGAAGCTGGTGAGGCATGAGCTGGGCATCGGCTGAACCCCTTCGCTGGCTTGCCAGCGAAGGGGTGCGTCAGGCAGCGCCGTAACGAGCTTACAGCCCGTTGCGCGCCTTGAACTCGCGACGACGGCGATGCAGTACCGGCTCGGTATAACCGTTCGGCTGCTTCGCACCCTCGATCACCAGCTCGACCGCCGCCTGGAAGGCGATGTTGCTGTCGAAGTCCGGTGCCATCGGGCGGTACAGCGGGTCGTTGGCGTTCTGCTTGTCGACCACCGGCGCCATGCGCTTGAGGCCTTCGATCACCTGAGCCTCGCTGATGATGCCGTGACGCAGCCAGTTGGCCAGCAACTGCGCGGAAATCCGCAGGGTGGCGCGGTCTTCCATCAGGCCCACATCGTTGATGTCCGGCACTTTAGAGCAACCCACGCCCTGGTCGATCCAGCGCACTACATAGCCAAGAATGCCCTGGGCATTGTTGTCCAGTTCGTTGCGGATCTCTTCGTCCGACCAGTTGGTGTCGGTGGCCAGCGGAATGGTCAGGATATCGTCGACCGAGGCCGGCGCACGCTTGGCAAGCTCCGCCTGGCGGGCGAACACGTCGACCTTGTGATAGTGCAGCGCGTGCAGCGCGGCGGCGGTCGGCGACGGCACCCAGGCGGTGTTGGCACCGGCCAGTGGGTGGGCGATCTTCTGCTCGAGCATGTCGGCCATCAGATCAGGCATGGCCCACATGCCCTTGCCGATCTGCGCGCGGCCCTGCAGGCCGGTGGCAAGGCCCACGTCGACGTTGTTGTTCTCGTAGGCACCGATCCACTTCTGGGTTTTCATGGCGCCCTTGCGCACCACGGCGCCCGCTTCCATGGAGGTGTGGATCTCGTCACCGGTACGGTCGAGGAAGCCGGTGTTGATGAACACCACGCGCTCGCTGGCGGCCTGGATGCAAGCCTTGAGGTTGACCGTGGTACGGCGCTCCTCGTCCATGATGCCGACCTTCAGGGTGTTGCGCTTGAGGCCCAGCACGTCTTCGACGCGGCCGAACAGCTCGTTGGTGAAGGCGGCTTCTTCAGGGCCGTGCATCTTCGGCTTGACGATGTACACCGAGCCGGTACGGCTGTTCTTGCGGGTGGTGTTGCCGTTGAGGTTGTGCACCGCAGCCAGGTTGGTGACCAGCGCATCGAGGATGCCTTCGGGCACTTCGTTGCCATCCTTGTCGAGGATCGCGTCGATGGTCATCAGGTGACCGACGTTGCGCACGAACAGCAGCGAACGGCCATGCAGGCTCAGCGAGCCGCCATTGGGCGCGGTGTACTCGCGGTCCGGGTTCATGGTGCGGGTGAAGGTCTGGCCGGCCTTGCTCACGCTTTCGGCCAGGTCGCCCTTCATCAGGCCCAGCCAGTTGCGGTAGATCACCACCTTGTCGTCGGCATCCACCGCGGCCACGGAGTCTTCGCAGTCCATGATGGTGGTCAGGGCGGCTTCCATCAGCACGTCCTTGACCCCGGCGGCGTCGGTCTGGCCGACCGGGGTGCTGGCATCGATCTGGATCTCGAAGTGCAGGCCGTTGTTTTTCAGCAGCACGGCGACAGGGGCCGTGGCATCGCCCTGGTAGCCGACCAGTTGCGCGTCGTCGCGCAGGCCGCTGTTGCTGCCACCCTTGAGGGTGACCACCAGCTTGCCATCGGCAATGCTGTAGCGGGTGGCATCGACGTGGGAGCCGGCCGCCAGTGGCGCAGACTCGTCGAGGAAGGCGCGGGCGAAGGCGATGACCTTGTCGCCGCGTACCTTGTTGTAGCCCTTGCCCTTCTCGGCGCCACCGGCTTCGCTGATGGCGTCGGTGCCGTACAGCGCGTCGTACAGCGAGCCCCAGCGGGCGTTGGAGGCGTTGAGGGCGAAGCGTGCGTTCATCACCGGCACTACCAGCTGCGGGCCGGCCATGCGAGCGATCTCGTCATCGACATTCTGGGTGGAGGCCTGGAAGTCCGCCGCTTCTGGCAGCAGGTAGCCGATCTCCTGGAGGAAGGCCTTGTAAGCCGGAGCATCGTGGGCCTGGCCCTTGCGCGCCTGGTGCCAGGCGTCGATCTGCGCCTGCAGGGTGTCACGCTTGGCCAGCAGGGCTTTGTTCTTTGGAGCGAGGTCGTTGATGATCTTCTCTGCCCCGATCCAGAACTGCTCGGCGTTGACGCCGGTTCCGGGAATGGCTTCGTTGTTCACGAAGTCGAACAGGACTTTGGCGACCTGAAGGCCACCGACTTGAACGTGTTCAGTCATTGCTTGCCTCACTCTGCTCAGCTATTCAGCTCTTGTTTCAACATTTTTGTAGTGCGCGTCGCGGCATACTACATGAAGCGCTGCGCTTGGGAAAATCAGACTAAATACGCCGTTTTGCGACCATTTGGTCGCAAAACGTCGTTCTGGGAGCGGGCATGTTCTCAAAAATCGAGTGAATTGTTCCAGATAAATCTAAAAACAGTACACGATTTGTTGTTCGAGCCCGCTGCGGCAGGTTGCCGCGCCTTGCCTATACTTGATCGGCGCCCCCGGTATTCGGGGGCTGGAGAGAGGACTGGCGCGTGGATCATCTTGTCTTGACCGTGATTGCCCCTGACCGCGCCGGCCAGGTGGAGCGGGTGGCCGAATGCATCGCCGAGCATAACGGCAACTGGCTGGAGAGTCGCATGTCGCGCATGGCAGGGCAATTCGCCGGCATCCTGCGCGTCGCGGTACCGGCCGAATCCTATGACGAACTGGTGGAGGCGTTGCAGGCGCTGGGCAAGCACGGGATTCGCGTGCTGATCGCCGAAAGCGGCATCGAGCCGTCGTGCACCTGGAAGCCGATCGCGATGGAGCTGGTGGGCAACGATCGCCCCGGCATCGTGCGCGACATCACCCGGCTGCTGGCCGAACAGGGGGTGAACCTGGAGCGCTTCAGTACCGACGTGCGGCCCGCGCCGATGAGCAGCGAGCCGCTGTTTCACGCCGATGCGCTGCTGGCCCTGCCGCTGACGCTGTCGCTGGATGACCTGCAAAAGCGCCTGGAGGCCCTGGCCGACGACCTGATGGTGGAGCTCAAGCTGCGCCCCGAAGAGTCGGCGTAAGGGGTGGCGTAGCGCTCAGGTGCGCCGGCGAATGCTCAGCCAGGCATCCACGCTGTACAGTGCCAGGCCGGCCCAGATGAACATGAACGCCACCAGGGTGCTGCTCGACAGATATTCGTCGAACAGCAGCACCGCCTGCAGCAGCACCAGGGTCGGCGCCAGGTACTGCAGAAAGCCCAGAGTGGTGTAAGGCAGATGCCGCGCGGCGGCGTTGAAGCACACCAGCGGTATCAGCGTGACGGGCCCGGCGGCGGCCAGCCACAGCGCGTCGCTGGTGCTGTAGAAGCTGGCCTGGGCGCTGTGGGCCATGGGGTTGAGCAGCAGCCAGCCGATGGCCAGCGGTACCAGCATCCAGGTTTCCACCACCAGCCCCGGCAACGCCGCCACCGGCGCCTGCTTGCGGATCAGCCCGTAGAAGCCGAAGCTCAGCGCCAGTACCAGCGATACCCATGGCAGGCTGCCCACCTGCCACACCTGCTGCGCCACCCCCACTGCCGCCAGGCCTACCGCCACCCACTGCAGGCGGCGCAGACGCTCGCCCAGCAGCAACATGCCCAGCAGCACGTTGACCAGCGGGTTGATGTAGTAACCCAGGCTCGCCTCGAGCATGCGCCCGTTGTTCACCGACCACACATAGGTCAGCCAGTTGCCCGCGATCAGCGATCCGCTCAGGGCCAGGATTGCCAGGCGTCGCGGGTTGTCGCGCAGTTCGCGCCACCAGCCCGGGTGCTTCCAGAACAGCAGCAGGATCGAGCCGAACAGGGCCGACCACAGCACCCGATGCACGATGATTTCCACGGCGGGCACGTTCTGCAGGGCTTTGAAATAGATGGGGAACAGGCCCCAGATGATGTAGGCGGTCAGGCCCAGTATGTACCCGCGGCGCGGGTTGGCGGCTTGCATGCTGATTCCTTGCTTAGACAGCTATCTAAAACCCGGCTATTGTAGACAGACTGGCAGCAGGTTCTAGAACAATTTCAGCGGCTCTTCGGCCAGTGCGGCGGTCTGCTCACGCAGGGCCAGGACCTGGTCGCCCCAGTAGCGTTCGCTGCCAAACCACGGGAAGCTGCGCGGGAACGCCGGGTCGTCCCAGCGGCGCGCCAGCCAGGCGCTGTAGTGCAGCTGGCGCAGGGCGCGCAGCGGTTCGATCAGGGCCAGTTCGCGGGGGTCGAAATCATGGAACTCGTTGTAGCCATCCATCAGTTCGGCCAGCTGGCCCAGGCGCTCGTGACGATCGCCGGCGAGCATCATCCACAGGTCCTGCACGGCGGGGCCCATGCGGCAGTCGTCCAGGTCGACGATGTGGAACACCTCATCGCGGCACATCATGTTGCCGGGGTGGCAGTCGCCGTGCAGGCGGATGCTCTTGTATGGGGTGCGGGCGTAGGCGTCCTCCACGCGCTTGAGCAGGTCGCGGGCCACCGACTCGTAGGCCGGCAGCAGGCTGCGCGGCACGAAGTTGCCTTCGAGCAGGGTGGCGAGGGAGGCGTGACCGAAGTTGGCCACGCCCAGCGCTTCACGGTGTTCGAACGGGCGCGTGGCACCGACCGCGTGCAGGCGACCGAGCAACTGGCCGAGGCGGTACAGCTGGTCGAGGTTGCCCGGCTCCGGTGCGCGGCCGCCACGGCGCGGGAACAGTGTGAAGCGAAAGCCTGCATGCTCGAACAGGCTCTGGCCCTTGTGCACCAGCGGGGCGACCACGGGGACTTCGCAGTCGGCCAGTTCGGCGGTGAAGGCGTGCTCCTCGAGAATCGCCGCGTTGCTCCAGCGGCCGGGGCGATAGAATTTGGCGATCAGCGGTTCGGCGTCTTCGATGCCCACCTGGTAGACACGGTTCTCGTAGCTGTTGAGTGCCAGAACACGAGCGTCGCTGAGAAAGCCGATGCTTTCGACAGCGTCCAGGACCAGGTCGGGGGTAAGGGTATCGAAGGGGTGTGACATGGGAACTCCTGCAGCGCGACGGGTGGCCGGGCGTATGAGAGCCATGGTACAGCACCCCGGGGACGCTGCATGCCCCATCGCGGGTCAAGCCCGCTCCCACAAGGAAATCGCTGAACCTGTGGGAGCGGGCTTGACCCGCGATGGGCTGTGCTGCAGCCCCAATAATCTAGAGCGGCGTACCCAGCAGCACATACGCCGGCGAGAACCGCACTGCCACTTCACTGCCTACCGCCACCCGGTTGTCCAGCAGCCACTGCGGCTCGGCAAATGCGCACAGCGTCTGGCCGTTGCTCAGGCTCAGGCGCACCTCGGTAGTCCCTTGCGGGTCATCGATCAGTTCCTGTACCACGGCGCTCAACTGGTTGACCTGCGCCGGCCCGGGCATCGCCACCTCCAGCCAGCCGGCCTTGATCAGCGCCACCACCGGCGTGCCCGGTTCCAGCTCCAGACGCAAGGTGCTGTCATGGGTGATCTGTGCCTCGATGCGCAGCCCCCCGGCCAGGGTCAGCTCCACGGTGTCGATGCGGCCCTGCGCGCGAATGGCGCTGACCCGCCCATGCAACTGATTGCGCGCACTGGTGCGCAGCATCAGGCGCCCGAGCAGGTCGAGATCGTCGGAGTCTTCGGCCGCTTCCAGCACCTGCGCCTGCAACAGTTGCAGCTTCTGGTACAGGCGCAACACCCGCTGCCCCTCCAGCGACAGTTTCGCCCCACCGCCCCCGCGCCCGCCCACGCTGCGTTCTACCAGCGGGCTGGCGGCCAGGTTGTTGAGCTCGTCGATGGCATCCCACGCGGCCTTGTAGCTGATGCCGGCGCTCTTGGCCGCCCGGGTGATCGACCCCTGCTCGGCGATGTGGGCAAGCAGGGCGATGCGTTGCGGGCGACGGACGATATGTTGGGTCAACAGGGCAGGCAGGGACATGGGCGGGCACGCAGTCGGGGCAGGGATGGCCCAGAAAGTGCCCGCCGCCCCGGCGCAAGTCAAGCGCCGCCGGGCTTGGGCGTGCGTGCCAGGCAGTATACGTCCACCCGCGTGGCACCCGCCGCCCGCAACAGGCTGGCCAATGCCTGCGCAGTGGCGCCGGTGGTGAGCACATCGTCGACGATCGCCACATGCTGCCCCCTGATCGCCGCCGAATCGGCCAGGGCAAAGGCGTGGCGCAGGTTGCCCTTGCGCGCCTTGGCCGTCAGCCCCTGCTGGGCCGCCGTTTCTTGCGGGCGTTGGAGCAGACGTGGCTCGCAGGCGATCTCCAACTGCCCGGCCAACCACTGGGCAAGCATCGCAGCCTGGTTGAAGCCGCGTTCGCGCAGGCGCCGGCGCGCCAGCGGTACCGGCAACAGCAGGCCGGGCCGCGGCAGGTCTTCGGCAAAGCGGTAGGCAAGCCAGTTGCCCAGCAGTTGCGCCAGCAATCGGCCCAGCGGCCACTGGCGCTGGTGCTTGAAGCGGGTGATCAGTGCATCCACGGGGAAGCCGTAGTGCCAGGGCGCCTCGACCCGGGTGAAGGCGGGTGGGCGGCGGCTGCACTGGCCGCAGGTCAGGCCCCGCATCGGCAAGGGCAGCGCGCAGGTTCGACAGCATTCTTCCAGCCAGGGCAGTTCGGCCTCGCAGGCCACGCAAATGGGGTGTGACTGCTGGGCAGGTTCATCGCACAGCAAACACGTTTGGTTGATATTTAGCCAGTTGTAAACCAGTTGTTTAAGGCGTGGTTGACAGTGCATGGCGCTTCCTTAACTATGCGAGCTATCCGTGATGCGCTGGCGGGCTTTCCTGTCCCGGCGCCAGTACAAGCCTAAACAAGGAAACACCCATGAGCGCCAGCACAACTGCAACGCTTCGTCACGACTGGTCCCTGGCCGAAGTCAAAGCACTGTTCCAGCTACCGTTCAACGACCTGCTGTTTCAGGCGCAGACCGTTCACCGCGCGCATTTCGACGCCAACCGCGTTCAGGTCTCGACCCTGCTGTCGATCAAGACCGGCGCCTGCCCGGAAGATTGCAAATATTGTCCGCAGTCCGGTCACTACAACACCGGCCTGGAAAAACAGAAGCTGATGGAGGTGCAGAAGGTGCTGGAGGAGGCCGCCCGGGCCAAGGCCATCGGCTCCACGCGCTTCTGCATGGGCGCGGCGTGGAAGCACCCGTCGGCCAAGGACATGCCCTACGTGCTGCAGATGGTCAAAGGGGTCAAGGCGCTGGGCCTGGAAACCTGCATGACCCTGGGCAAGCTCGACCAGGAGCAGACCGTGGCCCTGGCCCAGGCCGGCCTGGACTACTACAACCACAACCTGGACACCTCGCCTGAGTTCTACGGCAGCATCATCACCACCCGCACCTACGGCGAGCGCCTGCAGACCCTGGCTTATGTGCGCGATGCCGGGATGAAGATCTGTTCGGGCGGGATCCTGGGCATGGGCGAATCGCTGGACGACCGCGCCGGGCTGCTGATCCAGCTGGCCAACCTCCCGGAGCACCCCGAATCGGTGCCGATCAACATGCTGGTGAAGGTGGCGGGCACGCCGCTCGAGAATGCCGAAGACGTCGACCCGTTCGACTTCATCCGCATGCTGGCAGTGGCGCGTATCCTCATGCCGCAGTCCCATGTGCGCCTGTCGGCCGGGCGCGAGGCGATGAACGAACAGATGCAGGCACTGGCCTTCTTCGCCGGGGCCAACTCGATCTTCTACGGCGAGAAGCTGCTGACCACCGCCAACCCGCAGGCCGACAAGGACATGCAACTGTTCGCGCGCCTGGGCATCCAGCCTGAAGCGCGCGAAGAGCACGCCGACGAGGTGCATCAGGCGGCCATCGAGCAGGCGCTGATCGAGCAGAAGAGCAGCGAGCTGTTCTACGACGCCGCCTCCGCCTGAGGTCCCCATGAGCTTTGATCTGAGTGCGCGCCTGGAACAACGGCGCGCTGCGGCGCTGTATCGCCAGCGACCCCTGCTGCAGAGCCCGCAGGGGCCGCAGGTGATGGTGGACGGCACGCCGTTGCTGGCGTTTTGCAGCAACGACTACCTGGGCCTGGCCAACCACCCCGAGGTGATCGACGCCTGGCGTGCAGGCGCTGAGCGCTGGGGCGTGGGCGGCGGGGCGTCGCACCTGGTGATCGGCCACAGCTCGCCGCACCATGAACTGGAACTGGCCCTGGCCGAGTTTACCGGTCGCCCGCGCGCGCTGCTGTTCACCACCGGCTACCTGGCCAACCTGGGTGCGTTGACCGCGCTGGTGGGGCAGGGCGACAGCGTGCTGCAGGATCGCCTCAACCATGCTTCGCTGCTGGATGGCGGGTTGCTCAGTGGTGCGCGCTTCAGCCGCTACCTGCACAACGATGCCGACAGCCTCGGCAAGCGCCTGGACAAGGCCAGCGGCAATGCGCTGGTGGTCACCGATGGCGTGTTCAGCATGGACGGCGACATCGCCGACCTGCCGGCGCTGGCTGCCCAGGCGCAGGCCAGGGGCGCCTGGCTGATGGTCGATGATGCCCATGGCTTCGGCACCCTGGGCCGCCACGGCGGTGGCGTGGTGGAGCATTTCGGCCTGGACATGGGGCAGGTACCGGTGCTGGTCGGCACCCTGGGCAAGGCCTTCGGTACCGCCGGTGCGTTCGTCGCTGGCAGTGAGGAACTGATCGAGAGCCTGATCCAGTTCGCCCGCCCGTACATCTATACCACCAGCCAGCCACCGGCCCTGGCCTGCGCCACGCTCAGGAGCCTGCAACTGCTGCGTGACGAGCACTGGCGCCGCGAGCACCTGGCTGCGCTGATCCGCCAGTTCCGTCAGGGCGCCGAGCAGATCGGCCTGCACCTGATGGACAGTTTCACGCCGATCCAGCCGATTCTGATCGGCGATGCCGCAAGGGCCATGCGGCTGTCGGCGATGTTGCGCGAACGCGGGCTGATGGTCACGGCGATCCGTCCACCGACGGTGCCGGCCGGCAGTGCCCGGCTGCGCGTGACCCTGACCGCCGCCCACAGCGCCGCGCAGGTACAGCTATTGTTGAATGCATTGGCCGAGTGTCATTCGCTGCTGGAGCCTGCTGATGCGTGATCGACTGATTCTTTTGCCGGGCTGGGGCCTGGGTACCGCTGCACTGGAGCCGCTGGCCGCGAGCTTGCGCGCCCTGGATGCCAAGCTGCACGTGGAGCTGATGCCTCTGCCGGAGCTGGATGGCAGTGACGTGCCTGTATGGCTGGATCACCTGGACCGCACGTTGCCTACCGACACCTGGCTGGGAGGCTGGTCGCTGGGCGGCATGCTCGCCGCCGAGCTGGCGGCGCGACGCGGCGATCACTGCTGCGGGCTGGTGACGCTGGGCAGCAACGCCAGCTTCGTGGCCCGTGCGGACTGGCCCCATGGCATGCCGACCGACACCTTCAATACCTTTCTCGACGGTTGCCGTAGCCATACGCAAGTGACGCTCAAGCGCTTCAAGTCGCTGTGCAGCCAGGGCGCGCAGGCGCCGCGCAGCCTGGCGCGGTTGCTGGAGGTGGGGGTGCCGGCAACCGACCCGCTGTACCTGGCCACGGGCCTGGAGGTATTGCGGCAACTCGATACCCGGGCTGCGCTGAGCAACTTCGGCGGCCCGCAGTTGCACCTGTTCGCAGGCAGCGACGCGCTGGTGCCGGTCGAGGCGGCCAAGGCGCTGTTCGAACTGCTGCAGGACGTCGAGGTGGGCATTGTCGAGGACAGCGCCCACGCCTTCCTGCTGGAGCACGCCCAGGCGTTGGCGACCTTTATCAAGACCTTCCTGCACGAGAGTGGCGATGACTGATCTTTCCCTGCCCAGGCTGCCCGGCGCCTTGCCCGACAAGCGCCAGGTGGCGGCCTCGTTTTCCCGTGCTGCGGCCAGCTACGACAGTGTCGCCGCGTTGCAGCGGGCGGTGGGCGCTCATCTGCTGGCGCAGCTGCCCGCCGATTTGCAACCGCGTTGCTGGATCGATCTGGGCAGTGGCACCGGGCATTTCAGCCGGCACTTGCAGCAACGTTATCCGCAAGGGCTGGGTGTGGCGGTGGATATCGCCGAAGGCATGCTGCTGCATGCCCGTGAGCTGGGGGGCGCGCATTACCATGTGGCGGGCGATGCCGAGCGTCTGCCGCTGCGTGATGGCAGCGCCGGGCTGATCTTCTCCAGCCTGGCGGTGCAGTGGTGCGCCGACCTGGCTGCGGTGCTGCGTGAAGCGCAGCGGGTTCTGCAGCCTGGGGGCGTGCTGGCGTTCGCCAGCCTGTGCGTGGGCACGCTGTTCGAGCTGCGTGAAAGCTGGCAGGCGGTGGACGGGCTGGTGCACGTCAATCGCTTCCGCCCTCTGGCGGACTACCAGCGTCTGTGTGCCGACAGCGGGCTGCAGGTGCTCGGGCTGGAGGCCCGGCCCCATGTACTGCATTACCCCGATGTGCGCAGCCTGACCCATGAGCTCAAGGCGCTGGGCGCACACAACCTCAACCCCGGTCGCCCCGCCGGCCTGACCGGCAGGGCACGCATGCAGGGCCTGCTGCAGGCCTACGAGCGCTTTCGCCAGCCGCAGGGACTGCCCGCCACCTATCAGGTAGTCTATGCGGTACTGCACAAGCCGCAGCACCAGGGGGATTGAGATGCATGCTGCCTATTTCATCGCCGGCACCGATACCGATGTGGGCAAGACCACCATTGCCGCCGGCCTGCTGCATGCGGCACGTCTGGCCGGCCTGAGTACCCTTGGGGCCAAGCCGGTAGCGTCGGGCTGCGAGGTGACCCCCAAGGGCCTGCGCAACGCCGATGCACTGGCCCTGATCGCGCAAAGCAGCATCACGCTGCCCTATGCGCAGCTCAACCCTTTTGCCTTCGAGCCCGCCATCGCCCCGCACCTGGCGGCCCGCGAGGCGGGTGTTGCGCTGAGCGTGCAGGCGTTGCTGGCGCCGATGCGCACGGTGCTGGCGCACAACGCCGATTTCACCCTGATCGAAGGGGCGGGTGGCTGGCGGGTGCCGTTGTCCGATCAGGCCAATCTGTCGGACCTGGCGATTGCGCTCAAGCTGCCGGTGATCCTGGTGGTAGGCGTGCGCCTGGGTTGCATCAACCATGCGCTGCTCAGTGCCGAGGCGATTGCCCGCGATGGCCTGCAACTGGCCGGCTGGGTGGCGAACATCATCGAGCCGCGCACCTCGCGCCTGGAGGAGAACCTGGCTTCGCTTGCCGAACGCCTGCCGGCCCCCTGCCTGGGCCGGGTGCCAAAACTCAAGGTGGCCAGCGCCGAGGCGGTGGCCGCATACCTGCAGCTGGATTTGCTCGACTAGGCTGAGTCTATTGAAGGGCACTGTGCCATTAGTGTTTTTGACGGGCCTTTTGCCGGGTTGTCTGCTTCAATAGGGGCCGTTGATATCATCTGTGCCTTCCGTCACCTGGAGAGTTTGAAATGGAAATCTCGGGCAGTTCCGCATTCTATGCCGGCCTGGGCGCCATTCAGAGCGGCCAGAACCGCGTCGATCAGGCCGCCAGCCAGATCGCCAACACCACTGTCGAACGTGCTGCCACCAGCCAGTCCAGCGACTACCAGGCCGAACGCCTGCGCTCGGTCGACCGCAGCCAGCAGATGGACCTGGCCACCAGCACCGTCGAACTTGCCCTGGGCAAGCATCAGGTCGAACTGGGTGTCAAAGTGGCCAAGGCCTCCGACGAAATGCTCGGCACGCTGATCGATACCTACGCCTGAGCCAGCCGGCGCTCGCACCTCCCCGGTTTTACCCCTCCATCCTGACTCGACGCCCTGGCCCAAGGCCGGGCGTCTTGTCGTGCCTGCGTTCTGGCGAGCGGGGCCGGAGCGTAGCCTGTCATGGCAGAAATGCCCTCATGGGGGTGCTTGACAAGATTTCGGCGTAAACGTATGTTTCAAACAACTGTTTGACCGAAAGCCGCCTAGAGCTGGTCGGTGTATGTCGCGGTCTCCCTATTCAAGGATCCATCAGCAGAGGTTCATCGCTATGCCTGATTACAAAGCCCCCTTGCGTGATATTCGTTTCGTTCGCGATGAACTGCTGGGCTACGAAGCGCACTATCAGAGCCTGCCGGCTTGCCAGGACGCCACCCCCGACATGGTCGATGCGATCCTCGAGGAAGGCGCCAAGTTTTGTGAACAGGTACTGGCCCCGCTGAACCGTGTGGGCGACCTGGAAGGCTGCACCTGGAGCGAGTCGGGCGTTAAGACCCCCACCGGCTTCAAGGAAGCCTACAAGCAGTTCGTCGAAGGCGGCTGGCCGAGCCTGGCCCATGACGTCGATCACGGCGGCCAGGGTCTGCCCGAGTCGCTGGGCCTGGCGGTCAGCGAAATGGTCGGCGAGTCGAACTGGTCGTGGGGCATGTACCCAGGCCTGTCGCACGGCGCGATGAACACCATCTCCGAGCACGGCACCGCCGAGCAGCAGAACACCTACCTGACCAAGCTGGTATCCGGCGAATGGACCGGCACCATGTGCCTGACCGAACCGCACTGCGGTACCGACCTGGGCATGCTGCGCACCAAGGCCGAACCTCAGGCCGACGGTTCCTACAAGGTCACCGGCACCAAGATCTTCATCTCGGCCGGTGAACACGACATGGCCGACAACATCGTGCACATCGTGCTGGCGCGCCTGCCCGATGCACCGGCCGGCACCAAAGGCATCTCGCTGTTCATCGTGCCCAAGTTCCTGCCGACCGCCGAAGGCGGTGTGGGCGAGCGCAACGCCGTTTCCTGTGGCTCCATCGAACACAAGATGGGCATCCACGGCAACGCCACCTGCGTGATGAACTTCGACGCCGCCACCGGCTACCTGATCGGCCCGGCCAACAAGGGCCTGAACTGCATGTTCACCTTCATGAACACCGCTCGCCTGGGTACCGCGCTGCAAGGCCTGGCCCACGCCGAAGTGGCGTTCCAGGGTGGCCTGAAGTATGCCCGCGACCGCCTGCAGATGCGTTCGCTGACCGGCCCCAAGGCGCCGGACAAGGCGGCTGACCCGATCATCGTCCACCCGGACGTGCGTCGCATGCTGCTGACCATGAAAGCCTTCGCCGAAGGCAATCGCGCGATGGTGTACTTCACCGCCAAGCAGGTCGACATCGTCAAGTACAGCCAGGACGAAGAAGAGAAGAAGAAGGCCGACGCACTGCTGGCCTTCATGACCCCGATCGCCAAGGCGTTCATGACCGAAGTCGGCTTCGAGTCGGCCAACCACGGCGTGCAGATCTACGGCGGCCACGGCTTCATCGCCGAGTGGGGCATGGAGCAGAACGTTCGCGACAGCCGCATCTCGATGCTGTACGAAGGCACCACCGGCATCCAGGCGCTGGACCTGCTGGGCCGCAAGGTGCTGATGACCCAGGGCGAGGCGCTCAAGGGCTTCACCAAGATCGTGCACAAGTTCGTCCAGAACAACGAAGGCAACGAGGCCATCAGCGAGTTCGTCGCGCCATTGGCCAAGTTGAACAAGGAGTGGGGCGAACTGACCATGAAGGTCGGCATGGCCGCGATGAAGGACCGCGAAGAAGTCGGTGCCGCCTCGGTGGACTACCTGATGTACTCCGGTTACGCCTGCCTGGCCTACTTCTGGGCTGACATGGCGCGCCTGGCCGCCGAGAAACTGGCTGCCGGCACCAGCGAAGAGGCGTTCTACACCGCCAAGCTGCAGACCGCGCGCTTCTACTTCCAGCGCATCCTGCCGCGGACCCGCACGCATGTGGAAACCATGCTGTCGGGCGCGAGCAACCTGATGGACATGAACGAAGAGCACTTCGGCCTCTCGTACTGAGTCATCGCCTGAAGCAAGAAAGCCCGCCCTTACCGGCGGGTTTTTTTATGCGCCAGTCAGAACCTGATACGAATACGTGCTAAGCCCTGCTCCCACCCTGCCGTTACAAGTGCTGCCGGCATATTCATCTATTCATGTGCGCTGCCGACACATTAAAGGCACAATGCCATTACTTGATCTGCCGGGTCGGAGATTCCCTTGTTTCGTTTATCCGCTGTACGACTGAGCCATTTTCTGCCGTCACTGTTCCTGCTGGTGTCTGGGCTCGCCGCTGCTTATGTCAGAGACCTCAACGTCTTCTTCACCTCGCTGTTCAACGTGCTGCCAACCCTGGTGCTGCTGCTGGGCGGGGCCTACTGCACGGTCTACCGCCGTCAGCGTGAACTGTTCCTGATGGTCACGGTGTATATCGCCTACTTCCTGCTCGACACCCAGACCGACTACTACCGCGACAATGGCGTGGTACGCCAGGACGCCGCCGTGGTGTTCCACCTGGTGTGCCTGTTGCTGCCGATCCTGTTTGCGCTGTACGGCGCCTGGCAGGAGCGCACGCACCTGTTCCAGGACATGGTGGCGCGCTTTGCCGTGCTGCTGGCGGTCGGCAGCACGGCGCTGGGGCTGGAGCAGAGCTACCCGCAGGCGCTGCTCAACTGGCTCGCGGAAATCCGCTGGCCGGCGCTGCACGGTCAGTGGATGAGCCTGATCCAGCTGGCCTACCCGGTGTTCCTGCTCGCCTTCATCCTGCTGGTGGTGCAGTACCTGCGCGAACCGCGCCCGCTGCATGCGGCGCAGGTGATCGGTCTGATGGGGATCTTCTGGATGCTGCCGCAGACCTTCATCCTGCCCTTCACCCTGAACATCATGTGCAGCCAGGTGATGCTGATGATCGCCGCCGCGGTCTCCCACGAGGCCTACCAGATGGCGTTTCGCGACGAGCTCACCGGCCTGCCGGGGCGCCGCGCGCTCAACGAGCGCATGCAGCGTCTGGGGCGCAACTATGTGCTGGCGATGACCGACGTCGACCACTTCAAGAAATTCAACGATACCCACGGGCACGACGTCGGCGACCAGGTGCTGCGCCTGGTGGCCAGCAAACTGTCCAAGGTCACCGGCGGGGGCCGCGCCTACCGCTATGGCGGCGAGGAGTTCGCCCTGGTGTTCGCGGCCAAGACCATCGAGGAATGCCTGCCGCACCTGGAGGCGGTGCGCGAGGTGATCGCCAACTACAATATCCAGCTGCGCAACCAGGACAGCCGCCCCCAGGACGACCAGCAGGGGCGACAACGCCGTGGGGCGGCCGGGGCCAGCAGCGTGTCGGTGACCATCAGTATTGGTGCCGCCGAGCGCCTGCCCGAGCACCGCAGCCCCGATGAGGTGCTCAAGTCGGCCGACCAGGCGCTGTACAGTGCCAAGGGAGCGGGGCGTAACTGCACCATGACCTACGGCCACCAGAGCAAGCGTGGAGCGGTGCGCACGGCGTGACCAGAAGTGACTATGCGGTCGCCAGATGACCCTATGTGTCACAAAAGTTGTTAGGTTACACTGGCTCGCAACTGTGTAGCGGCCCTGCGGGGCCGTCCCGACTCAAGGTGTGAGAGGTTGCCATGGCTGACTATAAAGCGCCCCTGCGCGATATGCGCTTCGTCCTCAACGAAGTCTTCGAAGTATCCCGGCTGTGGGCACAACTGCCCGGGCTGGCCGAGGCGGTCGACGAAGAAACCGCACTGGCGGTGCTCGAGGAAGCCGGCAAGGTCACCAGCCAGCGCATCGCTCCGCTGAGCCGCAGCGCCGACGAAGAGGGCTGCCATTGGGACAACGGCGCCGTGCGCACCCCGGCCGGCTTCATCGATGCCTACCGCACCTACGCCGATGGCGGCTGGGTGGGCGTGGGCGGCGACCCTGCCTATGGCGGCATGGGCATGCCCAAGGTGATCTCTGCCCAGGTCGAAGAAATGGTCAACTCCTCGAGCCTGGCCTTCGGCCTGTACCCGATGCTGACCGCCGGTGCCTGCCTGTCGATCAACGCCCATGCCAGCGAAGAGCTCAAGACGCGGTACCTGCCCAACATGTACGCCGGGGTCTGGGCCGGCTCCATGTGCCTGACCGAGCCCCACGCCGGCACCGACCTTGGCATCATCCGTACCCGCGCCGAGCCGCAGGCCGACGGCAGCTACAAGGTCACCGGCACCAAGATCTTCATCACCGGCGGCGAACACGACCTGACCGAGAACATCATCCACCTGGTGCTGGCCAAGCTGCCTGACGCCCCGGCCGGGCCCAAGGGCATCTCGCTGTTCCTGGTGCCCAAGTTCCTGGTCAACCCCGATGGCAGCCTGGGCGAGCGCAACCCGGCCACCTGTGGCTCCATCGAGCACAAGATGGGCATCCAGGCCTCGGCCACCTGCGTGATGAACTTCGACAGCGCCGTGGGCTACCTGGTCGGCGAGCCGAACAAGGGCCTGGCAGCGATGTTCACCATGATGAACTACGAGCGCCTGGGGGTCGGCATCCAGGGCCTGGCCTCGGCCGAGCGTTCCTACCAGAACGCCATCGAATACGCCCGCGACCGCCTGCAGAGCCGTGCACCTACCGGGCCCCAGGCCAAGGACAAGACTGCCGACCCGATCATCGTGCACCCCGACGTGCGGCGCATGCTGCTGACCATGAAGGCACTGAACGAAGGCGGCCGGGCTTTCTCCACCTATGTTGCGATGCAGCTCGATACCGCCAAGTTCAGCGAAGACCGCGAGGCCCGCAAGCGCGCCGAAGACCTGGTGGCGCTGCTGACGCCGGTGTCCAAGGCGTTTCTCACCGATCTGGGCCTGGAAGTGACCGTGCATGGCCAGCAGGTGTTCGGCGGCCATGGCTACATTCGCGAGTGGGGCCAGGAGCAACTGGTGCGCGACGTGCGCATCACCCAGATCTACGAAGGCACCAACGGCATCCAGGCCCTGGACCTGATGGGCCGCAAGGTGGTGGGCAGCGGCGGGGCGTTCTACAAGCTGTTCGCCGACGAGATCCGCCATTTCATCGCCACCGCCGACACGGCGCTGGGCGAGTTCGTCAAACCGCTGGAGACGGCGCTGGACAGCCTCGACGAACTGACCGCCTGGGTGCTCGACCGCGCCAAGGCGAACCCCAACGAAATCGGCGCGGCGTCGGTGGAGTACCTGCACGCCTTCGGCTACACCGCCTATGCCTACATGTGGGCACTGATGGCGCGCACGGCCCTGGCCAAACAGGGTGAGGACGACTTCTACGCCAGCAAGCTGGGCACCGCGCGCTTCTACTTCGCCCGCCTGCTGCCGCGTATTCACTCGCTCAGCGCTTCGGTGAAGGCGGGCAGCGAGTCGTTGTACCTGCTCGACGCGGAACAGTTTTGATCTGACGGCGTCATGTAAGCATTTGCTTACATGACGTGGTGACGTTTGGCCTCTTCCGTAAGATTGGATCCACAGCTAATCTTCACCTCATGGACGTCGCGCAGGATGCGCACAGTACATAACAGGGACACGGAAGGATTTCCTGCCAGGACGGCGGGACGAAAAGGATGTCAGGGAAACAGTCTGCAAAACCCCGCTTCGGCGGGGTTTTCTTTTGCCCGGGTTTTTTCTAGCCGAGCACATCCAGAGGTGAACCGCCGATCTGGCGAGGGTCGATCTCTTCCTCCAGCAGATTGCGCAGCAGCTCCACCGACGCCTGCTGGCGCTGCGCATCGCGAAACACCAGGCCTACCTTCAGTGGCACCCGCGGCTCGCTCAGCGGCTTCCAGAGCAGCTCTGGATCGTCCGTGGCGTCGCGCGCACGCCCCGGCAACACGGTTGCCAGCGAGGTATGCGCCAGGCTGTCGAGAATCCCGCCCATGTTGTTCATCTCGGCCTGCACCTGCGGGCGGCGCCCGAGGTTGGCCAGTTGCGCCTGCCAGATCTGGCGTACCTGGAACTCTTCGCCCAGCATCAGCATGGGCAGTTCGGCGGCCTGCTTGAGCGAGACCTTCTTGAATTCGCGCAGCGGGTGCGTGTGCGGGATCACCAGTTGCAGCTCGTCTTCGTACAGCAGCAGGCCGTGAAGGCCCGGCTGGCGCGGCGGCAGGTAGCTGATGCCGATGTCCAGGGTGCCGTTGAGCAGGCGCCGTTCGATCTCCAGCCCCGACAGTTCGTAGATCTGCACCACCAGGTGTGGTTGCGCCTTGCGCAGGCGGTCGAGCAGTTGCGGCACCAGGCTCGGCCGTACCGTCTGCAGCACGCCGATGGCCAGGGTACGCAAGGCCTGCCCGCGGAAGTTGCGCAACGCCTCGCGGGCGCGTTGCAGGCCGTCGAGCAGGGGTAGGGCGTGGTTGTACAGGGTGTGTGCGGCCAGGGTTGGCAACAGGCGCTTGTTGCCCCGTTCGAACAGGCTCACATCGAGGCTGTGCTCGAGCTGGCGGATCTGCTGCGACAGCGCTGGCTGCGACAGTGAAAGGCGTTCGGCGGCCCGGCCCACATGGCCTTCTTCGTACACCGCGACGAAATAACGCAGTTGGCGAAAATCCATAAGCAATACTTATCAAAAAAGCTCGAAAAACGAAATGGCCGAAGGCCCGCGAGAAGCCTAGTCTATCCCGTATTCACAAGGTTTACAGGGCCAGAAGGCGCGATGAATACCGTGTATGTGGATGGCGTTTACATAGGCAAGGCAAAAAATGTCGGTTATGGGTTACTCACCGATATCGATAAGGAACAGGTTGCAAGAAGGCTGTGGTTATGGCCACAGGGGCTGGGCAGCGACGAACACGGCGACCCGCGCTTCCATACCGGCCCCGAGCGGGCCTTGCACCACTATCCGGCCGAGCACTACGCCTGGTGGCGGCGACGTTATCCACAGATCGACTGGTGCGCGCCGGGTTTTGGCGAAAACCTCTCGACCCGCGGCCTTACCGAAGAGCACGTCTGCCTGGGCGACATGTTCCGCTGGGGCGGGGCGCTGCTGCAGGTCAGTCAGCCGCGCTCGCCGTGCTACCGCCTGAGCCATCGCTGGGGCTTGCCGAACCTGCCGCAACAGGCGCAGGACGCGCTGCGCTGCGGCTGGTTCTACCGGGTGCTCAAGCCTGGCTTCGTCAGCGCCGACGAGCCGTTCGAACTGATACAACGCAGCTATCCGGGCCTGACCGTGGCCTGGGCACTGCATACTTTTTACCGTGAACCTCTGGAGCATGCGGGTTTGAAAAAGCTGGTGGATTGTCCGGCCCTCTCGTCACGCTGGCGCGACATCGCGATCAAGCGCCTGCGCAGCGGCCAGGTCGAGGACTGGACCGCGCGCCTGCTTGGCCTGCCGCTGGAAGGGCTGCGTGCATGAACCTGTTCAATCTGCGTCGCCAGGCGGCGCGCGCTGCCGAGCAGGCACCGGCGCCGGTGGCACTGGCCCAGGCCGAGCAGCTGTCGCGGGAATGCCTGATGCCGGCCACCGAGCGTGCGCCACAGGTGTTCGTGCGCGGCCAGGGTTCGTGGCTGTGGGACAACGAAGGCCGCGCCTATCTGGATTTCACCCAGGGTTGCGCGGTGAACAGCCTCGGGCACAGCCCCAAGGCGCTGGTGCAGGCACTGAGCAGCCAGGCCCAGGCATTGATCAACCCCGGCACCGGCTTTCATAACCGTGGCCTGTTGAGCCTGGTCAACCGCCTGTGCCAGAGCACCGGCAGCGATCAGGCCTACCTGCTCAACAGTGGTGCCGAAGCCTGCGAAGGTGCGATCAAGCTGGCGCGCAAGTGGGGCCAGCTGCATCGCAATGGCGCCTACCACATCATCACTGCGCGCCAGAGCTGCCACGGGCGCAGCCTGGGGGCGCTGTCGGCCTCCGACCCGTCGGCGTGCAACCGCTGCGAGCCCGGCCTGCCGGGTTTCAGCAAGGTGCCGTTCAACGATCTGGCCGCGCTGCATGCAGCAGTGGACTCGCGTACCGTGGCGATCATGCTCGAGCCGATCCAGGGCGAGGCCGGGGTGATCCCGGCCACCCAGCAGTACCTCAAGGGTGTCGAGCGCCTGTGCCGCGAACTGGGCATCCTGCTGATCCTGGATGAGGTGCAGACCGGCGTGGGCCGTTGCGGCGCGCTGCTGGCCGAGCAGACCTACGGCGTGCGCGCCGACATCATCACCCTGGGCAAGGGCCTGGGCGGCGGTGTGCCGCTGGCCGCCCTGCTGGCGCGGGGTACGGCCTGCTGCGCCGAGGCCGGCGAGCTGGAAGGCAGTCACCATGGCAATGCACTGATGAGTGCGGCGGGCCTGGCGATTCTCGATGCCGTGCTGGAGCCGGGCTTCATGGAGCAGGTGCAGGCGTCGGGGCGGCACCTGCGTGATGGCCTGAGCCACCTGGCGGGGCGTTATGGCCAGGGCGAGGTGCGCGGCCAGGGCTTGCTGTGGGGCCTGGAGCTGAGCGACGACTCGGCCGCGGCCCTGGTCAAGGCGGCGCTGCAGGAAGGGCTGCTGCTCAATGCGGCGCAGGCCAATGTGCTGCGCTTTTCGCCGGCGCTGACCGTCAGCCGCGGCAACATCGACGAAATGCTGCTGCGCCTGGCGCGTGCCTTTGCCCGTGTGCACACGGCGCAACTCAACCAGCGGCGTGCCTGACCCGGTAGCGCCGTACCGAATTCAACGAACCGTCTCGCGTTCCTGCGCATCGCCCCGGGCCTGATCCTTTTGGCCTGGGGCGTTTTTTTATGGGGGATGGCTATTTGAACCAGTGGGGGGTGCTTGCAGTCTGTAGTTAGGACTTTAGACAAGGAGCTGCCCGATGGACCTGATCCGAATTATCTTCGCCATTCTGTTGCCGCCGCTGGGCGTGTTCCTGCAGGTGGGTTTTGGTGGCGCCTTCTGGCTGAACATCCTGCTCACCTTGTGCGGTTACATTCCGGGGATCGTGCACGCGGTGTACATCATCGCCAAGCGCTAGACCGCGTCGCGGCCATCGCGGGTCCAGCCCGCTCCCACAAGGATCATCGAGACCTTTGTGGGAGCGGGCTTGACCCGCGATGGGGGCATCAAGACTGGCCCAGTACTTCCCGGTAGAACTTCCACTCTTCTTCCAGCGCATGCGCCAGGTTCGCTGCCGTCCGGAACCCGTGCCGCTCGGTCGGGTAGAAATGCCCTTCGGCACGCACCCCGTTGGCCTTCAGCGCCGCCAGCATCGAACGGGTCTGCTCCGGCACCACCACCGCATCCAGTTCGCCCTGGAAGAAAATCACCGGCACCTTGATCTGCGCGGCATGCAGCAGTGGCGCGCGCGCCTGATAACGCTGCACATCCTGCTGCGGGTCGCCGATCAGCCAGTCCAGGTAATCGCCTTCGAACTTGTGCGTGGCGCGCGTCAGCGCCAGCGGGTCGCTGACCCCGTACAGGCTCGCCCCGCCACGGAACACATTCTGGAACGCCAGCGCACACAGCGTGGTGTAGCCCCCGGCGCTGCCCCCGCGGATGAACGCCTGCGTCGGGTCGATCAACCCTTGCCCTGCCAGGAAGTCGACCACTGCGCAGGCATCCTGCACGTCCACTTCGCCCCAGCGCAGGTGCAGGGCCTGGCGATAGGCGCGGCCATAGCCGCTGCTGCCACGGTAGTTGAGGTCGGCCACGGCAAAGCCGCGCTGGGTCCAGTACTGGATGCGCGGGTCGAGCACCGGGAAGCACGCCGAGGTCGGTCCGCCATGCACGAACACCACCAGCGGCGGCGCCTCGACACCATTCATGGCCGGGTAGAAGAAGGCGTGCGCCTGGGCATCGCCGCTGGGGTAGGTGATGCTGCGCGGCTGGCTGACCTGTTCGCTGGGCAAGGGCATCGCACCGCCGGCCAGCACCTGAACGGTATGGCTGTGGCGGTCGATGGCGATGACGGCGGGCGTGCTGACGGCAGAGGCGGCGATGGCATACAGGTACCGGTCGTCGATCTCCAGGCAGCGAAAGCGGGTGTAGACGTCACTGAAGTCTTCCAGGGTGCCATCGGCATGATGCACGCCCAGGCGGCTGAAGCCGCCCTCGAACCAGCTCGCCAGATACCCGCCGCCGTCCAGGGGCAGCCAGGTGCTGGCGCCCAGTTGCCACGGTGCGCCGGCATGGTCGGCGCGCTCGGCCGGCAGTGCTGCCCAGCCCTGCGGGGTTTCGCCCCAGGGTTGCCAGTAGCCGTCACGATCCGACAGGCAGTACAGGCGACCGTCGGCATCGAAGCGCGGCTGCTGCAGCGATTCCGGTTGCGCCTCGCTGCCGGCGATGCAGCGCGGCGCTTCCCAGGTGTGTGCATCGCGGCGTTCGGCGCACAGCAGGCGGGTGGCAGTCCAGGGTTGGTGCGGGCGGCTCCATTCGATCCAGGCCAGGCGCTGGCCGTCGGCGCTGAAGGTGGGAGCGGCATAGAAGTCGGCGCCTTCGGCCAGTACCGTGCGGGTGCCGGCGGCGATCGATACCAGCCGGTGCACATCGGCGTCTTCTTCAACCGCCAGCACCTGGCCGGCGCCCCAGCGCAGGTCACCGTAGCGGCACGGGCCGTGGGTCAGCGGCTGCGGCTGCCCGCCGCCGAGCCCCTGGCTGTAGAGCTGCTGGTCGGCTTCGTTGACGAACACCAGCCCGTCGTCGCTCAGGCAGAAACCGCCGCCGCCATACTCGTAGACGCGGCTGCGCACGCTGAAGCCGTCGGGGGTCAGGCAGCGGGCCTGGCCGTCACGCCACTGCCAGATGCGGCAACCGCCGTCCTGGGGGCGAAACTCGTTCCAGAACAGCCCCAGCGGGCTGCGCTTGAGTTCGGCGTAGTCGGTGCCGGCGGCAACCGCCTGTTGTGCGCTGAAACGCTCAGCCGCGGGCGATGAGACGGGAGTTTCGATCATTGCGGAAGGTCATCTGGTCGATGGTCTGGGTGGCGGTTTCGGCCTCCTCCCGAGCAGCGAGGATGATCCCGTGGTCCGCCGATTTGGAGCAAACCGGGTCGGCATTGCTGGCGTCGCCGGTCAGCATGAAGGCCTGGCAGCGGCAGCCGCCGAAGTCCTTTTCTTTCTCGTCGCAGGAGCGGCACGGCTCGGGCATCCAGTCGTAGCCGCGAAAACGATTGAAGCCGAACGAGTCATACCATATGTGCTGCATGCTGTGTTCGCGCACGTTGGGGAATTGTACCGGCAACTGGCGTGCGCCATGGCACGGCAGTGCGGTGCCGTCCGGGGTGACGGTGAGGAAGATGCTGCCCCAGCCGTTCATGCAGCCCTTGGGCCGCTCTTCATAGTAGTCGGGGGTGACGAAGATCAGCTTGCATGGGTTGCCCGCAGCCTGCAGTTTCTCGCGGTATTCGTTGGTGATGCGTTCGGCGCGCTCCAGCTGCGCGCGGGTGGGCAGCAGGCCGGCGCGGTTGAGCTTGGCCCAGCCGTAGAACTGGCACGTAGCGAGCTCGACGAAGTCGGCTTCCAGGGCGATGCACAGCTCGATGATGCGGTCGATCTTGTCGATGTTGTGCCGGTGGGTGACGAAGTTCAGCACCATCGGGTAGCCGTGGGCCTTGACCGCGCGGGCCATCTCCAGCTTCTGCGCGAAGGCTTTCTTCGAGCCGGCCAGCAGGTTGTTGACCTGTTCGTCGCTGGCCTGGAAGCTGATCTGGATGTGGTCCAGCCCGGCGCGCTTGAAGTCGGCGATCTTCTGTTCGGTCAGGCCGATGCCGGAGGTGATCAGGTTGGTGTAGTAGCCCAGGCGGCGCCCCTCGCCGATCAGCTCGGCCAGGTCCTGGCGCACCAGTGGCTCGCCGCCGGAAAAGCCCAGTTGCGCGGCGCCCATTTCACGCGCCTCGGCCATCACCTTGAACCACTGCTCGGTGCTCAACTCCTTGCCCTGCTCGGCGAAGTCCAGCGGGTTGGAGCAGTACGGGCATTGCAGCGGGCAGCGGTAGGTCAGCTCGGCCAGCAGCCACAGCGGCAGGCCGACTGCGGGCTTGGCCGGTACCTCACTCAAGGACGATCCAGTGTTGCTCACGGGCGACCTCCATGAATTGCTCGATGTCGTCACCGAGTTCGGGTACACCGGGGAATTGAACGTCCAGCTCGGCAATGATCGCGGCCACATCGCGCTTGCCGTCGATCAGCCCGCCGATCAGCGCGGCGCTTTCGTTGAGCTTGATCATTCCTTCGGGGTAGAGCAGCACATGGCCCTTCTGCGCCGGTTCGTACTGGAAGCGGTAGCCGGGGCGCCAGTGCGGCGTCTTCGAACGGTCGAAACTCATAAGGTGATCCCCTTGTGCCACACCCGCTCGCTGGTGACGCTGTGGTAGGGCGGGCGGTTCAGTTCATAGGCCATGCTCATGGCGTCGAGCATGCTCCACAGAATATCGAGCTTGAACTGAAGAATCTCCAGCATGCGTTGTTGACCCTGCACCGTGGTGTAGTGCTGCAGGGTGATGCTCAGGCCATGCTCCACATCGCGCCGGGCCTGGCCCAGGCGGGTGCGGAAGTATTCGTAGCCGGCCGGGTCGATCCAGGGATAGTGCTGTGGCCAGCTGTCCAGGCGTGACTGGTGGATCTGCGGGGCGAACAGTTCGGTCAGCGAGCTGCTGGCCGCTTCCTGCCAGCTGGCACGGCGGGCGAAGTTGACGTAGGCGTCGACCGCGAAGCGCACGCCGGGCAGCACCAGCTCCTGCGAGCGTAGCTGGTCGGGGTCCAGGCCCACGGCCTGGCCCAGGCGCAGCCAGGCTTCGATGCCGCCGTCTTCGCCGGGGGCGCCGTCGTGGTCGAGCAGGCGCTGGATCCACTCACGGCGGATCTCGCGGTCCGGGCAGTTGGCCAGGATCGCCGCATCCTTCATCGGGATGTTGACCTGGTAGTAGAAGCGGTTGGCGACCCAGCCCTGGATCTGCTCGCGGCTGGCGCGGCCTTCATACATGGCCACGTGGTAGGGGTGATGGATGTGGTAGTAGGCGCCCTTGGCGCGCAAGGCCTGCTCGAACGCGGCGGGGGAAAGCGGTACGGCTTCGCTCATGGGGGCTCCTACAGCTCGATGCTCATGCCGTCGAAGGCCACTTCGACGTTGCGGCGGGCCAGTTCGGCGCGCTCGGCGGAGTCTTCATCGAGAATCGGGTTGGTGTTGTTGATGTGGATAAGTACCTTGCGCTGGTCGGGGAAGCCTTCGAGTACCTCGAGCATGCCGCCGGGGCCATTCTGTGCCAGGTGACCCATCTCGCGGCCCGTGCGGGTACCGACACCGCGGCGCTGCATCTCATCATCCTCCCACAGCGTGCCGTCGACCAGCAGGCAATCGGCGTCGTGCATCAGTTGCAGCAGCTTGTCGTCGAACTGGCCAAGGCCCGGGGCGTAGAACAGCTTGCCGCCGGTGCGCAGGTCTTCGACCATCAGCCCCAGGTTGTCGCCCGGGTGCGGGTCGAAGCGGTGCGGCGAGTAGGGCGGCGCGGCGCTGCGCAGCGGGAACGGGGTAAAGCGCAGGTTCGGGCACGCCTCGATCACGAAGCTGCCTTCGAGCTCTATGCGGTTCCACTGCAGGCCACCGTTCCAGTGGCTGAGCATGGTGAACAGAGGGAAGCCGGTGCTCAGGTCCTGGTGGACCATGTCGGTGCACCACACCTGGTGCGGGCAACCTTCGCGCAGGCTGAGCAGGCCGGTGGTGTGGTCGATCTGGCTGTCGAGCAGGATGATCGCGTTGATCCCGGTGTCGCGCAGGGCGCGGGCCGGCTGCATGGGGGCGAAGCCTTGCAGCTGCGCGCGGATGTCCGGCGAGGCGTTGCACAGCACCCAGTGCACCCCGTCGTCGGACAGTGCGATCGAGGACTGGGTGCGTGCGCTGGCGCGCAAGGTGCCGTCGCGAAAGCCCTTGCAGTTGTCGCAGTTGCAGTTCCACTGCGGGAAACCGCCGCCGGCGGCGGAACCTAGAATCTGGATGTACATGGCCACTCCTGCTGCGTCCAAAAATGAAAACGCCCCGGCTGACCGAGGCGTTGTACCGCAAGCAGACTCAGCGACTTGCGAAATACATGGTCACTTCAAAGCCAATACGCAGGTCAGTGTAAGCAGGTTTGGTCCACATGGGAGTACTCCTTCCGGATAGGTCTGGGGGCGGGTGGCTACATATTTAGGCCCCCCTTTGAAACAAGGGGTTACAACGGCCCGGGTAGCGCCATCTTACTAAAATTAATGGACAGTTTGGTTAAACCTGCGAGAAAGGCTGTTGCGTTGCCGGTAACAATCCGCCCTGTGCGGCGCTGGCCAGGTACAGGGCGTTGTCGAACAGGTGCCGGGCGGCGTGTTCGAGCTGCTGTGCGGTGACGGCCAGCAGCTGTTGTCGCAGCGTGTCCAGGCTGGGGGCGTCGCTGCCGGCCAGCCGGGCCTGCCAGGCCCATTCGGCGACGTCGGCATTGCCCATGTCCGGTTCGTGGTACTGCGCCGCCAGGGCCTGACGCGCCTCGGCATCATCGGTCAGGTCATGGGTGAAGCCTGCGACCACGCAGCGCATGTGCTCGAGGATCTGTGCCGGGTCGGCCTTGGGCGACTGCACGCCCAGCAGCAGGCCGGTATGGCCCTGCACCTGGCGCAATGCGCTGAACACTGCATAGCCCAGTTGCAGCTCCACCCGCAGGCGCTGGTAGAAGGGCCCTTGCAGTCGATGCGCCAGCAGCCGGTACACCGCCTCGCTGCCGGGCGGGGCGGGGCAGAACACCAGCAGTGCGTGCTCGCCTTCGGGCAGCGGCACATGCTGCCAGGGCCCTGTGGCATCGCCGGTGATCGGCTCGGCCATGCCCGGCTGTCCCGGTACCTGTGCCAGCAGCGCATTCAGCGTCGGCTGCACCGCTTCGGTGAAGCCGCAGGTCATGCCCTGCCAGCGGGCATGCTGCCAGAGCGCATCCAGCTCGGGCTGGGCGATCAGGCAGGCCGGCAATGGCCCCGGGTCACGCCCGACGATACAGCCCGGCAACTGCTTTAGCAGCAGGCGGATCGGGATCAGCGCCGGCTCGGTGCCTGGGCCTGCGCTCCAGTCCTGGGCGGCAGGCAGGCGCAGCAGCGCCAATGCCTGCTCGACGACTGCGACCACGGCGGGCGGTGACCCGGCGCAGCGCAGTTGCCAGAGGTGCTCGCACTCGCTCCATTGCAGCTCCACCGAGGCGCGGGTGGCGCGCTCGACCAGTGGGCGCAGGGCACCTTCGAGTACGCGCCACAGCCGCGCGCGCAACGCCGAGCGCACCTGCCAGCGCAGGTAGATCACGCCGTACTGCCGCACGGCCGGCAGCGCCGGGCTGTGGATAACCCCGGCGGGTGTCGGCGTGGCGGGTGCATCGCTGAACCCGACGGCCAGCAAGGGCTCGGCAGGTGGCAGTCGCCAGGGCTGGCGGGCTTGCTCGGTGAAGGGTTCGAGCAGGCCTTGCAGTGCCGCCAGGCCCTGGGCGTCGAGTGCACTGAATGGCTGGCCGCTGCTGTCGCGGCGCGCCAGTTCCAGGGCGCCGGCGGCCAGCGCGCGTGACTGCTGGATACGTGCATATTCGCTGTTCAGCGCCGTCAGGTCGGCATCGCGCAAGAAGCTCAGCCAGTCCCGGAACAGGTCTTCGACCTGGTCGGCAGGTGCCGCGTCATTGAGCTTGAAGCGCGCGTGCAGCAGTGCCTGTGCGGCGAACTGATGCAATGCCGAAAAACTGAAATCTTCCAGCCAGCGCCGTTCGCGCAAAGCGGCCAGCAGCCCGCCCGGGCGGGTGTCCGAAAGCCAGGTGTCGAGAAAGGCGATCGCCTGGGCAGCGCCGGCGGGCAGCTGTTCATAGCCGAGCAGCACATCCCGTTGCCCGGGCAGCTGTTCAACCCGCGCAGCGCGAAGCTGCAGCGCCGGTGCCGGGCCTTGTTCGATGGCCTGCCCGGGTGTGAAGACGGCGCCGTACTGCATGGCCAGGGCTTCAAGGGTGGCCAGTGGCTGTGGGCCGACCAGGCTCAGGGTCATCTGCCCGGCCTGATAGTAGCGTTGGTGAAAGGCTTGCAGGGCGCTCTGGAAGGCCGCGTCGGGTACCGGCAGGCTGTAGCGGTTGCCAGCGTGAAAACCGCTCAGCGGATGCTGCGCCGGCACGCTCTGCAGCAGTGCGTGCTGACGCTGCGCTTCGGGGTTGCGCGCCCAGGCAATGAACTCGGCATGGATCACTTCGCGCTCGCGCAGCTGTTGCGCACGGTCGGCCTGGGGGTTGGCGAGCATTTCGCACAAGCGCTCGATGCCCCCCTCGAAGGCGGCAGCCGGCACTTCGAAGAAGAAGTCGGTGGTGCGCTCCCGCGTGCTGGCATTGACCTGGCCGCCCTGGCGCTGCACGTAGCGCATCAGGGCGTCGTCGATGGCAAAGCGCGGGTTGCCGAGAAAGAACAGGTGTTCGAGAAAGTGCGCCAGCCCCGGCCAGGCGCTGGGAGCATCGTGGCTGCCGGCGCGAACCCGCACTGCCGCTGCACAGCGCTTGAGCCGCGGTGCATGGCGCAGGGTGACGTGCAGGCCGTTGGGCAGGGTGAGGTGGGCGCAGGACATGACGGCTCCGGTAACGTGCGAACCGTCATGCTAGCGGATAAATCAGTGCTTGCGCGGGCCGCCGTGGAGTTCCACACGCAGGTCGTGCAGGTACGGTGTGCTGGCGCGGCCTTCGTGCACCCGTTGCAGCTCGAGGTCGGCCACCAGCAGCGTGGGCTCATGCCCGGCCATGGCCAGCAGGCTGCCGTCCGGGCCGATGATGCTGCTTTGGCCGCAATAGTGGATCTGCTCCTCGGCGCCGCAGTAGTTGGCATACACCAGGTAGCACTGGTTCTCCTGGGCGCGTACGCGCACGGTGAACTGGCAGATGAAATCGTAGGGCCGCATGTTGGCTGTCGGCACCACGATCAGCTCGGCCCCGGCCAGGGCCAGGCGGCGGGCGTTTTCCGGGAACTCGATGTCGTAGCAGATCAACAGGCCCAGCTGCCAGCCATTGAGCGTGACCACCGGGAAATGGTCGGGGCCGGGGCTGAACATGGCGCGGTCCAGCCCGCCGAACAGGTGGGTCTTGCGGTAGTTGGCCAGGCTGCTGCCGTGGGCGTCGATCAACTGCACGCTGTTGTACACCTGGCCGTCCTCGCCAAGCTCGGGGTAGCCGTAGACGATGGCGATGCGGTTGGCCTGGGCAATTTCCACCACGGCCATGGCCGATGCGCCGTCCTGCGGCTCGGCCAGGCGTGCGACCGCTTCGCTGCCGATGTTGTAGCCGCTGAGGAACATCTCGGGGCACACCAGCAGTTCGGCGCCGCGTGCCGCCGCCAGCTGCGCCTGCTGGTGCAGGCGCTCGAGGTTGCCGGCCACGTCCATCGGGTGGGGCTGGCCCTGGTACAGGGCTATGCGCATGGGTCTCTCCTTTCAGTCGGCCAGGGCGATCGGGCCGATCTCGTTGAATACATCGCCAGGGCCGGGGTTGTCGGCGTGGGTGCGGCCACCGAAGTGGTTCATGATGCCCCATACCGCGTTGAGCGAAGTCTGCACCGCGCCTTCGACCCAGGCCGGGGTCCAGGAGACGTCGTCGCCTGCGATAAAGATGCCGCGCTGCTCGGCAGGCAGGTCCTGCTGCATGAAGTGCGCGTACATGCGCTGATTGTAACGATAATGGCCGGGCAGGGCGCCCTTGAACGCCCCCAGGAAATGCGGGTCGGCTTCCCACGACACGGTGATCGGGTCGCCGATGATGTGCCCGGCGATATCGACCTTGGGGTAGATCTTCTTCAGGGCGTCCAGCGCCAGTTTCACGCGTTTTTCCACCGGGTGCGGCAGCATCTTGAGCGCATCGCTCATCCACGAGTACGACAGGCAGATCACCCCCGGCCTGTCGTCGCCGTTGTCGAACAGGTAGGTGCCGCGGGTGAGGCGGTCGGTGAGGGTCATGCTCATCAGGTCGCGGCCGGTCTGCGGGTCCTTGTCCTTCCAGAACGGGCGGTCGACCATCACGAAGGTCTTGGACGACTGCATGTAGCGGGTGCGGTCCAGGGCCATCCACATCTTCTGCGAGAACAGCGACTCCTCGCACTCGATCTGGGTGGTCAGCAGCCAGCTCTGACAGGTGGTGAGCACCGCGGCGTAATGGCGGGTGACGCCCCAGGTGTCGGTAACGGCCAGGCGCCCATCGTCGGCGCGCGCGATGCTTTTCACCCCTGAATGTGGCGTGCCACGGTGCAACGAGCTGAGGCTGGTGCCTTGCGGCCAGTGGGCGCAGCGTTGCGGCACATGCCGCCAGATGCCCAGGGGCACCTGCTCGACACCGCCCACCACCAGGTGCTGGTGATCGTCGCAGTTAGTCATCACCACGCGGAAGATCTCGAGCATCGAGTTGGGGAAGTCGGAGTCCCAGCCGCCGGTGCCAAAGCCCACCTGGCCGAACACTTCGCGGTGCAGGAAGCTGAGCTTGGCGAAGGCCTTGGAGGTGGCGACGAAGTCGTAGAAGGTGCGGTCGTCCCACAGCGGCACCAGGGTGTTCCACAGCGCCTTCAGGCGCGGCACGTCGCGATCGCGGATTGCCTGCTGGATGTCGCCGAAGCGTGCACCATCCTCCAGCGCATCGGCCCAGGCGTCGGCGACTTCCTGGAACAGTGCCGGCAGGTCGCTGAGTTTTTCGGCGTAGTGGGTCTGGCCCTCGAGGTCGATCACCGTGCTGCCGGAGGCGGGGGTCAGCGGGTTGGGGAAGGGTCTGGTCTCCAGGCCCAGCTTGTCGACGTAGTGATAGAAGGCCGTGGAAGACACCGGGAAGCGCATGCCACCCAGCTCGGCGACGATGCCTTCGGCGCCGGAGAAGGTCTGCGAGCGCAGGCGCCCGCCCATTTTCGACGCCTCGTACACCACCGGCTTGAGGCCCAGCTTCATCAGCTCGTAGGCGGCCACCAGGCCGGCGATGCCGGCACCGACGATGGCCACCTCCTCACCGTGGCGCTCGGCGGGAATGCTGCCCAGGCCGGCCGGGTGCTCGATCCAGTCGTCGAAGGCGAAGGGGAAGTCCGGGCCGAAGATGGTGACCGGTTTTTTGCCGTCGGCGGGGTGGCGATTGTTCTTGTTCATGGGAGACCTTGCCAGGGCTGCGCGGGGAGCGGAGCTTGAGTATAGGAAATGCTGGCGGTCATTCTACGAGGGGAGGGTGTTGGTTATTAAGATGCAGAGTGTCGTCGTTTTGTGGGTATTTTTGTCATTGTGACGGGATGCTTGAGCAGAGTGATGCCTTCGCCGGCAAGGCCGGCTCCTACAGGTTTGCGAGCACCGTTAGCATGCTTGCCAGCGAAGGGCCCTATCTGTTCCCCGCTAACCCATGTCAAACTGGTTGGCCGCGGTCCACCTTGCTGCTGAGGATGATCGAGGTGGTGGTTTTTTCCACGCCCTCGACACTGCCAATCTGGTCGAGCAACTGGTCCAGTTGTTCGGGCGAATCGCTGCGCAGCCACGCCACATAGTCGAACTCACCACTGACCGCACACAACTGCTGGATCTGCCCCATGGCGCTCAGGCGGCGTACCACCTCCTTGCCCGAGCGGGGGCGCACGGTGATGCCCACATAGGCCTGCAGGCCGCCGTCGATCACACGTTGGCCAAGGCGCACGCCGTAACCGCTGATGACGTTGGTTTTCTCCAGGCGCGCCAGGCGCGAGGTCACGGTGGTGCGGGCAATGCCCAGTTGCCGGGCAAGCATGGCCACGCTTTCGCGGGCATTGATCTGCAGGGCGGCGATCAGTTGACGGTCGATTTCATCGAGGGCGACAGGGCGGGTGGGCATGGACAGGGATCGTTTCTTTCGCTTGGGAAGTGGGCCGATTAAGGCAGCTAATCGACCCACTGTCCACGCCGGTGCTATCAGGGCGCGGCCTTGAAGCAGTGCTCCAGCCCCGGGAACTCCCCGCTGCGCACCTCGCGGGCGTAGTGCTCCAGTGCCTGTTCGATCTGCGGTTGCAGCTCGGCATAGCGTTTGACGAAGCGCGGCTGGTACTCGCCGAACAGGCCCAGCAGGTCCTCGGTCACCAGCACCTGCCCATCGCACGCAGGGGATGCGCCAATGCCGATGGTGGGGATGTGCAACGCTTCGCTCAGGCTGCGGGCCAGCGGCTCGGCGATGCCCTCGAGCACCACCGAGAACGCCCCCGCCGCCTGCATGGCCAAGGCATCGTCGCGCACCTTGGTTGCGCTTTGTTCATCCCGCCCCTGGGCCTTGAAGCCGCCCATGCTGTTGACCTGCTGCGGCATCAGGCCCACGTGCGCCATCACCGGAATGCCACGGCGCACCAGAAATTCGACGGTGTGGGCCATTTCGGCGCCACCTTCGAGCTTGATGCCCTGTGCACCGGTTTCGCGCAGCACCCGGGCGGCGCTGACAAATGCCTGCTCCGGCGAGGCCTGATAGCAGCCGAACGGCAGGTCGACCACCACGCAGGCGCGCTCTGCCCCGCGCATCACCGCCTGGCCATGGGCAATCATCATGTCCAGGGTCACGCCCAGGGTGCTGGGCATGCCGTACAGCACCATGCCCACCGAGTCGCCGACGATGATCAGGTCGGCATGGGCATCCACCCAGCGGGCCATGGGCAGGCTGTAGGCGGTCAGCACCACCAGGCTGCCGGCGCCCTTGCGCTGCTGGATGGCGGGAATGGTCAGGCGGTTTTGACGTACATGGGTGCTCATCGACAAGTCTCCGATCAGGTTGTGCAACGGGTCGCGGCGCAGGCTACCATCGGCACTTTTGGCTCACTTGAGCAAAGGGGACAGCTGATGCCGCAAGCGGGACAGATACCGCAGGTGCCGCCCGTACCGCTGGCGCTTTCGCGCCCGGTGCAGCGGCGCATGTTCGGCATACCGGCAGGTTATGAAGTGCAGATGCACAGCCATGACTGGGTGCAGTTCACCTATGCCAGCGCCGGGATCATGCAGGTGCTGACCGAGCGCCACAGCTATCTGCTGCCGCCGCAGTGCGCGTTGTGGATTCCGCCAGGGGTGCAGCACACGGCGTTCAGTGAGCAGGCGCTGGCGTTTCGCGGGCTGTACCTGGATGCCGCGGTGCTGCCGGGCGCTCGCCGTGACTGCGCGGTACTGCAGGTGACGCCGCTGGTGCGCGAGCTGATCGAACGGGTCAGCCACTTTCCCGTCGACTACCCTGACGACGGGCCGCAGGCGCGCCTGCTGCAGGTGCTGGTGGACGAGTTGCAGGGGCTGGCCGAAGCACCGTTCAGCCTGCCGCTGCCCAGCGACCCGCGCCTGCGCCGGATCACCGATGCACTGCAGGCCGAGCCTGGGGACAACCGTACCCTCGAGCAATGGGCGCAGCAGGTGGGGGCATCGCGGCGCACCCTGGTGCGCCTGTTTCAGGCGCAGACCCAGCTTTCATTCCGTGAATGGCGCCAGCGCCTGCGCTTGCTGGCCGCATTGCCGTTGCTGGCGCAGGGCATGAGCGTGACTCGGCTGGCGAATGAACTGGGGTATGACTCGGTGTCGGCGTTCATCGGGTTGTTTCAGCGCCACTATGGGAAGACGCCGGGGGTGTATGCGGCCAGTTTGGGGATGTGATTGTGAAGTTCTGAGGGCCGGAAACGCAATGCGCGGCTTTGAGTATGGTGGGCCCACACGGACTAGTGTTTAGCGTAATTGGCGAAATGGTTGGAAGCTGGGCACTGTACCGCCAGGGTATGTTTTTTGTACCGCGGAGCGGTCAGGTTTTGCGGCCATGACGTTGTTCTCCTGGTAAAAATGTGATCAAGGTTGTTGCAGGGTGGCAATTACACACCTAAGATGCCCGCCTTCTCTCACCCGACAGCAAAGGAGGTACATCATGCAACAGTTGATCACCCTTTGCAGGTCGCGCCTGGCTTGAACGCATTCGCCGCTACTCGTTAGCGGTACCGCAACGCCCGGCCTCTGGCCTGCCAATCCGAACATCTTTTTGTTTCAACCCATCAGGATTGGACTATGGGCACTTGTATTCGCAATTTGTCCGACGGCGCCGTATTGGTCGCCGCGGACGACACCTGGATCGAAGGAAAAGCGATCCAACAACTCGAAACCACCGCTCGCCTAGGGGGCATGCATCGGGTGGCCGGCATGCCGGACCTGCATCCGGGGCGTGGCTATCCGGTCGGCGCGGCATTCTTTTCCGTGGGGCGTTTGTACCCGGCGCTGGTCGGCAATGACATCGGCTGTGGCATGGCGCTGTGGCGTACGGACATCCCGACCGCCAAGCTGCATCTGGACAAGCTGGAGAAACGCCTTGGCAACCTCGACCTGCCGCTCGACGAGACGTGGCAGGAGGCCGTCGCCAGCTTCGGTTTGCCTGCCACGGGGCACGAGCGTTCTCTAGGCACCATTGGTGGTGGTAACCACTTCGCCGAGCTGCAGCAACTTGATGAAAGCTACGACGATGCGGCCCTGGCAGCCTTGGGCATCGAGCGCAAACACCTGCTGTTGCTGGTGCACAGCGGCTCGCGTGGTTTGGGCGAGGCGATCTTGCGTGAGCAGGTCGACCTGTTCGGTCATCACGGGCTGGAGGCGGGCAGTGAGGCCAGCACTTATTACCTGGGCCGGCACGACGGCGCGCTGCGTTTTGCCGAAGCCAACCGTCAGTTGATTGCCCGGCGCATGCTCGACCGCTTGCGTGCCGATGGCGATGTACTGCTCGACATCAACCACAACCTGGTGTCGCCAGCGCAGGTCGACGGGCTCGATGGTTGGCTGCATCGCAAAGGCGCCACACCGTCGGATCAGGGGGCGGTGGTGATCCCTGGTTCGCGCGGCGACTACAGCTACTTGGTACAGCCGATCGCCGACGAGCGCAGCCTGTTGTCCCTGGCCCATGGCGCCGGACGCAAATGGATGCGCAGCGAGTGCAAGGACCGCCTCGCCTCGCGCTACAGCGTCGAGCAACTGAGTCGTACGGCACTAGGCAGCCGCGTGATCTGCGCCGACCGGGCGCTGATCTACGAGGAAGCGCCGGAGGCCTACAAGGCTATCGGCTCGGTGGTGGGTGCCTTGCGTGAAGCGGGGTTGGTTCGCGTGCTGGCACGACTGAAACCGGTGCTGACCTACAAGACGCGCGGAGGGTGCTGCTGATGATCCTGCTGCAACTCTCGGCGGCTCAGGGGCCGGAAGAATGTGCCCTGGCAGTGGCCAAGGCATTGCTCAGGCTGCAGGCCGAAGCGGATGCCCAGGCCGTGGCGGTACGGATACTCGAAGAAGAGCCGGGGCCGCGGCGCGGTACCTTGCGCTCGGTGTTGCTGGCACTGGATGGCGAGCAGGCCGAGCGCCTGGCGGATCACTGGACGGGCTCGCTGCAATGGACGTGCAGCAGTCCGTACCGGCCGGGGCATGCGCGCAAGAACTGGTTCTTTGGGGGCGCACGGTTTGCGCCACCGGCACCGGAATTGGCGAGCGAGATCCACTTCGAGACCTTGCGTTCGTCCGGGCCGGGTGGTCAGCATGTCAACACCACCGACTCGGCAGTGCGCGCCACGCACCTGGCCAGCGGCGTCAGCGTCAAGGTACAGAGCGAGCGTAGCCAGCACGCCAACAAACGCTTGGCGCTGCTGCTCATCGGTCAACGCCTGGCGCAACAGGCAGAGCAGGTCGACAGCGAACTGCGCGCGGAGCGGCGGTTGTTCCATCACCGCATCGAGCGTGGCAATCCACGTCGGGTGTTTCGCGGCGAGCGCTTCGAGCCGGCTGACGAGTAGATTGTGTGCGAATAGTCGTCGAGCAAAAGTCAGGCCGGGCGGCGTAGGCGATGCCGGCCTCACAAAAACGGATGAGGAAAGGACCCGGCTCGCACTCGGGTTTACGAGTTGCCAATGAGCACTGCGTATTTGAGGCGATCCCGCCAAAAACGCAAAAGCCGCGCAATGCGCGGCTTTGAGTATGGTGGGCCCACACGGACTTGAACCGTGGACCAAAGGATTATGAGTCCTCTGCTCTAACCAACTGAGCTATAGGCCCCAGTGGTCGCGGATTATAGCGAGGGTTTCGAGGCTGTGCTATCCGAAAGATCCGAAACTGCCCGGCGTAGAAAGGTCGCGGCGAATTCAGGCGCCGCCAGCGGCAGGCTGACGATGTAGCCCTGGATCTGTTCGCAACCCTCGGCCGCCAGAAATTGCTGCTGCGCCTGGTTCTCCACGCCCTCGGCGATGATGGTCAACTGCATGCTGCGCCCCAGCGCAATGATCGCCCGCGCAATCGCCGCATCGTGCGGGTCATCCGGCAGGCCGCGGATGAACGACTGGTCGATCTTGAGGATGTCCAGAGGCAGGCGTTTGAGGTAACTGAGCGAGGAGTAGCCGGTGCCGAAGTCGTCGATGGCCAGTTGTACACCGATGCGCTTGAGCTGGTGCAGGATGGCCAGCGCCTCCTCGGCCTGGCTCATGATGAAGTTCTCGGTGATCTCCAGCTGAAGGTCACCCGCCTTGAGCTGGTGAGTGCGCAGCAATTGCTCGATGCGCTGTACCAGCAACGGCTGACGCAACTGCGCGCCCGCCAGGTTGACCGACAGCGGCCCGAACGCAAGGTAGCTGTGCTTCCACGCTTGCATCTGCCGGCACGCCTGCTCCAACACCCAGTCGCCCAGTTGCAGAATCATGCCATTTTCTTCAGCCAGCGAGATGAAGTGCTCCGGCGGTACGTCGCCGAAGGTCGGGTGGCGCCAGCGAATCAGTGCCTCGGCGCCCACCAGGCTCTGGGTCTTGAGGCTGAACTTGGGCTGGTAGCTCAGGCTCAGTTCCTTGCGCTCGATGGCGCGGCGCAGTTCGTGCTCCAGCGCGATGCGCTCGGCGGCCTGGGCGGTCAGGTCGCGGGTGTAGCTCTCGACCCGGTTGCGCCCCTTGGCCTTGGAGCGGTACATGGCCGCATCGGCGTTGCGGATCAACGAGGCCACGTCGGTGCCGTCCTGGGGGTACAGGCTGGTGCCGATGCTGGCACTGGTGAAGAACTCGTGTTCGCCGGCCTGGAACGGCGCGCCAAAGCAGGCCAGTAGCTTGTTGGCGATATGCTCGGCATCGCTTGGCTGGTGCAGGCCGGGCAGCAGGATGATGAATTCGTCCCCGCCCAGGCGTGCCACGGTGTCGTTGTCGCGCACCTGTTCTTTCAGGCGCTGCGCGATTGCCTTGAGCAGCAGGTCGCCGACCGGGTGGCCGAGGCTGTCGTTGATGTGCTTGAAGCGGTCCAGGTCGAGGAACAGTACCGCGCCCTGGCGACCCGAAGGCTGCGGGCTGCTGAGTGCGGCCTGCAGCCGGCTTTCGAACAGGGTGCGGTTGGGCAGGCCGGTGAGGGGGTCATGGTGGGCCTGGTAGTCGAGCTCGGCCTGGGCATGCTTGAGGCTGGAGATGTCGGCGAACACGGCGACGAAGTGGGTGATCTCACGCTCGTGATTGCGCACGGCGCTGATTGTCAGCCACGCAGGGTAGAGCTCGCCGCTCTTGCGCCGGTTCTGGATTTCGCCCTGCCAGTGGCCCTCGGCGGTCAGCTGATGCCACAGGGCGGCGTAGAAGGCGCTGTCGTGCTGGCCCGAGGCGAGCAGGCGCGGGGTCTGGCCCAGCGCTTCGAACTCGCTGTAGCCGGTGATTTCGCTGAACGCGCGGTTGACCGCACTGATGTGCTGGTCGATGTCGGTGATCAGTACGCCTTCGGCCGTGTTTTCGAACACAGTGGCCGCCAGTTGCAGTTTTTCCTGCATCAGGTGACGCTCGGTGATGTCGCGGGCGATGGTCAGCATGCAGTCCACGCCGGCAATCGGCAGCGGCCGCGCCGAGACTTCGCACAGGCGGATCTGCCCGTCGGCGCGGCGGATGTGGCAGCTGAAGTCGCGCACGAAGCCGTTTCGGTTCAGCAGCTCGAGCAGTTGCCGGCGCTCGTTGAGGTCTACCCAGATGCCCAGCTCCAGGGTGCTGTGGTCCAGTACCTGGCTATCGAAGCCGGTGATGCGGCAGAACCCGTCGTTGACCTCGATCAGCAGCCCGTCGCTCTGGCGCGACAGCAGCAGGCCGTCAGGCGAGGCGTGGAAGGCCTTGGCGAACTTTTCTTCGGAGGTCTGCAGTTGCTCCTGGGTCTGTTTGAGCTGGCTGATGTCGCGCACCGCCACCACCAGCGCCGGGGTGCTGTCTAGGTCGAAGATCTCCGCCGAGGTGAGCCCGGTGAACAGCTGGCCGTTGCTGCGCCGAAAAGGCATTTCGAGGTTGCGGATGTTGCCGCCCTGCAGGCGCTGCAGCGGGGCTGGCCCCTGGTCTTCGATGCCCCACAGGTTGAGCTCGGCGGCGGTGCGGCCGATCACCTGGTCCTGGCTCAGGCCGATCTGGTCCTCGAAGGCTTCGTTGACCTCCAGCAGGCAGCCATCGCTGACCCGGGCGATCAGCAGGATGTCGGGGCATTGCTGGAACACCGAGGCGAACTTCTGCTCCGACAGACGCAGGGCCTGCTCGGTGTTCTTGGTTTCGCTGATGTCGATCATCAGCCCGCGCATCACCGGGGTGTGCCCATGCTCGATCAGGCTGACGATGTCGCGTACCCACAGCACCCTGCCATCGGCGCGGATCACCCGGTAGTCCAGGCTGTGGTCGCGGCCGGCGGCGGTTTCGCTGTCGCAGTAGGCCTGTGCCCAGAGGGCGTCGTCCGGGTGCAGGATGTCGCGCCAGAAGCCGGGCTTGAGCCATTGGCTGATCGGGTAGCCGAGCAGGTCTTCGGCGTGGGGCGAGACGTAGCTGTAGGTGAAGTTGTTGGCATCGGCTTCCCAGGCAATCGCCGAGAGGCTCTCGACCAGGCCGCGGTAGTGGTACTCGCTGCTGCGCAGCTCCTGTTCCAGGGCTATGCGCCGGGAAATTTCCGAGCTTAGCCGGCGGTTGACGCGCATCACCGCCGCCAGTATCGCCACCAGCAGCAGGATGCCGGGCAGGCCGTAGAGCAGCAGGTCGCGCCAGCGGTTGCTGTTTTCCAGCACTTTGCCGACCCAGCGCTCCTGGATATGACTGAGCTCGGCCGGGCTCATGTCGGCAATCACCTTGTCGAGGATGCCGATCAGCATCTTCTGTTGGCGCGGGGCCGCCATGGCCAGCTGGTAGCGGTAAGGGGTTTCGCCGCTGACGTAGAGCCCTTCGAGCTTTAGCTGGCGCAGGCTCCAGACGCTGGAGGCGAGGTCGCCGACCACGGCATCGACTTCGTCGGTGGCCAGGGCCTGAAGCGCTGAACTGACATTGGGCAGCGCCACCAGGTTGAGGTCGGGGTGGTGGGTACGCAGCAGTTCGTGTGGGGCGTAGTTCTCCACCACGGCGACTTTCAGGCCGTACAGCTCCTTGAGGTCACGTGGCCTGGGCCCGCCTTCGTGGGCCAGGATCACGATGGGGAAGTCGAGGTAAGGGCGGGTGAAGGCCAGGTAGCCCTGGCGTTCGGGGGTGGACATGATGCCGGGCAGCAGGTCCAGCTGGCCCTGCCGGGCCTGTTCGAGCACGGCCGACCAACTGCTCGGCTCGATTGGCGTGAACACAACACCCAGGCGCTCCTGGATCAACGCAATGTAGTCGGCGGCCAATCCCTGGTACTTGCCGTCCTGGTCACGGTATTCGAAGGGTGGCCAGGATGCGTCGACGCCCAGGCGCAGCTGCGGATGCGCACTGAGCCAGGCTTTCTCTTCGTCGTTCAGGGTCAAGGCGCCGGCCGCTGCACTCCACATCAGCAGGAGGGGCAGCACGAGGGCCGGCAGTCTGGGCATAGCGGCCTCGTCACTCAAGTGGATAGATTCGAGTGTAGACGGGGGTTTGGCCGAAGGGCGAAGAACGCAGGGGTTAAAACGTCAGGGCCTGAAAAAGAAAAACCCCGGCATTTGCCGGGGTTCGTCATTACTCGTCGAGGAAGGAGCGTAGATGCTCGCTTCGCGTCGGGTGGCGCAGCTTGCGCAACGCCTTGGCTTCGATCTGACGGATCCGCTCGCGGGTCACGTCAAACTGCTTGCCTACCTCTTCGAGGGTGTGGTCGGTGTTCATGTCGATACCGAAACGCATGCGCAGCACCTTGGCTTCACGTGCGGTCAGGCCGGAGAGCACGTCCCGGGTCGCTTCCTTCAGGCTTTCGACCGTGGCCACATCGATTGGCGACTGCATGGTCGAATCCTCGATGAAGTCACCCAGGTGCGAATCTTCGTCGTCACCGATCGGGGTTTCCATGGAGATCGGCTCTTTGGCGATCTTCAGTACCTTGCGGATCTTGTCCTCAGGCATCTCCATGCGCTCACCCAGCTCTTCCGGGGTCGGTTCACGACCCATTTCCTGCAGCATCTGCCGGGAAATGCGGTTGAGCTTGTTGATCGTCTCGATCATGTGCACCGGAATACGGATGGTGCGGGCCTGGTCGGCGATCGAGCGAGTGATCGCCTGACGGATCCACCAGGTGGCATAGGTCGAGAACTTGTAGCCACGACGGTATTCGAACTTGTCCACCGCTTTCATCAAGCCGATGTTGCCTTCCTGGATCAGATCGAGGAATTGCAGGCCACGGTTGGTGTACTTCTTGGCGATGGAGATCACCAGACGCAAGTTGGCTTCGACCATCTCTTTCTTCGCGCGGCGGGCCTTGGCCTCACCGATCGACATGCGACGGTTGATGTCCTTGATCTCGGCGATCGTCAGGCCGGTCTCTTCCTGCAGGTCGATCAGCTTTTGCTGGCAACGCACGATATCGGCGTCCAGGCGGCCCAGTGCTTCGGCCCACTTGGCGCTGCGCTTGGACAGATCGCCGCTCCAGGTGGTGTCCACTTCGTTGCTCGGGAACAGACGCAGGAAGTCGGCACGTGGCATGCGGGCATCACGCACACACAGTTGCATGATGGCGCGTTCCTGGGCGCGCAGGCGCTCCAGGGCGCTGCGCACGCGCTCAACCAGTACTTCGAACTGCTTGGGTACCAGCTTGATCGGCATGAACAGCTCGGCCAGTTGCAGCAGCTCGGCAATACCTTGCTTGCTGTGGCGACCGTGCTTCTTCAGGACCTTGGCGGTTGCTTCCAGCTGGTCGGCGACAGCGCCGAAACGCTGCTGGGCGACGACCGGATCGGGGCCGCTTTCGACCTCGTCCTCTTCATCGCTGGCGCCTTCCTTCTCTTCTTCCTCGTCGTCGTCCGCATCGGCCTTGGCCGGGGCTTTCGGATCGACAGGCGGCGGTACTTCGGCCGGCGGCGCGATGCCGTCATCCGGGTCGATGTAGCCACTGAGCACGTCGGACAGACGGCCACCTTCGGTGGTGACGCGGTCGTATTCGCCGAGGATGTAGTCGACGGTGCCCGGGAAGTGCGCAATGGCGCCCATCACTTCACGGATACCTTCTTCGATACGCTTGGCGATTTCGATTTCGCCTTCGCGGGTCAGAAGCTCGACGGTACCCATTTCACGCATGTACATGCGCACCGGGTCTGTCGTGCGACCGATATCGGTCTCCACGGCCGCCAACGCTGCGGCAGCTTCTTCGGCGGCGGCTTCGTCGGTATCGGCCTCGGCCAACAAAAGGGCATCCGCATCCGGAGCACTCTCGAATACGTTGATCCCCATGTCGTTGATCATGCGGATGATGTCTTCCACCTGCTCCGGATCTGAAATATCCTCTGGCAGGTGGTCGTTGACCTCCGCGTAAGTCAGGTAGCCCTGCTCACGACCGCGGGTGATCAACTCTTTGATGCGAGACTGCTGTTGCGCTTTTCCGGACATAACACCCTATCCACTGAAGGTCTTGGCGGGCAAAAAACAAGCCGAGGATTATACCCGAGCTAGGACCTCACGCGCCAGTTGAGGTCGGGGTTTGTGCGGGAACATTCCGGCTTAACAGGTCACGCAGCTGATTTTTCTCGTCTGCGCTCAACTCACTTTGACGTGCTTTCCTGAGCAGATGTTCCAGGCTGCGCTCGCGTTGGCGAGCGGACAAGCTAGTTATGGTGTCGAAAAACTGTTGTTCAAGGTTGTCGGCATCGATCAGCCATTCCTTTTCTGCCAATGCGCGCAACAATCGGCCCTGTTCGGTGCCGTGCCAACGCGCGATCAGCTGTAAGGAGCGTAGCTCAGGATTCTTTTGCAAGGCTTCGAGCAACGCCACCAGCAACTGGGCATACACATGCTCTTCAGCGGCGAAATGGCTGGCATCCTCGACCTTCTTGGCCAGTTGTGGGTGGTGCATGAGGGTGCGCAGGGCGCTCAAGGTCGGCGGTTCCACCGACGTCGGCACCCGCGGCGGTGGCTGGAAGTCGCGTTTGCCGTTCTTGTCCCACGGCTTGCCCTTCTTGTCCCAGGGCTTGCCTTCCCACTTCTTCTTCTGCCCGCCCTGGCTTGGCGTCCATTGTTGCTGCTGCGGCTGGAAATGCTCGGGCTGGTGGAAGTCGCTGTAATCCGGGCTGTAGTCGGGAATCGCATCGTAGTCGATGCCCGGGTCGTACGCCGGTGGCGCCTCGCTGGGGGCGCTGTGGGCCAGCTGTTCGACCTGGTGCAGGTCCAGGCCGGTTATTTCGCGCAGGCGGTTGCGCATCAGGGCCTTGAGGTTGGCACCGGGCACTTTGTCGATCAACGGCGCGGCCAGGGTCACCATGTGCGCCTTGCCTTCGAGCGACCGCGGGTCGGCTTCTTCGGTCAGTTGCTGGAAGAAGTAATCGGCCAGCGGCTGAGCATGCTGGTTGATGCGCGCACGGAAGGCGTCGGTGCCCTCGGCACGCACCAGGGTGTCCGGGTCTTCGCCTTCGGGCAGGAACAGAAAGCGCGCCTTGCGCCCGTCCTGCAGGCTCGACAGCGTGGCTTCCAGGGCACGCCAGGCGGCATTGCGGCCGGCCTGGTCGCCGTCGAAGCAGAACAGCACGCTGGGCACCACGCGGAACAGGCGCTTGAGGTGGTCTTCGCTGGTGGCGGTGCCAAGGGTGGCCACGGCATTGCGCAAACCTTGCTGGGCCAGGGCGATGACGTCCATGTAGCCCTCGACCACGATGATCTCGTCGAGGTTGCGGTTGAACTTGCGTGCCTCGTACAGCCCGTAGAGCTCCTGGCCCTTGTGGAACACAGGGGTTTCGGGGGAGTTCAGGTACTTGGGCTTGTCGTCGCCCAGCACCCGCCCACCGAAGGCGATGACCCGGCCACGGCTGTCGCGGATGGGAAACATCACGCGGTCGCGGAAGCGGTCATAGCGCTTGCCGGTCTCGGCATTCTCGATCAGCAGGCCGGCGTCGACCATGGCCTTTTGCTGCAGGGCGTCGCTGCTCAGGTGCTTGAACAGGTTGTCCCAGCCCGGCGGCGCGAAGCCCAGGCCGAAGTCGCGAGCGATTTCGCCGGACAGGCCGCGGCCCTTGAGGTATTCGACGGCCGAGCGGCGTGTCGGGTGGTTCTTCAGGGCCTGGCGATAGAACTCGGCAGCGGCCTCGAGCAGCGGGTACAGCGGCGAATCGGTGGGCTGGCGGGGCTTTTGCCCGCGGCTGCTCTCTTCGCGCGGCACTTCCATGCCGGCGGCCTTGGCCAGCTCTTCGACAGCCTGGGGGAAGTCCAGGTTGTCGTGGTCCATGATGAAGCCCAGGGCGTTGCCGCCGGCGCCGCAACCGAAGCAGTAGTAGAACTGCTTGTCGGGGCTGACGCTGAAGGAGGGGGTCTTCTCCTTGTGGAACGGGCAGCAGGCCGTGTGGTTCTTGCCGGACTTTTTCAGGTTTACACGCGAACTCACCACGTCGACGATGTCGGTGCGGTTGAGGAGGTCGTCAATAAAACTCTGGGGAATCAGCCCGGCCATGGCACTCTCGTCATCAGGCGACAATCAAGTGTAATCGCTAATGCTGCGGGAACAGCGACGCATTCGATGCAAGCTCGAATGACGTGACACAAAAAAGGAAAGGGGTGTGCTCGTCTGCAGCCGGTGAAGGCTCGTCAGGGGTGACGTGCACTGCTGGCGGTTAGGCCAGGTCTGACGTGTGAGGCAGGCTTGCCCTTGCTGCATAGCAGTTTGGGCATCTCAGGCGCTCGACCCGAAGGTCCAGGCCAGAGGAAACAGCATCAACTGCCGACAGCCCGGCTTGCACCGGGCATGGCAGAAGCTGGCGACGAACGTCTGTATCAGTACAGACGAACGGCGCGGCGCTGTTCGCGCTGAACTTTCTTGGCGTGGCGTTTGACAGCGGCTGCTGCCTTGCGCTTACGCTCGGAAGTTGGCTTCTCGTAAAATTCGCGGCTACGAACTTCAGCCAGTACACCGGCTTTTTCGCAGGAGCGCTTGAAACGACGCAGAGCTACGTCGAAGGGTTCGTTCTCTTTAACTTTGACGGCTGGCATCCAGAGCTACCTTCATTCATTACCGGGGGTCAACGAACTCGTGGCAAATATGTGCACTGGAGAACGTCGGTTTTTAAGGGTTGCGGATGTTAACCCTTAGCTGGCCTGAATGCAAAGCCTCTGATCGAAAACCGCTGGTCGGCACCGGGAGCGAGGACTATCATGCGCGCCTTCGAATTCAGCCCCAACAAGGCGCAAACCCATGCTAGTACTGGGATTGGAAACATCCTGCGACGAAACTGGTGTCGCATTATACGACAGCGAACGCGGCCTGCTGGCCGATGCACTGTTCAGTCAGATCGACCTGCACCGCGCGTATGGCGGGGTTGTGCCGGAGCTGGCCTCGCGTGATCACGTCAAGCGCATGCTGCCGTTGATCCGCCAGGTGCTGGCCGAGGCCGACTGCGTGGCCACCGAGATCGACGCCATCGCCTACACGGCAGGCCCTGGCCTGGTCGGGGCGCTGCTGGTGGGTGCTTCGTGCGCCCAGGCGCTGGCCTTTGCCTGGGGCATCCCGGCCCTGGGCGTGCACCACATGGAGGGCCACCTGCTGGCACCGATGCTCGAGGCGCAACCGCCGGAGTTTCCGTTCGTCGCCTTGCTGGTGTCGGGCGGCCATACGCAGTTGGTACGTGTGGATGGCATCGGCCAGTACGAACTGCTTGGCGAGTCCCTCGACGATGCGGCCGGCGAAGCGTTTGACAAGACGGCCAAGATGATGGGCCTGAACTATCCCGGTGGCCCGGAGATCGCGCGCCTGGCGCTGCAGGGCGTGCCGGGTCGGTTCGTGTTCCCGCGGCCGATGACCGATCGTCCGGGCCTGGATTTCAGCTTCAGCGGCCTGAAGACCTTTGCCCTGAACACCTGGCAGCAGTGTCAGCGTACCGGGGACGACACCGAGCAGACCCGTTGCGACATCGCGCTGGCGTTCCAGCAGGCGGTGGTGGAGACTTTGACCATCAAGTGCAAGCGCGCCCTCAAGCAGGCCGGGCTCAAGCGCCTGGTGATCGCAGGTGGGGTGAGTGCCAACAAGGCCCTGCGTGCCTCGCTGGAGGAGATGCTGGCCGGGCTCAAGGGCAATGTGTACTACGCGCGCCCCGAGTTCTGCACCGACAACGGCGCGATGATCGCCTATGCCGGGTGCCAGCGTCTGGCGGCCGGGCAGCGGGAAACCCTGGCGATCAGCGTGCAGGCACGCTGGCCGATGGAGCAGTTGCAGGGGCTGTGAGCATGAGCGCCGCTCATGTGAACGCCTCAGAAATGCCGTTCGCGCCCGGCAAAAAGGTCGCGTAGATTGCCGCGATGGCGCCATACGATGAGCACGGTCAGCACGCTCATCGGCAGCAGCGCCTCGGGCTCGCGCCAGGCCAGCAGGGGCAGGGCCAGGGGCGTTGCGATCAAGGCGGCCAACGAGCTGGTGCGGGTCAGGTAGAAGGTCAGCAGCCATGCGCTGATGGCCAGCAGGGCGGCCGGGGGGTAGAGCCCCAGCAGCACGCCGGCGGCAGTGGCCACGCCCTTGCCGCCGCGAAAGCGGAAGTACAGCGGAAACAGGTGGCCGACCACCGCGCACAGGCCTATCCAGGCCTGCTGCTGCTCGTTGAGGCCGACCAGGCTGGCGATCAGCACGGGCAACAGGCCCTTGCACAGGTCGCCAAGCAGGGTCAGGATCGCCAGCTTGCGGCCTGCCAGACGCAGCATGTTGGTGGCGCCGGCATTGCCTGAGCCGCAGGCACGCGGGTCGGGGCTGCCGCTCAGGCGGCTGAGAACGATGGCGAAGGACAGCGAGCCGAGCAGGTAGGCGAGCGACGCCAGTAACCAAAACATGCTAACTATTCCGGGCGAGGACGCCCTGATTCTAGCGGCGCAAGGCGCCCTTGTCGTGCTGTGGAGAGAAGTGCTTGGACAGAGTGTTCATCGAAGGGCTGGAAGTCGACACCGTGATCGGCGCCTATGACTGGGAACGCGGTATTCGCCAGTGCCTGCGCCTGGACCTGCGGTTCGCCTGGGACAATCGCCCGGCGGCGGCCGGCGACGACCTGAGCCTGGCCCTGGACTATGCCAGCGTCACGGCACGTATCCAGGCATTTGCCGAACAGGCCAGCTATGAGCTGGTCGAGACGTTCGCCGAACGCCTGGCCAAGGTGCTGATGGACGAGTTCCAGATTCCCTGGCTGCAACTGAAGCTGACCAAGCCTGGCGCCATCGCGGCGGCAAGCGGGGTGGGCGTGGAGATCGAGCGCGGATGTCTCTGACCCCGGTATACCTAGGCCTTGGCAGCAACATCGAGCGCGAGCGGCACCTCGGCGCCGGGCTCGATGCGCTGGCTGCGATGCTCAGGGACATGCGCTGCTCGACGGTGTTCGAAAGCCAGGCGGTGGGCATCAAGAGCGGGCCGTTTTTCAATCTGGTGGTCACCGGCCTGACCGACCTGCCATTGCTTGAACTGGACCGTCGCCTGAAGTTCATCGAGGCCGACAACGGCCGTTATGCTCCGGATCGCAAGGGGCTGCCGCTGGATATCGACGTGCTGATGTATGGTGACCTGCACGGCAGTTTCGACGGCCTGGTGTTGCCAAGGGCCGAAATTCTCAAGAATGCGTTCGTCTTGTGGCCATTGTCGTTGATCGCGCCGGAACTGGTGCACCCTGGAGCAGGCAAGAGCATGGCCCAGTTGTGGCAGCAGGCGCAGATCGACCAGGTACTCGAACCGGTGCCATTCACCTGGAATGGCAAGGCGCTGCCGCTGGACTGACGGTCAGGGGCGGCAATCAGGAATCGCCGCCCTTGCCGGCCTAACGATTCAGGGTTTGGCGCTTTCCTTGTAGGCCTTGAGCGCATTCAGCCGCTCGCGCTTGATCGCCTCGCCCAGGCCCTGGCCGGTGAAGCCCTTCTCTACCAGTGGCTGCACCGCCACTGCCCGCGCGGCGTCTGCTGCGCCACGCAGGTAGGCGGCCTGTGGATAATCACGCTCCTCCAACCCCAGTCGCCCGCGCGCGTCCATCTCGCACGCGGCGATGAACTCTTCAAAGCGTTGCGGGCGCCGGTACACGTCGAAGCGCTGCAGCAACTCCAGCAAGGTCGATGCCTTCAGCTCCAGGGCCCGGTGGCCATGGGTATGGTACTCGCCCACCAGCAAGGCCAGTTCCTGGCAGTCGCGCGGTACCTTGAAGCGCTGGTTGACCGCCTTGATCGCCTTCAGCCCGCGGTGCTCATGGGCGATATGCCGCGGCCACTCCTCTTCGGGGGTCAGGCCTTTGCCCAGGTCATGCAGCAGGCAGGCCCAGCGTACCGTCAGCGGCTGGTTGTGACGGGCCGCCTGCTCCAGCACCGACAGGGTATGCACGCCGGTGTCGATTTCAGGATGATGCGCCGCAGGTTGCGGAACGCCGAACAGCACGTCGAGTTCGGGCATCAACTGCTTCAGCGCCCCGCAATCACGCAGCACCTGAATGAACACCTGGGGTTGCTCTTCCATCAGGGCGCGGGCGATTTCCTTCCAGCTGCGCTCGGCGGTAAGGGCCTGCAGTTCACCCGACTCGCTCAGCTCGCGCATCAGTGCGAGGGTTTCGGGGGCTACCTGGAAACCCAGCCCGGCATAGCGCGCGGCGAAACGCGCTACGCGCAGCACACGCAGGGGATCTTCGGCGAACGCGGGGGAAACGTGGCGTAAAATCCGGTCTTGGAGATCCTGCTGGCCCTTGTACGGGTCGATGATCCGGCCCTGTTCGTCCTCGGCCATTGCATTGATGGTCAGGTCGCGCCGCACCAGGTCTTCTTCCAGTGTGACCTCGGGGCTGGCATGGAAGGTGAAGCCGCCATAGCCGCGCCCGCTTTTGCGCTCCGTACGCGCCAGTGCATATTCTTCACCGCTGTGAGGGTGAAGGAAGACGGGGAAGTCGGCCCCCACCGGACGATAGCCCTGGGCCTGCATCTGCTCGACCGTCGCACCCACCACCACCCAGTCGATATCGGTGACCGGCCTGCCCAGCAGGCGGTCGCGCACGGCACCACCGACTTTATAGATCTGCATGAAAAAACCTCCGTTGAGGCCACAGGATACCCTGTCTGGCCACAACGGAGGTTGGCGCGGGCGGCTACAGGTGGACGACAGCCAGGTCCAGCCGTCCGTAGTCACCTTCGCCGTGTTCGCCCTTTGGGGGGACGTGGTGGGTCTTCATCACCTGGTCGCCTTGCAGGGTCTCCAGATGGATGTCGAAGCCCCACAGGCGGTGCAGGTGCTTGAGCACCTCGTCGGTGGAGTCGCCCAGCGGTTTGCGGTCATGTTGCTGGTGACGCAGCGTCAGCGAGCGGTCGCCACGCCGGTCTATGCTCCAGATCTGCACGTTGGGTTCGCGGTTGCCCAGGTTGTATTGCGCGGCCAGGATCTCGCGGATGGTGCGGTAGCCTGCTTCGTCGTGGATGGCCGGTACCAGCAGGTCGTCCTTCTGGTCGTCGTCCAGGATGCTGAACAGCTTGAGGTCGCGAATCACCGTGGGCGACAGGTACTGCAGGATGAAGCTCTCGTCCTTGAAGCTGCTCATGGCGAACTTGACAGTCGACAGCCAGTCGCTGCCGGCAATCTCGGGGAACCACCGGCGGTCTTCCTCTGTGGGGTGCTCGCACATGCGCCGGATGTCGCGGTACATGGCAAAACCCAGGGCATAGGGGTTGATGCCGCTGTAATAGGGGCTGTCGAAGCCTGGCTGGAACACCACGCTGGTGTGCGACTGCAGAAACTCCATCATGAAGCCCTCGGTCACGAGGCCTTCGTCGTACAGGTCGTTCATCAGGGTGTAGTGCCAGAAGGTCGCCCAGCCTTCGTTCATCACCTGGGTCTGGCGTTGCGGGTAGAAGTACTGTGCGATCTTGCGCACGATGCGCACGATCTCGCGTTGCCAGGGTTCGAGCAGCGGGGCGTGCTTCTCGATGAAGTACAGGATGTTTTCCTGCGGTTCGGCCGGGAAGCGCGCGTTGTCTTTCTCGTTGTACTTGTCGGTGCCCTTGGGAATGGTGCGCCACAGGTCGTTGATCTGCTTTTGCAGGTGTTCTTCGCGGTCCTTCTGGCGGCGACGCTCTTCTTCGGCGGAGATCGGGTAGGGCCGCTTGTAGCGGTCGACGCCGTAGTTCATCAGGGCATGGCAGGAGTCCAGCAGGTCTTCCACCGCGTCGATGCCGTGGCGCTCCTCGCACTGGGTGATGTACTGCTTGGCGAACACCAGGTAGTCGATGATCGAGCTGGCGTCGGTCCAGGTGCGGAACAGGTAGTTGCCCTTGAAGAAGCTGTTGTGCCCGTAGCACGCGTGCGCTACCACCAGCGCCTGCATGCAGATGGTGTTCTCCTCCATCAGGTAGGCGATGCAGGGGTCGGAATTGATCACGATTTCGTAGGCCAGGCCCATCTGGCCGCGACTGTACGATTTTTCTGTGCTCAGGAAATGCTTGCCGTATGACCAGTGGTGATAGCCCAGCGGCATGCCGACCGACGCATAGGCGTCCATCATCTGCTCGGCGGTAATCACCTCGATCTGGTTGGGGTAGGTGTCCAGGGCGTAGCGCTCGGCCAGGCGACTGATTTCGCGGTCGTAGGCCTGGATCAGCTCGAACGTCCACTCGGACCCGGTGGAAAGGGGTTGGCGCTTCTGCTCTCTGGCGGTCATGTGGCTAACCTGCGCTGGAAGAGTTCACGGAAGACCGGGTAGATATCGCCGGCCGACACCAGCTGCTGCTGGGCGAAGGTATCGGCGAAGGCTTCGCCGATGCGTTCGTATTCGAACCACAAGACCTGGTGCTCGCGAGGGGTGATCTCGACATAAGTGTAGTACTGCACGAACGGCATGATCTGCTTGGTGAGGATCTCGCGGCAGATGGGCGAGTCGTCGTTCCAGTTGTCACCGTCCGAAGCCTGGGCCGCGTAGATGTTCCATTCGCTGGCCTGATAGCGCTCGGCCATGATTTCCTGCATCAGTTTCAGGGCGCTGGAGACGATGGTGCCGCCCGTCTCGCGGGAATAGAAGAACTCTTCCTCATCCACTTCGCGCGCGCTGGTGTGATGGCGGATGAACACCACCTCGATCTTGTCGTAGTTTCGCTTCAGGAACAGGTACAGCAGGATGAAGAAACGCTTGGCGATGTCCTTGGTGGCCTGGGTCATGGAGCCGGACACGTCCATCAGACAGAACATCACGGCCTTGGAACTGGGGTTGGGCTGCTTGACCAGCAGGTTGTACTTGAGGTCGAAGGTGTCGAGAAAGGGTACGCGGTGGATACGTGCACTCAGACGTTCTATTTCCCCTTCGATTTCCTGGATATCGCCGAAGTTGTCCGGCTCTTCGCGCTTCAGGCGTGCCAGCTCTTCCTGGGCGGCGCGCAGTTTGGCGCGGCTGCTGCCCGACAGCGCAATGCGCCGCGCATGGGCTGAGCGCAGGGTGCGGATGATATTGATGCGCGAGGGGTTGCCTTCATTGCTGATGCCCGCGCGCACGGTCTTGAAGGTGTCGGTGCCGGTCAGGTGACGCTTGACCAGGTTGGGCAGCTCGAGGTCTTCGAACATGAACTCGAGGAATTCTTCCTGGGTGATCTGGAAGACGAACTCGTCCATGCCTTCGCCGGAATTGCCGGCCTTGCCCTTGCCGCCGCCTCCACCGCCGCCCTGCGGACGCGCGATATGCTCGCCGGCGGTGAACTCCTTGTTGCCCGGGTGTACGACGGTCTGCTTGCCGCCGCGTCCATGGTGCAGTACCGGTTCGTCGATATCCCGGCCAGGAATGCTGATCTGCTCGCCATGCTCCATGTCGGTGATGGAGCGACGGCTCACGGCCTCTTCGACGGCCTTCTTGATGTGGTCACGGTAACGCCGCAGAAAGCGCTGGCGGTTGACCGTGCTCTTGTTCTTGCCGTTCAGGCGTCGGTCGATCACATAGCTCATAGGCCCCTCCGGGAGTAGGCAGTAGCTGCAAGCTTCAAGCTTCTAGCTTCAAGATGGGCAGCGCTGTCGCTGCAGGCCCGGCGCGTACTCCGGGCTTGCCGCTGACAGCCTGACGCTTGCCGCTTATTGCGATTTCCTGACCCGCAGGTACCATTCCGAAAGCAGCCGGACCTGTTTGTCCGTGTAGCCGCGTTCGACCATTCGCGTAACGAAGTCGTTGTGCTTCTGCTGGTCCTCCTTGCTCGCCTTGGCGTTGAAGCTGATGACCGGCAGCAGGTCTTCGGTGTTGGAGAACATTTTCTTCTCGATCACCACCCGCAGTTTTTCGTAGCTCAGCCAGGTCGGGTTCTTGCCGTTGTTGTTGGCCCGGGCGCGCAGCACGAAGTTGACGATCTCGTTGCGGAAATCCTTCGGATTGCTGATGCCAGCCGGTTTCTCGATCTTCTCCAGCTCCTCGTTGAGGGCGATGCGGTTGAGGATCTCGCCGGTTTCGGGGTCGCGGTACTCCTGGTCCTGAATCCAGAAGTCGGCGTACAGCACGTAACGGTCGAAGATGTTCTGCCCGTATTCGCTGTAGGACTCCAGGTAGGCGGTCTGGATTTCCTTGCCGATGAACTCGATGTAGCGCGGTGCCAGGTATTCCTTGAGGTAGCGCAGGTAGCGCTCGCGCACCTCGGCCGGGAACTGTTCCTGTTCGATCTGCTGCTCCAGCACGTACAGCAGGTGCACCGGGTTGGCCGCGATTTCATGGGGGTCGAAGTTGAACACCTTGGACAGGATCTTGAAGGCGAAGCGGGTCGACAGGCCGTTCATGCCTTCGTCGACACCGGCCGAGTCGCGGTACTCCTGGATCGACTTGGCCTTCGGATCGGTGTCCTTGAGGTTCTCGCCGTCATACACGCGCATCTTGGAGTAGATGTTCGAGTTCTCCGGCTCCTTGAGGCGCGACAGCACCGTGAACTGGGCCAGCATCTTCAGGGTGTCGGGTGCGCAGTGGGCCTTGGCCAGGGAGCTGTTGAACAGCAGCTTGTCGTAGATCTTGATCTCGTCGCTCACGCGCAGGCAGTACGGCACCTTGACGATGTAGATCCGGTCGATGAACGCCTCGTTGTTCTTGTTGTTGCGAAAGCTGTGCCATTCCGATTCGTTGGAGTGGGCCAGCAGAATCCCGGAGTAGGGGATGGCGCCGAGGCCTTCGGTGCTGTTGTAGTTGCCCTCCTGGGTGGCGGTGAGCAGCGGGTGCAGGACCTTGATTGGTGCCTTGAACATCTCGACGAATTCCATCAGGCCCTGGTTGGCCCGGCACAGTGCGCCCGAATAGCTGTAGGCGTCGGCGTCGTTCTGCGGGAATTCCTCGAGCTTGCGGATATCGACCTTGCCCACCAGCGCCGAGATGTCCTGGTTGTTCTCGTCGCCCGGCTCGGTCTTGGCCACGGCGATCTGGTTGAGGATCGAGGGGTAGAGCTTGACCACCTTGAACTGGCTGATGTCGCCGCCGAACTCGGCCAGGCGCTTGGTCGCCCAGGGCGACATGATGGTGTTCAGGTAGCGGCGCGGGATGCCGAAGTCCTCTTCGAGGATGGCGCCGTCCTCGGTGGCGTTGAACAGCCCCAGCGGGGACTCGAACACCGGCGAGCCCTTGATGGCGTAGAAGGGCACCTTTTCCATCAGTTGCTTGAGTTTTTCAGCCAGGGACGACTTGCCGCCACCCACCGGGCCGAGCAGGTAGAGGATCTGTTTCTTTTCCTCCAGGCCCTGTGCGGCATGGCGGAAGTAGGAAACGATCTGGTCGATGCATTCTTCCATGCCATGGAAGTCTTCGAAGGCGGGGTAGCGCCGGATCACCTTGTTGGAGAAGATCCGCGACAGCCGCGAGTTGTTCGACGTGTCGACCAGTTCCGGCTCACCAATAGCCATCAACAGGCGTTCGGCCGCCGACGCATAGGCACTACGGTCCTGCTTGCAGAGCTCAAGATACTCCTGCAGCGAGAGCTCTTCCTGACGGGTGGACTCGAAACGTTGTTGGAAGTGGCTAAAAATACTCATGACGTCACCTCGCTCGATACGTGGAGCCGACGTCGGATCGATCAGTTGATGCTGGCATGCAGACGGCACTGCCGCCTGCTGTATACCCCCCAGAACACCCTTGGAACCTTACCGATGACCCGCACGCCGGTGTACCGGCTCTCCCCTTTTTGGATGGCCTGGGCTTAAGGATAGTTGGTAATCGGCGAGGTCAAGGGCGGTTGGGCGATTAGTTCGCCACGACCGTTCGTCTGGTCTGGCGCGAGCCCGCGCAGGGCGCGGGCTGCAGGCCAACAAAAAAATTATTCGGCAGAGCCCTGGGCGGTTTCTGCCGGGAAGGTGGCGCGCCACAGCTCGAAGCCGCCGTCGAGGCTGTAGACGTCGGAAAAACCCTGGCTGACCAGATACGCGGCCGCGCTCTGGCTGGAGTTGCCGTGGTAGCAGACCACCACGGTGGGGGCGTCGAGGTCGGCGCCGCGGATGAAATCGGCGACCGACTGGTTGTCCAGGTGGCGGGCGCCGGTGATGTGGCCGTTGGCAAAGGTGGGCTGGTCGCGGATATCGACCACCACGGCGCCTTGCGCACGCAGCGCCTGAGCCTGCTCTGGAGGGATACGTTTGAATTCGCTCATGGGCGGGTCCTTCAGGATTGATCGGCTATTCTAGCCGGTTGCACGGGGCTGGCCAGCGGGCGTACGGTGCCTTCTTCGGTGCACTCGCAGCGGTGGTACTGGCCGGTATCGACATTGAACAGGGTCATCGCACCGCCCCACACGCAGCCGGTATCCAGTGCGTACACGCCTGGCTCGGTGCAGCGGCCCTCGAGGGCTGCCCAGTGTCCAAAGATGATCTTCACGTGACGCGAGCGACGGCCCTTGTGGGCGAACCACGGTTTGTAGCCGGGTGGGGCGGTGTCGGCGCCTTCCTTGCCCTTGAGGTCCAGTTTGCCCTCGGCGGTGCAGAAGCGCATGCGGGTGAAGTAATTGGTGATGACCCGCAGGCGTTCGACCCCGCCCAGGTTCTTGCTCCACTTGTTCGGCTCGTTGCCGTACATGCCGTCCAGATAGAGCTTGAGCCGATTGTCATCGCGTAGCACTTCTTCGACCTCGCCAGCCAGCTCCAGCGCCTTGCCCAGGGTCCACTGCGGTGGAATGCCGGCATGCACCATCGCCACGCCGCGCTGCTCGTCGTAATGCAGCAGCTTTTGCCGGCGCAGCCAGTCGAGCAGTTCGTCGGCATCCGGGGCGTCGAGAATCTCGCGCAGGGTGTCGCTTTTCTTCAGGCGCTCGATGTTATGCCAGGCGGCCAGCAGGTGCAGGTCGTGGTTGCCCAGCACGCACACCAGCGAGTCGCGCATGGCGTACAGATAGCGCAGGGTTTCCAGCGACTCGGGGCCGCGGTTGACCAGGTCGCCGACCAGCCACAGGCGGTCGACCGACGGGTTGAAGTTCACCCGCTCGAGCAGGCATTTGAGCGGTTGCAGGCAGCCCTGGAGATCGCCGACGGCATACACCGCCATCAGTGCAGCGACCCGGGTACGGCCAGGCGAAACGCCTTGATCGGGGCCTCGAAACGGATGCCATCCTCGGCGAACATCTGATAGCTGCCTTCCATGGTGCCCACCTGGGTGCTGAGCACGGCACCACTGCTGTAGGTGTGGCTCTGGCCAGGCTCGATCAGCGGCTGCTGACCGATCACCCCGGCGCCCTTGACCTCTTCCACCTGGCCATCGCCATTGGTGATGAGCCAGTGACGCGACATCAGCTTGGCCGCCACCGAACCGTTGTTGTGCACGGTAATGGTGTAGGCAAAGGCAAAGCGGTCGTTTTCGGGATCGGAATGTTCTTTGAGGAAGCGGGTGACGACGTCGACGTCGACCTGATAGCGGGGATCGGACATTCAAGAGGGCCTTGGCAACAGACGCGAATACGGCAATGGCATCAGTCTAGGCTATCGGCGGGGTTGCCGGCCAGTCATGCGGGCATGACCGGCCGTTATCAGGTGTTACTGCGGCTGTTCGGCCAGCTTGTCGGCCAGGCGCACGAAGGCGGCCAGGTCCAGTTGCTCGGGGCGCAGACTGCCATCGACACCGGCGGCGGCGATCTCGTCACTGCTGAGCAGGGCCTTCAAGGTGTTGCGCAGTGTCTTGCGGCGCTGGTTGAACGCTTCGCGCACGATGCGCTCGAGCAGGCGATGATCCTTTGCCGGGTGCGGCAGGGTGGTGTGGGGCACCAGGCGCACGATGGCCGAATCGACCTTGGGCGGTGGGTTGAACGCCCCCGGGCCGACGTTGAACAGGTGTTCCACGCGGCAGTGGTACTGCACCATGATCGACAGGCGGCCCCAGTCGCCACCGCCCGGGCCGGCGGCCAGGCGCTCGACCACTTCCTTCTGCAGCATGAAGTGCATGTCGCGGATCAGCTCGGCGTTGGCCAGCAGGTGAAAGATCAGTGGGGTGGAGATGTTGTACGGCAGGTTGCCGACCACCCGCAGGCTGCGCGGCGCGGCGCCCAGGCTGGTGAAGTCGAACTTGAGCGCATCGCCCTGGTGCAGGCGGAAGTTGTCACGGCCGGCGAACTGCTGGTTGAGGATCGGTACCAGGTCCTTGTCCAGTTCCACCACATCCAGCTGGCCGCCGCTGTTGAGCAGGCCCTGGGTCAGGGCGCCCTGGCCCGGACCGATTTCCAGCAGGCGCTCACCTGCCTTGGCGCTGATCGAGCGCAGGATGCGGTCGATGACGCCGGCGTCGTGCAGAAAGTTCTGGCCGAAGCGCTTGCGCGCCTTGTGTTGGTATTGCTCGGTCATAAATGGGTCTCGGCCATCTGGTAGGCGGTTTCCAGTGCTACCTGCAGGCTGCCGGTGTCGATCCTGCCGGTGCCGGCAAGGTCCAGGGCGGTGCCGTGGTCCACCGATGTGCGAATGATCGGCAGGCCCAGGGTAACGTTCAAGGCGGCGCCGAAGCCCTTGTACTTGAGCACCGGCAGGCCCTGGTCATGGTACATCGCCAGCACTGCGTCGCAGTGCTCCAGATATTTGGGGGTAAACAGGGTGTCGGCAGGCAACGGGCCGCGCAGGTCCATGCCTTCGCTGCGCAGGCGCGCCAATGTCGGTTCGATGATGTCTATTTCTTCGCTGCCCAGGTGGCCGCCTTCACCCGCATGCGGGTTGAGCCCGCACACCAGGATGCGTGGCTGGGCGATGCCGAACTTGCTCTGCAGGTCGGCATGCAGGATCCGCGTGACCCGCTCCAGGCGTTCGGCGGTGATGGCGTCGGCCACTGCGCGCAGCGGCAGGTGCGTGGTCACCAGGGCCACGCGCAGCCCGCGGGTGGCAAGCATCATCACCACTTGCGTGGTGTGGGTGAGCTCGGCGAGGAATTCGGTATGCCCGGAAAACGCAATGCCGCTTTCGTTGATCACGCCCTTGTGCACGGGCGCGGTGATCATTCCGGCAAAGTGCCCGTCAAGGCAGCCCTGGCCCGCACGGGTCAGGGTTTGCAGTACGAAGGCGGCGTTGCGTTTGTCCAGCTGCCCGGCGACTACCCGGCTTGCCAGCGGCGTGTCCCACACGTACAGACTGCCCGCAGGGGCAGGCGCATCCGGGAAGGCGTCGGGGCTGACAGGCAGCAGCGTGACGGCCACGCCCAGTTGCGCGGCCCGCTCGACGAGCAGGTCACGACTGGTAATGGCGATCAGGGGGTGGGGCTGGGCGTGCTCGGCGAGCAGCAGGCACAGGTCAGGTCCTATGCCGGCCGGCTCGCCGGGTGTCAGGGCGAAGCGCTGGTGTTTCACTGGGCTGCCTGGTCGGCGCCAGGAAGCTTGATTTCAACATAGGCTTCGTCGCGGATCTGACGCAGCCAGCTTTGCAGCTCTTCGTCGTACTTGCGGTTGCGCAGCACGTTCATGGCTTGCTGTTCGCGTGCCTGTTCGGTGCTGTCGGTGGAGCGACGACCCAGGACTTCCAGTACGTGCCAGCCGTATTGGGTCTGGAACGGCTTGGACAGCTGACCCTGAGGGGTGCTGGCCATGACTTCGCGGAACTCGGGTACCAGTGCGTTCGGATCGACCCAGTTGAGGTCGCCGCCATTGAGCGCCGAACCCGGATCTTCGGAGAAGCTCTTCGCCAGCTCGGCGAAATCTTCGCCGGCGCTGATGCGTTCATAGAGCTTTTCCGCCAGTTGCTGGGTGGCGGCTTCGCTGCGCACTTCGCTTGGCTTGATCAGGATGTGGCGAACATGCACTTCGTCGCGCAGCTGTGTCTGGCCGCCGCGCTTTTCCTGCAGCTTCAGGATGATGAAGCCACCCGGTGTGCGTACAGGCTCGGTGACGTCACCCACAGCCATGGTGCTGAGCAGGCGATCGAAAGGAGGTGGCAGCTGGGCGGCCTTGCGCCAGCCCATCTCGCCACCTTCCAGTGCGTTCTCGCTGGCCGAACGGGCAGTCGCCAGCTGGGCGAAGTCGGCGCCTTGCTTGAGCTGCTGGTAGATCGCGGCCGCTTGCTGGCCAGCCGCCTGGATAGCCGCCGAGTTGGCGCTTTCCGGGGTCGGGATCAGGATGTTGGCCAGGCGGAACTCTTCGGACAACTGCATCTTGCCCAGGTCCGAGGCGAGGAAGTTCTTCACTTCCTGTTCCGAAACCTGGATGCGTTCGGCTACCCGGCGCTGGCGCACGCGGCTGATGATCATCTCGCGACGGACCTGCTCGCGGGCGTCATCGAACGACAGGCCGTCATGGGCCAGGGCCGCACGGAACTGGCTCATGTTCATGCCGTTGCGCTGGGCAATGGTGTCCATGGCCTGGTTGAGTTCTTCGTCGGTAATGCGGATGCCGGAACGATCGCCAATCTGCAGTTGCAGGTTTTCCACGATCAGGCGCTCCAGCACCTGCTGGTCGAGCACGCCGGGTGGAGGTGTAGCGCCGCCGCGCTTGGCGATGGTCTGTTCGACCTCGCGCACGCGCTGGTCCAGCTGGCTTTGCATGACCACGTCGTTGTCGACGATGGCCACCACCTTGTCCAGGGTCTGCACCGCGGCGTGCGCGGTGCTGCTCAGTAGTACAGCGCCCAGCATCAGCGGGCGCAGACAATCAATAAGCTTGGTCTTCACGTGCACGGTAACCTTGAATGCCTTGATCGAGGAAAGTTTCGACCTTTTTACCTACTACACCACCGAGGCCTTTCAGCACGATCTGCAGGAAGATCCCATGGTCGCCTTTTTCGTTGGAGGGTGCGTCCTGGCTGTATTCGTCGTAATCGATCCAGTAGCGGTTGATCAGACGCAGCTTCCAGCAGCAGTTGTCGTACTCGAAACCGCCCATGGCTTCCAGGGTGCGGTTGCGGTTGTAGTCGTGCTGCCAGCGGGCGATTGCAGTCCACTGCGGAACGATTGGCCACATGACGGAGAAGTCATGTTGCTGGATCTTGTAGTAGTCCTTCACATAGCCAGGTTGTCCCGGGGTGCCGTAGTCGCCACCACCCACCTGCCAGCGACCGGTGCTTTGATCGTAGCGAACCCCGTCGTTGCGATAGCGATAACCCAGGTTGACGATCTTGTTGACGTTGTCTTCCGGTTGGTAGTGGAACATGGCGCTGCCGGAACGCGTACTGCGGGTATCCGGGTCCCAGTTGAAGTCGGAATTCACGCGCCAGTCGCGGTTGAAGCGGAACTGGTATTCCAGCGCGTAGGGCGAGACGTCGGATTGCGAGTCGTTGCGTGTGCGGTAATCGATACGCGGCAGCTGAACCTTGCGATCCTTGAAGTACAGCGCTTGGCCAACGCTCAAACGTTGACGTTCGAAACCGTTGTCTTCGATCCAGCGGTTTGTCAAACCCAACGACAGCTTGTTTTCGTCGCCGATACGGTCTGTCCCACTGAAGCGGTTTTCGCGGAACAATGATGCATAGCTGAAAGTCGATTCGCCGGTATCGAAAACCGGAATGTCCGTCTGGTCCTTGTATGGGACGTACAGATAGAACAGGCGCGGTTCCAGTGTCTGGCGGTAGTCCTTGCCGAACCACTGCGTGTCGCGGTCGAAGTACAGACCGCTGTCGACGCTGAAAATGGGCACGCTTCGGTCTTGCGAACTATTGAATTGTTCATCTGCTGCGAGTGTCTGTTTGCCGCGTTGGTCCAGATCCAGCTGGTAATTGGTGTAGACATATGTCAGCGAAGGTCTGACGTAGCCATAAGAGGCGTTCAGCGGCAAGCTCATGTTGGGAGCGAGATTGATCCGGTCACCGTTGGCACGCGCCAGACCGGATACTCGAGTGTCATACCACGGCGTGGAGCGGTCGTCCTTGTCTACGAAGTTACCCTCGCGCAAGTCGCGATCGAAACGTACGAACTCGGTACTGTAGGCAAAGTCCAAGCCCCCGGGATGGTAGGGTAGCCTGCCGCCAAAAGTAACCTGGGGCAGACGGCCATACGGAGTGATCTGGCTGATAGTCGCCAGTTTGTAGTCCTGCATATTCAGCCGCGCAGTATAACTGTCTCCCCGATATGTCAACGCACCCTGCTGGTTGATATAGTCGGTACTTTCTACGCCGAGCTGATCCGTTTCCAGGTCCTGGAAGTAGTAGGGATCGCTGATGTTGGTGTAATCGACCTCGGTCATCAGGCGCTCGTCCAGGCCACCCTTGTGCTGCCAGTTGATCATCCAGCGCTTTTCTTTGTAGTCGGACTGGCGCTTGCGCTCGTCCTCCTCGTCATTCAGCCACGCACCACCGAACTGCCCTTCGCTGGACTTGGTCAGGTAGCGGAACTCGCCTTCCATCAACAGGCCGCGCTTGGCCATGTAGCGTGGATACAAGGTGGCGTCGTAGTTCGGTGCCAGGTTGAAGTAGTACGGCGTGACCAGCATGAAGCCGGTGTCGCTGCTGGTACTGAACGATGGCGGCAGGAAGCCGGACTGGCGACGGTCATCGATCGGGAAGTAGATGTACGGGGTGTAGAACACCGGTACATCCTTGACCCGCAAGGTGACGTTGGTCGCGGTACCGAAGCCGGTGGCCGGGTTCAGCGTGATGTTGTTGCCCTTGAGCTGCCAGGCGTTGCTGTTCGGCTCGCAGGTGGTGTAGGTACCGTCCTTGAGGCGAATGATCGCGTTTTCGGCACGCTTGGCGTACAGCGCGTTACCGCGGATACGCGATTTGTGCATCACATACTCGGCGTTGTCGACCTTGGCTTCACCGGTGTCGAGCTGGATGTCGGCGTGATCGCCAACCACCAGCGAACCGTTGTCGCGGATCTTGACGTTGCCGCTCAGTTCGCCACGGTTCTCGGCCTGATACAGATTGGCCTCGTCGGCCTCGACCTGCATGCTGCCCTGGCGCATCACCACGTCACCGGCGAGGGTGGCGATCTGCTGCTCCTGCTGGTAGCGCGATACCTTGGCACCGATGAAGGTCGGCGCCTCGTCCTTGGGCGTGGTGTCATCCATGCCCGGACGGGTTGGCTCGATGTAGGCACCGGAGCAATACGGGCCGGCTTCGGCGAGCTGGGCAGGGGTCAGCTGATCGCGTGGTACCCAGTCCAGATGGCTGTAGTCGGCGCTGCGTGCCTTCAGGCCGCGCCCCTTGGTTTCGGTGACGAGTGCTGGGCCTTTGCCCGCTGCTTCGGCACTGCCGTCGGCGCTCTGGGCAGGCGTTTCGCCGGCCGAGCTGACCGCCGCACCGTCATGCACAGGGCGTGGTGGCAGGTTCGCGGTGCTGGTCTTGGGCTTGCAGTCCCAACCTCCGGCAGCGGAAACTTGGCAGTCGAACTGCTCGGCAGCCACCACGTACGACGTGGCCAGGGGTTGCATCGCCAGCAGACCGCCGGTGACGAGCAACGGGAATTTTTTACGAAACGCGGGGGATTTCAATGCCATCTTATTAGTCCGGGCTTCCTGCGTGCCATCTGCCCGCGTGTGGGGCCGCACGCCTCTCGATGGTCTGAAAAAGATGCTGGATAATAAAGCATGACCCGCTTGACGGCTAGGGCCGTCGGAGACCCATGTAATGCCCGAACATGATGTACGCCTGCAACACCTGAATGTATGGCTGGCCGAACAGCTGGCAAATCTTTTCCATAAACAGGGCTGGGGTCCGGTTCCAGCGGGCTGCCTGACCGCTGCCAGCAGCGACGCGAGCTTTCGCCGCTACTTCCGCTGGGCCGCCGAAGGACGCAGTTTTATTGTGATGGATGCCCCGCCGCCGCAGGAAAACTGCCGGCCTTTTGTGGAAATTGCTCATTTATTGGCCAGCGCCGAGGTCAATGTGCCGCAAATTCACGCTCAGGATCTCGAGCGCGGCTTCCTGCTGCTGAGTGATCTGGGCAACCACACCTACCTCGATGTGATCACCAGCGACAACGCCGATGGCCTGTTCGACGATGCCATCCAGGCGCTGCTGGCCTTCCAGCAACTGCCGATGCAGGCGCCGTTGCCCAGTTATGACGTGGCCCTGCTGCGCCGTGAGCTGGAGCTGTTCCCAGAGTGGTACGTGGGCCGTGAACTGGGCCTGCAGATGAATAATGAGCAGCAGGCGGCCTGGCAACGCATCAGCACCCTGCTGATCGACAGCGCCCTGGCCCAGCCCAAGGTGCTGGTGCACCGTGACTATATGCCGCGCAACCTGATGCAGAGTGTGCCCAACCCGGGCGTGCTGGATTTCCAGGATGCGGTGTACGGCCCGGTGACCTACGACATCACCTGTCTGTTCAAGGACGCCTTCCTCAGTTGGCCGCAGGCACGGGTGGAGGGCTGGCTCAAGGACTACTGGCAGCGGGCGCAGGCTCTGGGCGTACCGGTGCAGGCCGATTTCGAGGACTTCCAGCGTGCCAGCGACCTGATGGGCGTGCAGCGCCACCTCAAAGTGATCGGCATCTTCGCGCGCATCTGCCACCGTGACGGCAAGCCGCGCTACCTGGCCGATGTGCCGCGGTTCTTTGCTTATATAGATGAAGTGATCGCCCGCCGCCCTGAGCTGGCCGAGCTGGATGAACTGATCGACAGCCTGCAGGCCGCAGGCGGGGCGCGCGCATGAAGGCGATGATTCTGGCCGCAGGCAAGGGCGAGCGCATGCGCCCGCTGACCCTGCATACACCCAAGCCGCTGGTGCCGGTGGCCGGCGTGCCGTTGATCGAGTATCACCTGCGCGCCCTGGCGAGGGCGGGCTTCACCGAGGTGGTGATCAATCATGCCTGGCTGGGACAGCAGATCGAAGAGCACCTGGGCGATGGCGCGCAACTGGGCCTGAGCATCCGCTATTCCGCCGAAGGCGAACCACTGGAAACCGGTGGCGGGATCTACAAGGCGCTGCCGCTGCTTGGCGACGCGCCTTTTGCGCTGATCAACGGCGACATCTGGACCGAGTACGACTTCAGCCGCCTGCCTGCGTCGCTGTCCGGGCTGGCGCACCTGGTGCTGGTGGACAACCCGGGCCATCACGGCAAAGGTGACTTCCGCCTGCAGGCCGGGCAGGTCAAGGATGCCGACGCGGTTTCGCCGACCTTGACCTACAGCGGGATCGCCGTGCTGCACCCGGAACTGTTCGACGGTTGCCAGGCCGGCGGCTTCAAGCTGGCACCGCTGTTTCGCCAGGCGATGGCCAAGGGCCTGGTCAGTGGGGAGCATTTCACTGGCCAGTGGGTGGATGTCGGTACCCTCGAACGCCTTGCCGAAGTCGAGCGCTTGCTCGCCGAGCGCCGCTGACATGTTGTGGCCGAGCACAGTGATTGGTGCCGGAGCGGGTTTTGCCATCGCCAGCATTCCAGGGGCGTTGCTGGGGGCATTGCTCGGTCAGGCGATGGACCGCCGTCTGCAACTGCACAGTTGGGCGCACCTGCGCGAGCGTCTGGGCGGGCGCGCGGTGCTGCGCGACGACGAAGTGCTGTTCGTGCTGCTTGGGCGCCTGGCCAAGAGTGAAGGGCGGGTGGTCGACGGACATATCCAGCAGGCGCGTCAGGAAATGCAGCGCCTGGAGATGAGCGAACCGGCACGTCTGCGCGCGATTGCCGCATTCAACCGGGGCAAGAGCGGCAGCGAGCGCCTGCATCCGCACCTGCGTCGCCTCAAGCAGCAACCCCATGCTGCCGAAGGCTTGCTGCGTGCCTGCTGGCGCATGGTCTGGGCCGATGGCCGGGTAGGGCGTCACGAGCGCGAACTGTTGATGCAGTGGGGGCAGCAGTTGGGCTGGTCGACGACCCGGGTGCAGGCACTGGCCAGCGACTACGAGCCGCACCGGGCGGCCCTGGGCAATCAGGGCATCAGCTATCCCGAGGCCCTGCGCTTGCTGGGGGTGTTACCCGAGACCGAGCCTGTACAGGTCAAGCAGGCCTACCGGCGCCTGCTCAGCCGGCATCATCCGGACAAACTGGTGGGTAGCGGCGCGAGCCCGGCGCAGGTGCGCGACGCCACCGAGCGTACCCGGGACCTGCATCAGGCCTACGCGGTGGTACGCAAGCGGCGCGGCTTCTAGTCGACCGCTTGCGGGCTCAGCCAGCCGCGAATGCGGCGGAACAGTTGCTCCTGCTCGGCAGCCTGGTTGCCGGGCATGGCCGTCAGGGCGACCTGGTGGTAGCTGCTGTCCTTGAGTCGCTTGCTGGCCTGCAGGCGGTTCACGGCCGCCTGCCTGGCGCCGGCCTGGTTGGCATAGTAGAAGTCGGCGGTCGGCAGCTTGAGCGTGGCGGCCAGGCTGTCGAGGCTGTGTTCGACGCGGGCCGGGTTCTGCGCAGCGACCATCACCAGCTTTTGCACCTGCGGCGGTTGCCGTTCGCTGATGTAACGGGCTGACCAGTAGGCACCGCTGCCGCTGCCCAGCAGCACCACGCTGCGTGCGTTCTGCTGCTGTGCGTAGGCGACGGCGGCATCCAGGCGGGCGAAGATGCGCTCGGCGTCGGCCTTTTCACTGGCCGCCGGATCGGTACTGGCGGGCGCTTCGGCGCTTTCGCTGTTTTCGGTTTCTGCTGCGGTGGCCTGGGCGATGTTGGCATTGGCATCGGCCGGCGTGGCCTTGGCCGGTGCGCCCTTCACGTCCTTGTCCGGTTGCGGGGGCGGTGCCGGGGTTTCCTTGCGGGCCACCGGGCTCTCGGCCAGCAGATCCGGCAGGCTCAGGCTCAGACTGGCCCACTTTGCATCGGGGAACTTGCGCCGCAGGGGGCCGACGGTGCGTGGCCAGTCGGCGCTCTCGCCGGCACCCGGGACGATGATCACCACGCCTTCGGGTGCCGGGGTGTTGGCAGGTTTCCACAGGGCCAGGAAGCTGTCGCTGCCGGCCTGCAGGGTTTGCTGCTCGTCCTTGGGCACTTGCCGCTCCAGGGCCTGGGCGTCTTCCTGGCTGCGCTCGGGCAGCGCCTGGCGCGTGGCCGGCGCGGCATCGGCGTCGGCGTCGGCGGCCGGCGTTTCCTGCGCCAGAACTTGTGCGGTACAAGGTAGTATCAAGGACAGGCATAGCGCCGAAAGCGCCGTGCGTTTGAGTACGAACATTGATCGATCCAGGCCAGAGTGATACCGGCAGCCTAATGGTATTTGTCGACGACGGCCATGTTCGATGGCGGTCCCTTCATTGACGAGATTCAAGATGATGCGTTTGCGCTGCCTGTTGTTTATCGGCTGCTTGTGCTGGCCCTTTATGGCGAACGCGGAGCAGGCATCCGTACCGGCTGCGGTACGCCTGGCCCCGGCGCAACAGCAATGGCTCGACCAGCACCGCAGCTTGCGGGTAGGCCTGGTGTTGCAGGCCCCGTTCGCGCAGTTCGACCGGCGCCTGCAGCAGCTGTCGGGTGTCAACGTCGAGCTGATGAACTGGCTGGGCAGGGCATTGGACCTGGACCTGACGTGGCGCAACTTCCCCGACCAGGCCGCGCTCGAGCATGCCCTGGCCGGCGGCGAGATCGACCTGGCGCCAGGGCTGACCCAGACCCCGGCCAGCCTGCGTCGCTGGTTGTTCAGCGACCCCTACATGCGCGTACCGCAGTTGATCGTGGGCCCGCGCAACGGCTCGATGGCAGTGGACCTGGAGCGGCTCGCCGAAAACGAGCGAGTGGCGGTGCGCATGCCCAGTTCGCTGGCCGACTATCTGCGCGCGACCTATTCCAACCTGAATCTTCAAGGCGTGCCGGCCGAGCGCCAGGCCTTGCAGCTATTGCTCAGCGAGCAGGTGCGCTACGCGGTGCTGGATGAAGCGCAGTTGAGCCGGTTGTCGCGCGAGAACGAATTCAGCGATCTGGTGGTGGTGGGCGACATCGGTTTGCCGCAGTTGCTGCGGGTGGGCTCGCGGCGTGACTGGCCGATACTGGCCGACATCATCGAGGTCGGCCTGCAGGCCATCCCGGCCAAGGACCTGGAGCAATTGCACAACCGCTGGCTGCAACCCCGCTACCCGCGCCTGAGCGAGTCACCGGGGTTCTGGCAGAACCTGGCGTTGCTGTTCGCGGCGCTGTTCTTCAGTTGCGTCTTCATCGTGATCTGGCAGCGGCGCCAGCAACAGCAGTTGGAGCTGAACCTGCTGGCTGCGCGGGAAAACATCGCCAAGCGCCTGGCCCGCGAAGAGGCGCTGCGCCTGAGCCAGTTCTCCCTCGACCAGAGCACCGTGGGCATCCTGTGGGTGCATTGGGACAGCCATGTGCGCTACGCCAACCGCGCGGTCGAAAGCATGCTCGGCTATACCTCGGGGGCGCTGAACGATCGCCCGCTGATCGATATCGAGCCCAACCTGCACATGGACCGCTGGCTGGACCTGTGGAAGCGCGCACGGGCCAGCGACGAGGCGGCGCAGCGCTTCGAGACCCAGTGCCTGCGCGCCGATGGCAGCCTGGTACCGGTGGATGTGTCGTTGAGCTTCTTGCGCTTTCGCGATGCCGAATACCTGGTGGTGTTCATCAATGACGTCACCGAGCGCCGCCGTGCCCTGGCGGCGCTGCGCGAGAGCGAGGCTCGGCTCAAGGGCATTGCCGGCAACGTGCCGGGGCTGGTGTTCCGGCTGGAGCGCAACCCGGCGATCGGCGACCTGGAGTTCCCCTATATCAGCGAAGGCAGCGAGGCCCTGGTCGGCTACTCGCCCATCGAACTGCAGCACCCGGACATGGGCTTGCGCAACCTGGTGCACAGCGAAGACCGCGCCGACTATCACCGCGTGCAGGACCAGGCGCTGGCCACCGACCAGGACTGGTCGTGGCAGGGCCGCATCGTCACGCGCCAGGGTGAGCAGCGCTGGGCCGACATCAAGGCCAGTACCCGCAATCTGCGCGACGGCCGCGTGGTGTGGGACGGGGTGGTATGGGACATCAGCCAGAGCAAGCGCGCCGAGCTGGAACTGGCGCGCTCCCAGGAGCAACTGCGCGAACTGTCGGCGCACCTGGAGAGCGTGCGCGAGGAAGAGAAAGCGCGGATCGCCCGCGAGGTGCATGATGAGCTCGGGCAGATGCTGACCGTGCTCAAGCTGGAAACCTCGATGTGCGAGCTGGCCTATGCCGGGCTGGACCCGGGCCTGAACGAGCGCCTGGGCAGCATGAAGCGCCTGATCGCGCAGCTGTTCCAGCTGGTGCGCGACGTCGCCACGGCCTTGCGCCCGCCGATTCTGGATGCCGGCATTGCCTCGGCCATCGAGTGGCAGGCCCGACGTTTCGAGGCCCGCACGCAGATCCCGTGCCTGGTCGAGGTACCGGACAACCTGCCGCCGCTCAGCGACGCCAAGGCCACCAGCCTGTTCCGCATTCTGCAGGAGGCCCTGACCAACGTCATGCGCCACGCCCACGCGCATACTGTGCAGATCAACCTGGGCCTGGACGGTGCGATGCTGTGCCTGACCATCAGCGACGACGGCGTGGGTTTCGTGCAGAGTGACCAGCGCCCGACCTCGTTCGGCCTGGTGGGCATGCGCGAGCGCGTGCTGATGCTGGGCGGCAGCATGCGCCTGGACAGCGAACCGGGCGAGGGCACCACGTTGAGCGTACGCATCCCCCTGAACAACGACAGGAGCTGACAGTGATTCGAGTATTGGTTGCCGAAGACCACACCATCGTGCGCGAGGGCATCAAGCAGTTGATCGGCCTGGCCAAGGACATGCAGGTGGTGGGCGAGGCCGGCAATGGCGAGCAGTTGCTCGAAGCCTTGCGCCACACCGAATGCGAGGTGGTGTTGCTGGATATCTCGATGCCGGGGGTGAACGGGCTGGAGGCGATACCGCGAATTCGCGCGTTGAGCGCGCCGCCGGCGATCCTGGTGCTGTCGATGCATGACGAGGCGCAGATGGCGGCGCGGGCGCTGAAGATCGGCGCGGCGGGGTACGCGACCAAGGACAGTGATCCGGCGCTGCTGCTGACCGCGATTCGCCGGGTGGCGGGGGGCGGGCGCTACATCGATCCGGACCTGGCCGACCGCATGGTGTTCGAGGTGGGGCTGACGGATTCGCGCCCCCTGCACTCGATGCTGTCGGAGCGCGAGTTCTCGGTGTTCGAACGGTTGGCCCAGGGGGCGAACGTCAACGACATTGCCCAGCAGCTGGCGCTGAGCAACAAGACCATCAGCACCCACAAGGCGCGCCTGATGCAGAAGCTGAATGTGACTTCGCTGGCCGAGCTGGTGAAGTATGCGATGGAGCACAAGCTGGTGTGAGTGTTCCAAAAACGACATCGGGTTGATCCCTTCGCTGGCAAGCCCGTCGCCACAGGTTCGGCGTGTACCGACAAACCTTGTGGGGGCTGGCTTGCCAGCGAAGGGGGCAGCACGGCTATCAACGTGTCTGAAAACGCCACCCTTGTAGGGCAATCCCTACCCGCAAGTTTCCATCCGGCTGATGGCATTCTCTCAGCACCCCCGATTTGCGCCACCTTCTGCCTTCTCTAGTCTTGGGTCACAGCAGTCATCCAACAAGAAGGTGCAGGTATGAGTGAGGTGAATTCGAACGCTGCAACCGGCGAAGTGCTGGTCAGCTTCCGTGGTGTGCAGAAGAGCTACGACGGCGAGTCGCTGATCGTCAAAGACCTGAATCTGGATATTCGCAAAGGCGAGTTCCTGACCCTGCTCGGCCCCTCGGGCTCGGGCAAGACCACCAGCCTGATGATGCTGGCAGGGTTCGAAACCCCTACCGCCGGCGAGATCCTGCTGGACGGGCGTTCGATCAACAACGTGCCGCCGCACAAGCGCGACATCGGCATGGTGTTCCAGAACTATGCGTTGTTCCCGCACATGACCGTGGCCGAGAACCTGGCCTTCCCGCTGAGCGTGCGCAACCTGAGCAAGACCGACATCAGCGAGCGGGTCAAGCGCGTGCTGAACATGGTGCAGCTCGAAACCTTCGCCCAGCGCTACCCCGGCCAGCTTTCCGGCGGCCAGCAGCAGCGTGTTGCGCTGGCTCGCGCCCTGGTGTTCGAACCGCAACTGGTACTGATGGACGAACCACTCGGCGCCCTCGACAAGCAGCTGCGCGAACACATGCAGATGGAAATCAAGCACCTGCACCAGCGTCTGGGCGTGACCGTGGTCTACGTGACCCACGACCAGGGCGAAGCGCTGACCATGTCCGACCGCGTGGCCGTGTTCCACCAGGGCGAAATCCAGCAGATCGCCGACCCGCGCACCCTGTATGAAGAGCCGAAGAATACCTTCGTGGCCAACTTCATCGGCGAGAACAACCGTATCAACGGGCGCCTGCTCAGCCAGACCGGCGATCGCTGCCTGGTGGCGCTGCCCCGTGGCGAGAAGGTCGAGGCACTGGCCGTCAACGTCGGCCAGCCGGGCGAGCCGGTCACCCTGTCGATCCGTCCGGAGCGCGTGCGCCTGAACGGTCACAGCGAAAGCTGCGTCAACCGCTTCTCTGGGCGGGTGGCCGAATTCATCTACCTGGGCGACCACGTGCGGGTGCGTCTGGAAGTGTGCGGCAAGGCGGACTTCTTCGTGAAGCAACCCATCGCCGAACTCGACCCGGCCCTGGCCGTGGGCGATGTGGTGCCACTGGGCTGGGAGGTCGAGCACGGTCGCGCACTCGATCCTATTCTGGAAGCCCAGTGAGGATCGCCTCACCCATCCCAGCAACGCGGAGAGAACAATAATGAACAAACACTTGAAGCTGACCGCTCTGACCCTGGGCCTGTTCGCAGCAAGCCAGGCCATCGCCGCCGACCTGACCGTGGTCGCGTTCGGGGGGGCCAACAAGGCCGCCCAGGTCAAGGCGTTCTACGAGCCGTGGGAAAAGGCCGGCAACGGCAAGATCATCCCCGCCGACTACAACGGTGAAATGGCCAAGGTCAAGGCCATGGTCGACACCAAGAGCGTGAGCTGGAACCTGGTGGAGGTGGAGTCGCCGGAACTGGCCCGCGGTTGTGACGAAGGCATGTTCGAGCAGCTCGACCCGGCCCTGTTCGGCGATGAGTCCGACTATGTGGCCGGCGCCATCCAGCCGTGTGGCGTGGGCTTCTTCGTGTGGTCGACCGTCATGGCCTACAACGCCGACAAACTCAAGACTGCGCCCACCAGCTGGGCGGATTTCTGGGATACCCAGAAATTCCCGGGCAAGCGCGGCCTGCGCAAGGGTGCCAAGTACACCCTGGAATTCGCGCTGATGGCCGACGGTGTGGCACCTAAAGACGTCTACAAGGTGCTGGGCACCAAGGAAGGCCAGGACCGCGCCTTCAAGAAGCTCGACGCCCTCAAGCCAAACATCCAGTGGTGGGAAGCAGGTGCACAGCCGCCGCAGTACCTGGCCTCGGGCGACGTGGTGATGAGCTCGGCCTACAACGGTCGCATCGCTGCGGTGCAGAAGGAAAGCAACCTGAAGGTGGTATGGAACGGCGGTATCTACGACTTCGATGCCTGGGCCATTCCGAAGGGCGCGAAAAACCTCGAGGACGCCAAGAAGTTCATCGCCTTCTCGATCCAGCCCGAGCAGCAGAAGGTGTTCTCCTCGAACATCGCCTACGGTCCGGCCAACAGCAAGGCCGTGGCGTTGCTGACGGATGAGGTCAAGAAGGACATGCCGACCACGCCGGAGAACATCGCCAATCAGGTGCAGATCGACGTGGTGTTCTGGGCTGACAACAGCGAGCAGCTGGAACAACGCTTCAACGCCTGGGCGGCCAAGTAAGCCGTGCCAATGGGGCGTCGGCATCGTGCTGACGCCTCTTGTTTCCAAGATTTTCGGAGTTCGCTATGGCCATCGCAGTGCCCCTGAACGAAGGCGCAGGTTCCAACCTCAAGAAGCGCCTGGCGCGTGCTGAACGCGTCAACCGCTGGAAGGCAAAAGCATTGATCGCACCGCTGGCAGTGTTTCTGCTGCTGGTTTTCATCGTGCCGATCGCCGCGCTGCTGTACAAGAGCGTCGGCAACCCCGAGGTGGTTGGCGGCTTGCCGCGCACCGTCGCCGCGGTGGCTGAATGGGACGGCAAGAGCCTGCCTGGCGAGGACGTGTACAAGGCCCTCAGCGAAGACCTCGCCGAATCGCGCAAGAACCAGACCCTGGGCGATGTTTCCAAGCGTCTGAACATGGAGCTGGCCGGCTACCGCAGCCTGCTGGCCAAGACTGCCCGGGCCCTGCCGTTCAAGACCGAGCCGCAATCCTACAAGGATGCGTTGCAGGAGCTGGACGAGCGTTGGGGCGACCCGGCCTACTGGCAGGCGATCCGCCGCAACACCAGCAGCGTGACGCCGTTCTACCTGCTGGCCTCGGTGGACCACCGTATCGATGACCTGGGCGAGCTGGCGCCGACCACCCCGGACCAGGCCATCTACCTCGACATCTTTGCCCGCACCCTGTGGATGGGCCTGGTGATCACCGTCATCTGCCTGGCGTTGGCGTACCCGCTGGCCTACCTGCTGGCCAACCTGCCGACCCGGCAGAGCAACCTGCTGATGATCCTGGTGTTGCTGCCGTTCTGGACCTCGATCCTGGTGCGGGTGGCGGCGTGGATCGTGCTGCTCCAGTCCGGGGGGCTGATCAACAGCGGCCTGATGGCGCTGGGGCTGATCGACAAGCCGATGGAACTGGTGTTCAACCGTACCGGCGTCTACATCTCGATGGTCCACATTCTGCTGCCGTTCATGATTTTGCCGATCTACAGCGTGATGAAGGGCATTTCCCCGACCTACATGCGTGCGGCGATCTCCCTGGGTTGCCATCCGTTCGCCAGCTTCTGGCGGGTGTACCTGCCGCAGACCTATGCCGGCGTCGGCGCAGGGTGCCTGCTGGTGTTCATCCTGGCGATCGGCTACTACATCACCCCGGCACTGCTGGGCAGCCCGAACGACCAGATGGTCAGCTACTTTGTCGCCTTCTACACCAACACCAGCATCAACTGGGGCATGGCCACCGCGCTGGGCGGGTTGCTGTTGCTGGCCACCGTGCTGTTGTACCTGATCTATAGCTGGCTGGTTGGCGCAAGCCGCCTGCGTCTGAGCTGAGGAGCGTTGTCATGCTGAGCCCTTACATGTCGCCCGTCGAACGGGTCTGGTACTACAGTTTGCGCATCCTTTGCGGGCTGGTGCTGCTGTTCCTGGTGTTGCCGGTACTGGTGATCATCCCGTTGTCGTTCAACTCGGGGAGCTTCCTGGTGTATCCGCTGCAAGGCTTCTCGCTGCAGTGGTACCAAGACTTCTTCGGTTCGGCCGAGTGGATGCGCGCCCTCAAGAACAGCATCATCGTGGCCCCGGCGGCGACGCTGCTGGCGATGGTGTTCGGCACCCTGGCCTCGATCGGCCTGACCCGTGGCGACTTCCCCGGCAAATCGCTGGTGATGGCGCTGGTGATCTCGCCGATGGTAGTACCGGTGGTGATCATCGGTGTGGCCAGCTACCTGTTCTTCGCCCCGCTGGGCCTGGGCAACAGCTTCACCTCGCTGATTCTGGTGCATGCGGTGCTGGGTGTACCGTTCGTGATCATCACGGTGTCGGCCACCCTGCAAGGCTTCAACCACAACCTGGTACGGGCTGCGGCCAGCCTGGGCGCCTCGCCGGTCACCACGTTCCGCCGGGTGACCCTGCCGCTGATCGCCCCAGGTGTGATCTCGGGGGCCCTGTTCGCCTTCGCGACATCGTTCGACGAGGTGGTGGTGACGCTGTTCCTCGCCGGGCCGGAGCAGGCCACGCTGCCACGCCAGATGTTCAGCGGTATCCGCGAAAACCTGAGCCCGACCATTGCTGCAGCGGCGACCTTGCTGATCGCGTTCTCGGTGGTGCTGTTGCTGACCCTGGAATGGCTGCGCGGGCGTGGCGAGAAGCTGCGTACCCAACAGCCGGGCTGAAACAGATGACCCTTCGCCGGCAGGGCTGGCTCCTGTAGGAGCTGGCCTTGCCGGCGAAGTGGGCACCACCGATCCTGATCCAGGCTTGATGCCAGTCAGCCCCTGACGGTTTGCCTGAGGTACAATGCGCGCCACCGTGATTCTGCCCAACAGGTGCGCCATGCAGCCCTACGCTATTGCCCCCTCCATCCTCTCAGCCGACTTTGCCCGCCTGGGCGAAGAAGTCGACAAGGTGCTCGAAGCCGGCGCCGACATCGTCCACTTCGACGTGATGGACAACCACTACGTTCCCAACCTTACCATCGGTCCGATGGTGTGCAGCGCCCTGCGCAAGTACGGCGTGACCGCGCCGATCGACGCACACCTGATGGTCACCCCGGTGGACCGCATCATCGGCGACTTCATCGAAGCCGGCGCCACCTACATCACCTTCCACCCCGACGCCACCCTGCACGTCGATCGCTCGCTGCAGCTGATCCGTGACGGCGGCTGCAAGGCGGGCCTTGTGTTCAACCCGGCTGCCTCGCTGGATGCGCTCAAGTACGTGATGGACAAGGTCGACATGATCCTGCTCATGAGCGTCAACCCGGGCTTTGGCGGCCAGAAGTTCATTCCGGCCACCCTCGACAAGCTGCGCGAAGCCCGCGCACTGATCGATGCCAGCGGGCGTGATATCCGCCTGGAGATCGACGGTGGGGTCAACGTCAACAATATCCGGGAAATCGCCGCTGCTGGCGCCGACACCTTCGTGGCCGGCTCGGCGATCTTCAATGCCCCGGACTACAAAGAGGTGATCGCCAGGATGCACGCCGAACTGGCCCTGGCCCGCCCATGAGCGGCTTCGAGCAGCTGTTCCCCGGGGGCCTGCCCAAGCTGGTGATGTTCGACCTGGATGGCACCCTGATCGATTCGGTGCCGGACCTGGCGGCCGCCGTGGATCACATGCTGCTCGAAATGGGGCGCCAGCCCGCCGGTGTCGCTGCCGTGCGCGAATGGGTCGGTAATGGCGTGCAGGTGCTGGTGCGCCGCGCCCTGGCCGGCAGCATCGAGCATGCCGGGGTGGACGACGATGAGGCCGCGCGCGGGCTCGAGCTGTTCATGCAGGCCTATGCCGACAACCATGAATTGACGGTGGTCTACCCCGGCGTGCGTGACACCCTCAAGTGGCTGCACAAGCAGGGCGTGGAAATGGCCCTGATCACCAACAAGCCGGAGCGCTTCGTCGCCCCCTTGCTGGACCAGATGAAGATCGGGCGATACTTTCGCTGGATCATCGGCGGCGACACCCTGCCGCAGAAGAAACCCGACCCCGCCGCATTGCTGTTCGTGATGCAGATGGCCAACGTGGCGCCGGCCCAGGCGCTGTTCGTGGGCGACTCGCGCAGTGATGTGCTGGCGTCCCGGGCGGCAGGGGTGCAATGCGTGGCGCTCAGCTACGGCTACAACCATGGCCGCCCGATCAGCGAGGAGTCGCCCGCGCTGGTGATCGATGACCTGCGCGCGCTGCTGCCTGGTTGCTTAGATTCGGCCACTGAGCTAATGTCGGACGATCAATCCCCCCCTGATAGAGATTCCATCGTGGTGGCACCCGGCAAACTCTGGATGAAAGTCATCAAGGCCCTGGCCCGTTGGCGTTGGCGCGCCTGACTTTTTTCTGGCCGGCCTGATCCGGCGCGTTTGCCTGTACGACCTATTGCCCCATTGCCACGAGGCTATCATGACCCGCGAAGAATTCCTGCGCCTGGCCGCTGCCGGCTACAACCGCATTCCCCTGGCCTGCGAAACCCTGGCCGACTTCGACACGCCGCTGTCGATCTACCTGAAACTGGCCGACCAGCCCAACTCCTACCTGCTCGAGTCGGTGCAGGGCGGCGAGAAGTGGGGGCGTTATTCGATCATCGGCCTGCCATGTCGCACCGTGTTGCGCGTGCATGACCATCAGGTGCGCATCACCCATGACGGTGTCGAGATCGAGCAGCATGAAGTCGAAGACCCGCTGGCCTTCGTCGAGGCGTTCAAGGAACGCTACAACGTACCGACCATCGACGGCCTGCCGCGCTTCAACGGTGGCCTGGTGGGGTATTTCGGCTACGACTGCGTGCGCTATGTAGAGAAGCGCCTGGGCAAGTGCCCTAATCCCGATCCGCTGGGCGTGCCGGACATCCTGCTGATGGTGTCGGACGCCGTGGTGGTGTTCGACAACCTGGCCGGCAAGATGCACGCCATCGTGCTGGCCGACCCCGCCCAGGACAACGCCTACGAGAATGGCCTGGCGCGTCTTGAAGAACTGCTTGAACAACTGCGCCAGCCGATCGCCCCGCGTCGCGGCCTGGCCCTGGGTGGCCCTCTGGCTGCTGAGCCGGAGTTTCGCTCAAGCTTCACCCAGGCCGACTACGAACGCGCCGTCGATACCGTCAAGGAGTACATCCTGGCCGGCGACTGCATGCAGGTGGTGCCCTCGCAGCGCATGTCCATCGACTTCAAGGCCGCGCCCATCGACCTGTACCGCGCGTTGCGCTGCTTCAACCCCACGCCGTACATGTACTTCTTCAACTTCGGCGACTTCCATGTGGTGGGCAGCTCGCCGGAAGTGCTGGTGCGGGTCGAAGACAACCTGGTCACCGTGCGCCCGATCGCCGGCACCCGGCCACGTGGTGCCAACGAGGAGGCCGACCGAGCGCTGGAGCAGGACCTGCTGTCGGACGCCAAGGAGATCGCCGAGCACCTGATGCTGATCGACCTGGGCCGCAACGACACCGGTCGCGTTTCCGAAACCGGCTCGGTCAAGGTCACCGAGAAGATGGTGATCGAGCGTTACTCCAACGTGATGCACATCGTGTCCAACGTCACCGGCCAGCTCAAGCAGGGCCTGAGCGCGATGGACGCGCTGCGCGCCATTCTGCCCGCCGGTACCCTGTCGGGGGCGCCGAAGATCCGCGCCATGGAAATCATCGACGAGCTGGAGCCGGTCAAGCGTGGCGTGTACGGCGGCGCCGTCGGCTACCTGGCCTGGAACGGCAACATGGATACCGCCATTGCCATCCGCACCGCCGTGATCAAGGACGGTGAGCTGCATGTGCAGGCCGGTGGCGGCATCGTCGCCGACTCGGTGCCGGCGCTGGAGTGGGAAGAAACCATCAACAAGCGTCGGGCGATGTTCCGCGCGGTAGCCTTGGCTGAACAGACACCGCTCAGCTGAGAAGGGCGCCGCTGCGGCGCAACACAGAATTCAGAGTCGCCAGACTCAAGAGGTTGACCCAGATGTTACTGATGATCGACAACTACGACTCCTTCACCTACAACGTCGTGCAGTACTTCGGCGAGCTGGGTGCAGAGGTCAAGGTCATTCGCAATGACGAACTGACCATCGCCCAGATCGAGGCACTGCAGCCCGAGCGCATTGTGGTGTCCCCTGGCCCGTGCACCCCGACCGAGGCCGGTGTATCGCTCCAAGCCATCCTGCACTTTGCCGGCAAGCTGCCGATCCTGGGCGTGTGCCTGGGCCACCAGTCCATCGGCCAGGCCTTTGGCGGTGATGTGGTACGGGCGCGCCAGGTGATGCACGGCAAGACCAGCCCCGTGTCGCACATCGACCAGGGTGTGTTCGCAGGCTTGAACAACCCGTTGACGGTGACCCGCTACCATTCCCTGGTGGTCAAGCGCGAAACGCTGCCCGAGTGCCTGGAAGTGACTGCCTGGACCACCCTGGACGACGGCTCGGTCGACGAGATCATGGGCCTGCGTCACAAGACACTGAACATCGAAGGGGTGCAGTTCCACCCCGAGTCGATCCTCACCGAGCAGGGCCACGAGCTGTTCGCCAACTTCCTCAAGCAGACCGGCGGCCGCCGCTAAGGATTTGACACCATGGATATCAAGAGCGCGCTGGGCCGCATCGTCGGTCACCTGGACCTGAGCACCGAGGAAATGCGCGATGTGATGCGCGAGATCATGACCGGCCAGTGCAGCGAGGCGCAGATCGGCGCCTTCATGATGGGCATGCGCATGAAGAGCGAAAGCATCGACGAGATCGTCGGTGCGGTATCGGTAATGCGCGAGCTGGCCGACCAGGTACAACTGCAGACCCTGGACCAGGTGGTCGATGTGGTCGGTACCGGTGGCGACGGCGCCAATATCTTCAACGTTTCCACCGCCTCGGCATTTGTCGTGGCCGCTGCCGGCTGCACCGTGGCCAAGCACGGCAACCGTGCGGTATCGGGCAAGAGCGGCAGCGCCGACCTGCTCGAGGCCGCCGGTATCTACCTGAACCTGACGCCGGTGCAGGTCGCGCGTTGCATCGACAGCGTCGGTATCGGCTTCATGTTCGCCCAGACCCACCACAAGGCGATGAAATATGCCGCCGCCCCGCGTCGTGACCTGGGGCTGCGCACGCTGTTCAACATGCTCGGCCCGCTTACGAATCCGGCCGGGGTCAGGCACCAGGTGGTCGGCGTGTTCACCCAGGCATTGTGCCGGCCGCTGGCCGAGGTGCTGCAACGCCTGGGCAGCAAGCATGTGCTGGTGGTGCACTCCAAGGACGGCCTGGACGAATTCAGCCTGGCCGCACCGACCTTCGTTGCGGAACTGAAGAACGGCGAAATCACCGAGTACTGGGTAGAACCCGAAGACCTGGGCATGAAGAGCCAGAGCCTGCACGGCCTGGCGGTAGACAGCCCGGCCGCGTCGCTGGAGCTGATTCGCGATGCCCTGGGGCGCCGCAAGACCGAAAACGGTCAGAAGGCGGCAGAAATGATCGTGCTCAATGCCGGCGCTGCGCTGTATGCCGCCGACCATGCCATGAGCCTCAAGCAAGGCGTCGAGCTGGCCCATGATGCACTGCACACCGGGCTGGCGCGAGAAAAGCTCGAAGAGCTGGGCGCCTTTACCGCGGTATTCAAGCAGGAGAATGAAGAGTGAGCGTACCGACGGTTCTGGAAAACATCCTGGCGCGCAAGGTTCAGGAAGTGGCCGAGCGCAGTGCCCGCGTCAGCCTGGCTGAACTCGAGCGCCTGGCGGCCGTCGCCGATGCGCCGCGCGGGTTCGCCAATGCGCTGATCGAGCAGGCAAAGCGCAAGCAGCCGGCAGTGATCGCCGAGATCAAGAAGGCATCGCCGAGCAAGGGCGTGATTCGCGAAGACTTCGTGCCGGCCGACATTGCCGTCAGTTATGAAAAGGGCGGGGCCACCTGCCTGTCGGTGCTTACCGATATCGATTACTTCCAGGGCGCCGATGCATACCTGCAGCAGGCGCGCGCCGCGTGCACGTTGCCGGTGATCCGCAAGGACTTCATGATCGATCCTTATCAGATCGTCGAGGCCCGTGCGCTGGGTGCCGATTGCGTGCTGCTGATCGTCTCGGCGCTGGATGACGTGAAGATGGCCGAGCTGGCGGCCACGGCGAAGAGCGTAGGGCTGGATGTATTGGTCGAAGTGCACGACGGCGACGAGCTGGAGCGTGCGCTGAAAACCCTGGATACACCGCTGGTGGGCGTGAACAACCGCAACCTGCACACCTTCGAGGTGAGCCTGGAAACCACCCTCGACCTGCTGCCGCGCATCCCGCGTGATCGCCTGGCAATCACCGAAAGTGGCATTTTCAATCGGGCAGACGTCGAGCTGATGGAGATCAACGAGGTCTACTCGTTCCTGGTGGGCGAAGCGTTCATGCGTGCCGAGCACCCGGGGTTGGAACTGCAGCGCCTGTTCTTCCCCGAGCGCGTGGTGCACAACCCGGCGCAAGGCCTGGACTGATCCACACTGAAGCCGGCGTTGCCGGCTTTTTTGTATCGACAAGGTGGGTGTGATGACTGAACAAGCTGTTGCGGTGACGGTGGAGGCGGGCTTGCAGGCCGAGCAGGACCTGCTGGCGGCTGTGTGCAAGGGCGAAAAGCAACATGGCCTGCTGTTCTGGCAGCCGACGGACCGCGCGCTGGTGATGCCGCGGCGCATGAGCCGGCTGGAAGGTTTCGAGGCCGCCTGCACCGAATTGGCCGTTGCCGGCTGGCCGGTGCTGCTGCGCGAGACCGGCGGTGAGCCAGTGCCGCAGTCGGCTGCGACAATCAATATCGCGTTGGTGTATGTGGCGCCGCGCAGCGAGGGTGATCACGGTCGTATCGAGAAGGCCTACGAGCGCCTGTGCCTGCCGCTATGCGAGGTGTTGCGCGAATGGGGCGGGCTGGCGTCGGTGGGGGAGATCGAGGGGGCGTTCTGCGATGGGCGCTACAACGTCAACCTCAATGGTCGCAAGCTGGTCGGCACGGCGCAGCGCTGGCGTCAGGGCCTGGGCGGCAAGCGCCCGGTGGTGCTGGTGCATGGCGCCTTGCTGCTGGACAACGAGCGCGAGTCGATGGTGGCGGCAGTCAATCGCTTCAATGAATGCTGCGAGCTTGAGCAGCGCTGCCGCGCCGACAGTCATATCGCCCTGCATGAAGTGGTGCCCCAGGCACCGCTGCTGGCGCGCCTGGAGCAGGCCTACTCGCAGGTGATCGCGGCGATCGAGCGCGATTAACGGGTGCCGAAGACCACCATGGTCTTGCCTTTGACATGCACCAGGTTACGTTCTTCGAGGTCCTTGAGCACGCGGCCGACCATCTCTCGCGAGCAGCCGACGATGCGGCCGATTTCCTGGCGGGTGATCTTGATCTGCATGCCGTCGGGGTGGGTCATGGCATCGGGCTGCTTGCACAGCTCCAGCAGGCAGCGGGCCACCCGACCGGTCACGTCGAAAAACGCCAGGTCGCCCACCTTCTGCGTGGTGTTGCGCAGGCGCTGGGCCATCTGGCTGCCCAGGGCGTAAAGGATGTCCTGGTCCTGGCGGGCCAGTTCACGGAATTTCTCGTAGCTGATTTCAGCCACTTCGCATTCGGTCTTGGCACGTACCCAGGCGCTGCGCTGGTGTTCCTTGCCGATGGGTTCGAACAGGCCCAGCTCACCGAAAAAATCGCCACTGTTGAGGTAGGCGATGATCATCTCGCGGCCTTCCTCGTCCTCGATCAGGATGGTCACCGAGCCCTTGACGATGAACGACAGGGTATCGGCCCGATCACCAGCGCAGATGATGTTGTTCTTGGCTGCAAAGCGGCGACGCTGGCAGTGGGCGAGCAACTTGTCGATGTTCTTGATCTTGGCTGGAAGGGTTGTTGCAACCATGGCTGAATCCTGGAAAGACGCGACGCGTGGGCATTCTTGTCGACCGCTGGGCGCGGGTGCCAGCAGTTTGGCGCCAGCTTATCAGACGCCTGTAGGTGTATCGGCATATTTACTCGAACGCTTAGCCTTTTCGCACGTGCGCGCAAGGTCTAAGCTGACAGCCTTTTTTCAAAGCAAGGGAATTCGGGTGATGAAGGCGCGTATCCAGTGGGCAGGCGAAGCCATGTTTCTTGGCGAATCGGGCAGTGGCCATGTAGTGGTCATGGATGGTCCACCCGAGAGTGGTGGGCGCAACCTGGGCGTGCGGCCGATGGAGATGCTCCTGCTGGGCCTAGGTGGCTGCAGCAATTTCGACGTGGTGAGCATTCTGAAGAAATCGCGCCAGGCGGTAGAGAGCTGCGAGGCGTTTCTCGAGGCCGAGCGGGCCGACGAGGACCCCAAGGTGTTCACAAAGATTCATCTGCGCTTTGTGGTCAAGGGCCGCGGCCTGAAGGAGGCCCAGGTCAAGCGCGCGGTGGAGTTGTCGGCCGAGAAGTACTGCTCGGCATCGATCATGCTGGGGCGCGCCGGGGTCGAGATCACCCACGCCTACGAGATTGTCGAGCTGGGTTGATCGTCGCGTGGCCATTCGCCGGTAACGCGGGCTGCTACAGGCGGATGCCGCTTCCCTTGTAGGAGCCAGCCTTGCTGGCGAAGCGCTCCAGCGCAAACAGCAGCATCAGCCCCGGTACCAGCGCCAGCAACCACCAGTGCAGGTTCAGCACCAGCAGCCCGAGTACTTCGCTTGTGCTCCAGGTATTGCCGAACGCGGTGGAGAACAACTCGCACAGCAGCCAGGCACTGACGGCCGCAACGGCAGCAAACACGCCGCCCAATACGCGGCGCCGGCGGATGGTGCTGCCCAGCAACACGAACAGCAGCATTCCGGGTACACAGAACAGCGCCAGATCCAGCGCGCTGTTGTCGGAATCGCCCAGATAGGGCAGCGACATGCTGAAGGGCGTTTCGCGCAGGCTTGCGGTCATCGCCAAGATGAACAGGTAGCCCACCAGCACCAACCCCATGCTTTGCAGCGCTCGAATCAGCAGCAGGCGCACCCTCATCGACGAAGCCCCGGCAACAGGTCGAGCAGGCCGTTCGGCAGCAGTGCGCGAAGGTTTGTACTCAGGCGTTCGCGATGCTTCTGGTAGAGCAGGCCAAGGCCGATGACCCCCAGGCCGATCATGCTCAGCACTACCGGGAACAGCAACGAGTCGGCGAATACGTCATACGACAGGTAGCCAAGGTAGGCCGAAACGCCCATGGCCCCGAACACCATGAACAATGGCCGGCGCAGCAGCACGGCGACCGCCATCAGCCCCAGGTTGATCAGGCAGTACAGCGCCTTGCCGACCTCGCTGTCACTGTCCATCGAGGTCAGCCCGCCCCAGAAGGCCAGCAGCCCGGCCAGATAACCCCAGAACGCATAGTCCTCGCGGGTTCGGCCATCGATGCCGAGGAACACCAGCAACAGGCCGAGGCCGAACCAAAGCGAAACCTTCTGGCGTTGCGCCCAGTTGAACGGCTCGCCGTAGATCCACTCGGTCAGGTCCATCGACATGAACCACAGCGCCACGGCGATGGGCATCACGATGAACGGGAAGGGGATCAGGCGCAGCATCAGCAGGCCGGCGATCACGGTGGCCGCTTCCATCAGCAGCCAGCCGCCCTGCACGTAGGTGTAGTAGCTGTGGTAGTGAGTCTGGGTATCGTCCAGGGGCCAGAAGCCGGTAAGGCGCTCGAGGGCGAACACCGCCAGCGGTACGATGCTGACCGCCACCGCTGCCAGCAGACCGGCAGGAATACGCTGGCCGCGGCGCTGAAGTGCCAGGCCACCGCCAGTCAACACGGCCATGTAGGCCAACGCGATCAGCAACAGTGCGCTGTCGCCGATGCGCATCCAGGCCTCGCTCAGCAGCCAGCCCATGGCCCCCATGATCAGCAGGGCGCCGAAGTAGAACGCGACATGGGCCAGCTGGAAACTGGGCCGTTGTGCGGGCTGGCGCTTGAGGAATTCAAGCAGGGCCTTGTCCTGGCCCGGGTTCAGTACGCCGGCATCGACGGCGCGGGCCAGGTCCCTGGCATCGAAGTGTTCCATCAGATTCGATAGGTGCTCTTGGTCATGACCTTGGCCATCAGGCTCATGCCGAACTTGACCGGTGCGGGGAAGCGAAAGCCGCCGGCATCCAGTGCCGACTCGGCGTGCTGCTCTTCATCAACGCGCATCTGTTCGAGGATTGCGCGGGACTTTTCGTCCTCGGCCGGGATCTGTTCCAGGTGCTCGTCCAGGTGCTTGCACACCTGGTGCTCGGTGGCCGCGACGAAACCGAGGCTGACCTTGTCGCTGATCAGGCCGGCGACAGCGCCGATGCCGAACGACATGCCATAGAACAGCGGGTTGAGAACGCTCGGGTGGCTGCCCAGTTGGCGGATGCGTTGCTCGCACCAGGCCAGGTGGTCGATTTCTTCCTCGGCGGCATGTTCCATGGCCTTGCGTACCTGCGGCAGCTTGGCAGTCAGGGCCTGGCCCTGGTACAGCGCCTGGGCACAGACTTCACCGGTGTGGTTGATGCGCATCAGGCCGGCGACGTGGCGGGTCTGGTCGTCGCTCAGGTCGGCGTCTGGCTGGATGATCGCAGGCGACGGGCGGGACGGTTGGCCGCTGAAGGGGAGCAAGGTGCGTATGGCGGTATCGGCCTGCAGCAACAAGCGGTCGAGCGGCGAATAGTGACGTTCGGTAGCCATCGGGCACCTCCGCAAGAATGTGCCCGACAGTTTAACCCAATCCAGATGACAGGGCTTGCGTTGGATCAGCCCGGCGGCCAGGTCATCTGGCGTTGGCCGAGCACGTGCATGTGGATGTGGTAGACGGTCTGTCCACCCTGCTCGTTGCAGTTCATCACCACGCGGAAACCGTCCTCGCAACCCAGTTCCTTGGCCAGTCGCTGGGCGGTGAACAGGATATGACCGGCCAGACCCTTGTCTTCTTCGGTGAGGTCGTTGAGGGTGCGGATCGGCTTTTTCGGGATGACCAGAAAGTGCACCGGCGCCTGGGGGGCGATATCGTGGAAGGCCAGAACCTGGTCGTCCTCGTAGATGATCCTGGCCGGAATCTCCCGGTTGATGATCTTGGTGAACAGAGTTTCCACAACGCTTGCTCCATGGTGGGGTTCGGGCTTGAGTGTACTCAGGCGCCGCTTGCTCGCCCAGTACCGATTCGCTTCAGCGTGGGCAGTAGGCCCGGTTGATTGCACCGGCCAGCTTGCGCGCAAGCCAGCGCGACAGCCAACGCGGGCTGGCGGCCAGCCAGCGGTTGCGCCGACCGGGGATGATCAGTGCGCGGTTCTTTTCCAGTGCGCGCACGGTGTACAGGGCCACTTCCTCGGGGCTCATGCAGCGGTTGCCGTTGTCCAGCCGGGGGATGCGCCGCAGCGGCGATCGAACCGGGCCGGGGCATAACACCGAAACCTTGATACCGGTCTGCTTGAGCTCCTCGCGCAGGCCTTCGGAAAAATGCAGCACATAAGCCTTGCTCGCCGCATAGGTGGTCATCCAGGGGCCGGGAGCGAAGGCGGCCAGCGACGCGACATTGAGGATCTGCCCGCCACCCTGCACCGCCATCGCGTTGCCCAGCGCATGGCACAGGCGGGTGAGGGCGAGGATGTTGACCTCGATGATGTCCTGCTCGTCGCCCCATTCCTGGGCCAGGAAGTGCCCGTAGGTGCGGATGCCGGCGCAGTTGACCAGCAGGTCGATCTGTCTGTCACCTTCCTCGAGCTCCAGCAGAAAGCCGGACAGGCGCAATGGCTCGCCCAGGTCGCAGGCGCGCAGTAGCACTTCCACGCCGAAGCGCTGGGTCAGTTCCAGGGCGATGCTTTCCAGCAGGTCGCGCTGCCGGGCCACCAGTATCAGGTTGCGCCCCCGGCGCGCGAGGGCCTCGGCCAATGCCAGGCCCAGGCCACTGGAGGCGCCGGTGATCATGGCGTAACGGGTCATGCAGTTCTCCAATCGGCAGGGGGCGGTGCGGCTGGCGCCTAGTTTACAGACTGGAGCAGGTAAAGGCTGCGGTCAGCCGTTGAGGGCAGTCATGTAGATACCCCAGGCCATGAACGGTATCCACAGCGAGGCCACCACGATAACCGCCTTGGTGTTGGGGGGCGGTGGCGGCCCGTAACGATTGCTGGCGGGGTTGCCGGGAATCAACAGCAGGGCCAGGAAAACCAGGTTGCCGATGTAGTAGGGGATCAGGGTCAACAGGCTGTACCAGCCATTGAAGCCCAGGTCGTTCATGCGCCGGGCGATGAACACCAGGCTGAAGATCTTGGCGGCCAGCAACATCGGCACGATGGCGGCGGCCAGGTCTTTGGAGAGCGAGGACATCAGTGCGACCAGTAGCACCGTCCCGAACACTGCGCCAATCAGCACCAGGCTCCAGGCCAGTAGCCGCACCCTGCCAATGCGGCCGCGCACGCTCATGACCCTGAGCTTTTCGTTGTTCAGTTGAAGGGGGTTGATGTAGGTGTCGCGCATCGGGCTTCCTTTGCCGTTGAGAGTGGTTCAGCCAGGCCGGTGCTGGCCCAGCTGGATCGCCGCGGCCTGGGCCTGGCGGTATTCGTGGTCGAGTCGAGCGATCAGTTGATCAACCGTGCCCAGGCTGTCGATGGCGCCGACGCCCTGGCCGGCGGACCATACGGTCTTCCAGGCCTTGGCCTCGTCATCCAGTGGCTTGAGCCGGCTTTCGCCCGACTTGCCCAGAGCGTTGAGGTCGAACCCGGCATTTTCCAGGCTCTGACGCATGAAGCTGGCCGGCACCCCGGACACTGCGGCGGTGTGGATGATATCGGCTGCCTTGGCATCCAGCAGCATTTGTTTGTAGGCGTCAGGCGCCTGGCTTTCGGTACTGCCAATGAAGTGGGTGCCCATGTACGCGAGATCCGCGCCCAGCAGTTGCGCGGCCAGAACTTCGTGACCGCTGTTCAGGCAGCCTGCCAGCAGCAGCGTCTTGTCGAAGAACTGGCGAATTTCGGCAATCAGGGCAAAAGGGCTCCACGTACCGGCGTGACCACCGGCTCCCGCCGCCACGGCGATCAGGCCGTCCACGCCGGCCTCGGCGGCTTTCTCGGCATGGCGCCGGGTGGTCACGTCATGGAACACCAGGCCGCCATAGCCGTGGACGGCATCGACCACTTCCTTTGCCGCACCCAGGCTGGTGATGACGATGGGCACGCGGTGCTCGATGCAGATCGCAAGATCGGCCTGCAGGCGCGGGTTGCTGGGGTGCACGATGAGGTTCACCGCATAGGGCGCGGGGTTGTCGAGCCCGGCCAGGCCCGCCTCTATCTGCTCCAGCCAGGCCCTGAAGCCGGCACTGTCACGCTGGTTGAGCGCCGGGAAGCTGCCCACCACGCCATTGCTGCAGCAGGCCAGGACCAGCTGTGGATTGGAAATCAGGAACATCGGCGCTACCACCACGGGCAGGCGCAGGCGTTGTTCAAGCAGGGCGGGCAATGACATGGCGGGCTCTCGGAGTGGAGGATCAGAACGGTTTGACCACGACCAGGATGACGATGAGCAACAGGATGACCACAGGCACTTCATTGAACCAGCGGAAGTACACATGGCTGCGGGTGTTTTCGCCGCGCGCGAAGCGCTTCACGTTGGCGCCGCACATGTGATGGTAGCCGGTCAGCAGAATGATCAGGGTCAGCTTGGCGTGCATCCAGCCCTGCTTGAGGAAGTCGGGGTTGAGGCTGAGCAGCCAGATGCCGAACACGAAAGTCGCGATCATTGCCGGGCCCATAATGCCGCGGTACAGCTTGCGCTCCATGGTGACGAAGCGTTCCTGGCTGATGGTGTCCTGGCTCTGGGCGTGATAGACGAACAGGCGAGGGAGGTAGAACAGGCCGGCAAACCAGCAGACGACACTGACGATGTGCAGGGCTTTGATCCAGAGAAACAGCATTTTTAGGTAGTCCTTCAGGTTCACGGTCGTCAGATAGTAGTGGCTTGTGTGTGCAGGCGTCACCCGAACGGTTGTTACCAAGGCTGTGGGCCCATATTATCCGTGGTTTTCCAGTCGGTTCGTTGAAAGGGGCAGGTATATGGTCAAGGTCGGTATCGTCGGCGGCACGGGTTACACCGGTGTCGAGCTGCTGCGTCTGTTGGCACAGCATCCACAGGCTGAAGTGGCAGTCATCACCTCGCGTTCCGAAGCGGGCCTGCCGGTGGCCGAGATGTACCCGAACCTGCGTGGCCACTACGACAACCTGGCTTTCAGCGTGCCGGACACCAAGACCCTGGCGGCCTGTGACGTGGTGTTCTTCGCCACCCCGCACGGCGTGGCCCATGCCCTGGCCGGCGAGTTGCTGGCAGCCGGCACCAAGGTCATCGACCTGTCGGCCGACTTCCGACTGCAGGACGCCGATGAGTGGGCGCAGTGGTACGGCCAGCCCCACGGCGCGCCAGAGCTGCTCAAGGATGCGGTGTATGGCCTGCCGGAGGTGAACCGCGAGCAGATCCGCAGCGCCCGCCTGATCGCCGTGCCGGGTTGCTACCCCACCGCGACCCAGCTGGGGTTCCTGCCGTTGCTGGAAGCGGGCATTGCTGATGCCTCGCGCCTGATTGCCGACTGCAAGTCTGGGGTCAGTGGTGCGGGCCGCGGTGCCAGCGTTGGCTCGCTGTTCTGTGAAGCCGGTGAAAGCATGAAGGCCTACGCGGTGAAAGGCCACCGCCATCTGCCCGAGATCCGTCAGGGTCTGCGCCGGGCAGCCGGTGGTGATGTCGGCCTGACGTTCGTGCCTCACCTGACGCCGATGATCCGCGGTATTCATTCGACCTTGTATGCCACCGTCGCCGACACCTCGGTCGACCTGCAGGGGCTGTTCGAAAAACGCTACGCCAATGAGCCGTTCGTCGACGTGATGCCAGCCGGCAGCCACCCGGAAACCCGCAGTGTGCGCGGGGCCAACGTATGCCGCATTGCCGTGCATCGCCCGCAAGGGGGTGATCTGGTGGTGGTGTTGTCGGTAATCGACAACCTCGTGAAGGGGGCCTCGGGCCAGGCGGTACAGAACCTGAACATTCTGTTCGGTCTGGACGAGCGTATGGGCCTGTCCCACGCCGGGCTGCTGCCTTAAGGCGCAACTGGCAGGCTGCAAGCGGGCATAGGGCGGCATTTGCCGCTTGTCGCTTGCGGCCTGCCGCTGCTTCTATTGTTGACCGATTTTCTCGGAGAAGCGGATAATGCGCGTCATCACGCATTAAGGCGGCAACAGCGCCGGGAGAAAGTCAGCATGAGCGTCGAATCCTTCACCCCCACGATTTTGCAATTCACGCAGGGTGCCGCGCACAAGGTGAAGACCCTGGTCGATGAAGAGGGCAATGATCGCCTCAAATTGCGCGTGTTCGTGACCGGTGGCGGTTGCTCGGGCTTCCAGTACGGCTTCACCTTCGACGAAGATGTGGCTGAAGACGACACCATCGTCGAGCGCGAGGGTGTTGCCCTGGTGGTCGACCCGATGAGCTTCCAGTACCTGGCGGGCGCGGAAGTGGACTACCAGGAAGGTCTGGAAGGTTCGCGTTTCGTCATCAAGAACCCGAACGCCACCACCACCTGCGGTTGCGGCTCTTCGTTCTCGATCTGAGTTACAGACAGTACTGCTGACGCCGCGCCTCTGCGCGGCGTTTTGCTGTGTGCGTTCAGGCGGGGTAGATCGCGCCCAGAACGCGCAGGCCCTTGGCGCCAGTAACACTGGGGCGGTTGGCGGCGATGCCCTCCAGGCAGCAGTGTGCCAGCCAGGCGAAGGCCATGGCTTCCACCCAGTCTGGATCGACGCCGTTGATGGCAGTGCTGCTGACCCGGGCGTTGGGCAGCAGGCAGGCCAGACGCTTCATCAGTGTGCCGTTGTGGGCGCCGCCGCCACAGACCAGCAGCGCCTGGGTGGCTGTCTGCGCCGCCTGTAGCGAGCTGACGATGCTATGGGCGGTAAGTTCGAGCAGGGTGGCCTGCACGTCGGCATCGCTGCCGGGGGGCTGGCCGGCCAGGTGCTTGCGCAGCCATGTCAGGTTGAACACCTCGCGGCCGGTACTCTTGGGACCGGTGCCGGCAAAGAACGGATCGCTGAGCAGGCTGGCGAGCAGCCCGGGGATGACGTGGCCTGTGGCCGCCCAGGCGCCGTCGGCATCATAGCCGTGACCTTGTTTCTCGTTGATCCAGGCATCCAGCAGTACGTTGCCCGGGCCACAGTCGAAGCCGCTGACCGGCTTGCCGGTCTCGATCAGGCTCAGGTTGCTGAAGCCGCCGACGTTGAGTACTGCCAGGCGCTCGCCCTGATTGTCGAACAGCGCTTCGTGAAAGGCCGGCACCAAGGGGGCCCCCTGGCCGCCGGCAGCCACGTCGCGGCGGCGAAAATCGCTGACCACTGTAATCCCGGTCAGCTCTGCCAGCAGCGCCGGGTTGCCGATCTGCACGGTGAAGCCCTGGGCAGGCTCGTGGCGAATGGTCTGTCCGTGGCTGCCAATAGCGCGGATATCTGCAGGCTGCAGGTGCTGTTCGGCCAGCAATTGCTGAACGCCCTCGGCGGCCAGTTTCACCCAGGCAGCCTCGGCCAGGGCGGCGCGGGCAATTTCGTCGGGGCCGCTGGCGCACAGCGCGAGCAAGTCGTCGCGCAGCGCCTGGGGCATCGGAATGTAATGGGTAGCGAGCAGCGTGAGACGCTGCTCCTGTCTGATCAAGGCGATGTCCAGGCCATCGAGGCTGGTGCCGGACATCACTCCCAGATACAGGGCCATGGCTTAGCGCTTGGCCGAGGCCAGCATGGTGGCCTTCTCTTGTTCCATGCGCGCCATCAGCGGCTGGCTTTGCTGCAGGAAGCGCTGGCGTTCAGCCTTGGCGATCGGATCGGCCATTGGCAGCTTCTGTCCGAGCGGGTCGACGTGCACGCCATTGACCTGGAACTCGTAGTGCAGGTGCGGCCCGGTGGACAGCCCCGTGGTGCCGATGTAGCCGATCACCTGGCCCTGCTTGACCGTGCCGCCGGTCTTGATGCCCTTGGCGAAGCCCTGCATGTGCCCGTACAGGGTCTGGTAGGTATTGCCGTGCTTGATGATCACGGTGTTGCCGTAGCCTCCACGACGACCGGCCAGCAGTACCTTGCCGTCACCGGCGGCCTTGATCGGCGTGCCGCGCGGCGCTGCATAGTCGACGCCCTTGTGGGCGCGGATCTTGTTCAGGATAGGGTGCTTGCGACCTGCCGAGAAGCGCGAGCTGATGCGGGCGAAGTCCACCGGGGTACGAATGAACGCCTTGCGCATGCTATTGCCGTCGGCGGTGTAGTAGCTGGTGTTGCCCTGCTTGTTGGTATAGCGCACCGCAGTGAAGCTCTTGCCGCGGTTGGTGAAGCGTGCCGACAGGATGTTGCCGTTGCCGACCACCTTGCCATTGACCACTTTCTGTTCGTAGATCACGTCGAATTCGTCACCCTGGCGGATGTCCTGGGCGAAGTCGATGTCGTAGCCGAAGATGCGGGCCATGTCCATGGTCAGCGAATGGTTCAGGCCGGCACGCTGCGCGGAAGCCGACAGCGAACTCTTGATGACGCCGTGCACGTAGGCCGAGCGAACCACTGGCTTGGTGATTTCACGGTTGAAGGCATATCCCTTGTCGCCCTTGGTCAGGCGGATGGTCTCGAGATCGCTGACCTTGCTGTGCAGGCTGGCCAGCTGGCCGTCCTTGTCCAGTTCGATTTCCAGTACCTGGCCATGCTTGAGCTGGCTGAATTGCTTGGCCTGCTTGTTGCTGGCAAGCACCTCGTGCACCACATTGGCCGGCAGGCCGACCTTGGCGAACAGTGTCGACAGGGTGTCGCCACGGGCCACGGTGACTTCGCGGTGGCTTGGATCCTTGGCGGGTTCGGCAGTTGGGGTGGGTTCGGTCTTGGCGGTTTCTTCGGTGGGCGCGGGGGCAGTGTCAATCTGGGCGAACGGCGAGGCGGTGGTTTCTTCGCGGACGTCGGCCTGGGTGGTTTCCTGTTGCTTCAGCTGCTCGGCAGGGGATTCCAGCTCGAGGTTAAGGGTGGTTTTCTTGGCTTCGACCTCGCTGGAGGGGAACACCAGCAAGGCCAGGCTGAGCAGGGCGGCGATACCGCTGGCGGCCAACAGGTGGCTCTTCGGATAAAGCGGAGGCGCTTTAGTCGGTTCGTTGGTCATAGGTAGATTGACTTTGAAAAAGATGGATTGGAAAAGATGAATGACATGATGAAGATGAAATAACTGTATAAAATATAACCAAATCCCCTTCAGCGCAAGCGCGCAGACGTCATCAGTCGGGTGTGCGGTCACATCCGGGGCAAAAACTTGTATTTGATGGCTGATCTTGTATGGTTGGGGCCCTTTGAATCTGAGCCTTGCGGGTCTGTTATGAAGTCGGTTGAAGAGCAGCTAGCGCTGATCAAGCGTGGTGCGGAAGAGGTACTGGTCGAGGCCGAACTGGTCGAGAAGCTCAAGCGCGGGCAACCGCTGCGGATCAAGGCGGGTTTCGACCCGACTGCGCCGGATCTGCACCTGGGGCACACCGTCCTTATTAACAAGCTGCGCCAGTTCCAGGAACTGGGGCATCAGGTGATCTTCCTGATCGGCGACTTCACCGGCATGATCGGTGACCCGAGCGGCAAGAGCGCAACACGCCCGCCGTTGACCCGCGAGCAGGTGCTGGAGAACGCCGAGACCTACAAGCAGCAGGTGTTCAAGATTCTTGATCCGGCCAAGACCGAGGTTGCGTTCAACTCTACCTGGATGGATGCGCTGACCCCGGCCGACTTCATTCGCCTGGCTTCACAGTACACTGTGGCGCGCATGCTCGAGCGCGACGACTTCGACAAGCGCTATACCAGCAATCAGCCGATCGCGATTCACGAGTTCCTCTACCCGCTTGTGCAGGGCTATGACTCGGTGGCGCTGAAGGCCGATGTCGAGCTGGGCGGTACCGACCAGAAGTTCAACCTGCTGATGGGGCGCGAGCTGCAGCGTGGCTACGGCCAGGAGGCGCAGAACATCGTCACCATGCCGTTGCTCGAAGGGCTGGATGGCGTGAAGAAGATGTCCAAGTCGCTGGGTAACTATGTAGGTATCCAGGAAGCACCAGGGGTGATGTACAGCAAGCTGGTGTCGATCCCTGATACGTTGATGTGGCGTTACTTCGAGCTGCTGAGCTTTCGCTCCATGGAAGAGATCGATGGGTTCCGTGCTGAAGTGGCCGCTGGTGCCAACCCGCGGGATATCAAGATCAAGCTGGCTGAAGAGATCGTGGCCCGCTTCCATGGTGAGGAGGCTGCGGCCAATGCCCACCGCGCAGCGGGTAATCGCATGAAGGATGGCGAGCTGCCGGAGGACCTGCCGCAGATCGACGTGCTGGCTGCCGAGGCCATGCCGATTTCTGCTGTGCTGAACAAGGCGGGCCTGGTCAAGAACTCGGCGGCAGCCCGTGATCTGCTGGCGGCAGGAAGCGTGAAGGTCGATGGTGAGGTCGTTGATCGTGGCTTCGTCTTCGAGCTGGGCTCCACCCATGTGTGTCAGGCAGGCAAGAAGGCGTTTGCACGTATCAGTCTGAAGGCTGAATAAAGAGAGGGCGGCGTAAGCCGCCCTTCCTATATAGAGAAGGGCTGGGTTTGCTTTGTTTTGCGAAAGTTTCAAATTAGCCCTT
>NZ_DLNW01000032.1:17160-18523 GCF_002478435.1 Pseudomonas sp. UBA7500 | reverse complement strand
CTCGACCCGGCAGCCGTGCGCCGCGCCGTGCGCCAGCGCCATCGCCGCCAATGGGCCAGCGCGGCGATGCTGCTGGTGGCACTGGGCATCGGTGGCCTGGGCGGCTGGCAGGCGCGCGAGTCGAGCCTGCAGGCGGGCCTCGCACCGATGGCCGATGCCGTGCAGGCGCACCGCCTGTTTGCCCAGTCGGGCACATTGGACCTGAACGTGCAGCGGCCGGGGCAATTGCAGGCCTGGCTGGGCGAGCACTTTGCCCAGGCAGGGCAGTTGCCGGACCTCTCGGCCTATGGTTTCACGCCGGTGGGCGCGCGGTTGCTCAGCAACGAGCAGGGGCCGGCGGCGCTGCTGCTGTTCCAGGATGCCAGCGGCGAGCGGGTCAGCCTGTTCCTGCGCTCGCCCGGCGAGCACTATGCGCGCATGCCTAGTGGCGAGCGGGTGGACGGCGAGTTGCAGGCCCGCTACTGGTCGCAGGGCGCCTACAACTACGCGCTGGTCAGCCCGGCAGCAGAGCCGCGTGCCGCGCAGTTGCGCCAGGCACTGGGGATTGCCCTGTAGCGGGTGCGAACAGGTCCATGAAGTGGCGTGCCTGCGGGGTGCTCTGCTCCCCCGGGCACACCATGTACAGGCCCAGCGGCGGGGTGTCGTGCAGGGCACAGAAGTGCACGCCGTCCTGGCGGTTGGCCCGCGCCGCCGCCTGCGGCACCAGGGCCACGCCGAACCCGCAGCCCACCAGGCTGACCAGTGTCTGCATCTGCGCCGCCTGCTGGCTGATGCGCGGGGTGAAGCCGGCGCGTTCGCACAGGCTCAGCATCTGCTGGTGAAAGCCGCTGCCCAGGGCCGGCGGGGTGAACACGAAATCTTCGTCTGCGGCCTCGCCCAGGTGCACCGGGCCACCGTGGGCCAGTCGGTGCCCGGCAGGCACCGCCAGCAGCAGCGGCTCGTCGAGGATCAGCCGGCTGTGCAGGCGCTCGCTCAGCCCCGGCAACTGGCGCATGAAGGCCACGTCCAGTTCACCACCCAGCACGCCCTCGGCCAGTTGCGCCGAGGGTTGCTGCTGCAGGCTCAGGCGCACCTTGGGCCACTGCGCGCGAAACCGGCGCAGGGCCTCGAGCAGCGGCGGGTAGCCGGCCAGTGCCAGGCTGCCGATGCGCAGGTGCCCGCTGACCCCGTCGGCCACCTCGCGGGCGTGTTCGGCGCCCTGGTCCAGCAGGCTCAGGGTGGCGCGCGCGGTCTCGACGAAGGCCTGGCCGGCGCCGGTCAGGCACACCCCGCGCGAGTGACGGACCAGCAGCGTGCAACCGAGCTTCTGTTCCAGCCGCGCAATCGCCTGGCTCAGCGGTGGCTGGGCCATGTGCAGGCGTTC
>NZ_DLNW01000032.1:273-17032 GCF_002478435.1 Pseudomonas sp. UBA7500 | reverse complement strand
TTCGGAACCGGCCTTCGATAATATTCAACTTTGCGCGGCGCGCTCGATAGGCTCGACGACTTTACAGGAGAGCGCCCATGAACTTCACCCATCGCACCTTTCTCGTCACCGGCGCCGCCCGCGGCCTGGGGCTTGCCTACGCCAGGGCCCTGGCCGAACGCGGCGCGCGGGTGGTCATTACCGACCGCGGCGCCGACCGCGCCGGCTGCGGCACCGACCCCGGCCCGGTCGAACGGGCGGCCCAGGCCCTGCAGGCGGCGGGGCACCAGGTACTCGGGCACTGCGCCGAGCTGGCCGATGAAGCGGCCTGTGAGGCGCTGGTGGCACGCACTGTGGAGCAGTTCGGCGGCCTCGACGGGGTGATCCACAACGCCGGCTGGGTGGGATACCAGCCGATCGAGCAGGTGGATGCAGGCTTTGTCGAGCGCGCCCTGGCGATCAACGTGCAGGCGCCCTTGTGGCTGTGCAAGCACGCCTGGCCGCACCTGAAGGCCAGCGCCGCGCCGCGTGTGGTACTGACGACCTCCGACCGGGCGATGTATGCGTGCTACGCGCAGACCGGGCTGGCGGCCTATGCCGCCGGCAAGATGGCGCAGCTGGGCATCATGAATGCCTTGAGCGAAGAGGGCGCCGCACACGGCATCCTGGTCAACGCGGTTTCGCCGGTGGCGCGCACGCGCATGTGGGGCGAGGAGGGCGAGCCGGAGGACCTCAAGCCCGAGTGGGTGGTGCCGGGGGTGGTGCACCTGGTGTCGGACGCGTGCCAGGTGACGGGGCAGGTGCTGCGCGCCAGCAACGGGCAGTTCGTGGCCACGCGCTTCGAGGAGCAGGCGGGGGTCACCTACCCGAGGGATCTGCGCGGGGTCGAGGCGCAGCAGCCCGAGCAGGTGGCGCAGTGCTGGGCGGCGCACGGAATCTGAGGCATCGCCGGGGGATCGCGCCTACTCTTTCAGGCAGACCGTTTGCCATTGCGACCGGCCACCTGATAAAACCTGTATGCAGCATTGCGTCAGGCGTTAATACCCCGATGCCACAGCCGTTCGCTGGCGTCGTACATATGGAATCCAGAATGACCCCAAGACACGTAATCAACGCATCTGTCAGCCCCAAAGGCAGCCTGGAGACACTCTCCCAACGTGAAGTGCAGCAACTGAGCGAAGCCGGTTCCGGCAGCATCTACACCCTGTTCCGCCAGTGCGCCCTGGCCATCCTCAATACCGGCGCCCACGTCGACAACGCCAAGACCATTCTCGACGCCTACAAGGACTTCGAAGTCCGTATCCACCAGCAGGACCGCGGCGTGCGCCTTGAGCTGCTGAACGCGCCGGCCGACGCCTTCGTCGATGGCGAAATGATCGCCAGCACCCGCGAAATGCTGTTCAGCGCCCTGCGCGACATCGTCTACACCGAAAGCGAACTGGACCGCATGGGCATCGACCTGGAAAGCTCCCAGGGCATCACCGACTATGTCTTCCAGCTGCTGCGCAACGCGCGCACCCTGCGCCCGGGCGTGGAGCCGAAGATGGTGGTGTGCTGGGGCGGCCACTCGATCAGCACCGAGGAATACCAGTACACCAAGAAGGTCGGCCACGAGCTGGGCCTGCGCAAGCTGGACATCTGCACCGGCTGCGGGCCGGGCGTGATGAAGGGGCCGATGAAGGGCGCCACCATCGCCCACGCCAAGCAGCGTATGAGCATCGGCCGCTACCTGGGCCTGACCGAGCCGGGCATCATCGCCGCCGAGGCGCCGAACCCGATCGTCAACGAGCTGGTGATTCTGCCGGACATCGAAAAGCGCCTGGAAGCCTTCGTGCGCGTGGGCCACGGCATCATCATCTTCCCCGGTGGCGCAGGCACGGCCGAGGAGTTCCTGTACCTGCTGGGCATCCTGATGCACCCGGAAAACCGCGACCTGCCGTTCCCGGTGATCCTCACCGGCCCGCGCAGCGCCGAGGCGTACCTGCAGCAGCTGCATGATTTTGTCGGCGCCACCCTGGGCGAGGCGGCCCATGCGCTGTACGAGATCATCATCGACGACCCGGCCCAGGTGGCGCGGCAGATGACCGAGGGGCTCAGGCAGGTCAAGCAGTTCCGCCGCGAGCGCAACGATGCGTTCCACTTCAACTGGATGCTGAAGATCGAAGAGGGCTTCCAGCGCCCGTTCGACCCGACCCACGCCAACATGGCCAGCCTGCAGCTGAGTCGCGACTTGCCGGCGCACGAGCTGGCGGCGAACCTGCGCCGGGCGTTCTCCGGGATCGTGGCGGGCAACGTGAAGGACAAGGGCATTCGCCTGATCGAGGAGCATGGGCCATACGAGATCCATGGCGATACCGCGATCATGCAGCCACTGGACAAGCTGTTGCAGGCGTTCGTGGAGCAGCATCGGATGAAGCTGCCGGGTGGGGCGGCGTATGAGCCGTGCTACCGCGTGGTGAGTTAAGGCCTATCGCGGGTCAAGCCCGCTCCCACAGGTGGCAGATGATCCTGTGGGAGCGGGCTTGACCCGCGATCGCCGGCGACGCGGTGTTCAATTCTGCTGCAAACGCCTGAGCACCAACCCGGTCAGCTCATCGATCATCGGCCGGAACGCTTCGGCCGTGCAGTGCTGCCCGAGCATCACGGTGCGTGTGGTGAGGTGCGAGAACAGCGCATCGAACAGCACGTGCGGCAGTTCCGACAGCGATGCATCCGCGGCCACTGCCCCTTGCCCGCGCTGGCCCTCGAGCAAGCGCAGAATCAGCGAATGCCACACCTGCGGGCCATGCTCGTACCAGGTCTGGCCCACTTCGGGCACATGCGCCGTGCCATTGACCACCAGGCGGTAGAACGCCACGTGCCGCGGGCTGGTGACCACCGCCACCAACTGGTCGAGGATCAGCCGCAGCCCCTCGGCCAGCCCCACGGTGCTGGTGTCCAGCTGGCGCAGGTCGATGATGAAGTCGTCGCACAGGTACTCCACCACCGCCACCAGCAGCTCGTTCTTGCTGCCGAAGTAGCGGTAGATGGTGGCCTTGGAACCGCCTGCCGCGGCGACGATGGCGTCCATGCTGACGCCATCGTAGCCGTGCTCCAGAAACAGCTCGCTGGCGGTCACCAGCAGGTTGCGCCTGCGCTCCACACTTCGGCTCGTAGGGGAAGTCGGGGCACGGTGCAACGGGGTCATGGGCGCTACTCTTTGTCAGGGAGCGCGTACGCTATCACGTAATCCCCGCGATCTGGAGACTGGCGCGCACCGCCGGCCACCACCACCACGTACTGACGGCCTGAGCGCGGCGACACGTAGCTCATCGGCGTGGCCTGGCCGCCGACCGGCAGGCGACCCTTCCACACTTCCTCGCCCGTGGCGATGTCCAGTGCCCGCAGGTAGTAGTCCTGGGTACCGGCATAGAACACCAGCCCGGCACCGGTGCTCACGCCGCCGCCCAGGGTGGGCATGCCCAGCGGGATCGGCAGGTTGGCACGCACGCCATTGATCACCGCGTCCTGCACCGTACCGGCCGGACGTTCCCAGACCTGCTTGCGGGTTTTCAGGTCGATGGCGGCGAACACGCCCCATGGCGGGCTCTGGCAGGGGATGCCCAGTGGCGAGTTGAAGGCCTTGTGGTCGATCACGAACGGCGTGCCGTCCATCGGGTAGGTACTGCCCACGCCGTGCCCGGACTTGAGGTGCGACAGGTCGACGTTTTCACGCTTGACCAGCTTGACCACCTGCGGGATGCGGATGTCGTTGAGGAACAGGTAGCCGTTGCGCTCGTCGATGGCCGCGCCGCCCCAGTTGAAGCCACCGTAGTAGCCCGGGTAGATCAGGGTGTCGCGGGTGCTCGGTGCGGTGAACTCACCCTCGTAGTTGAGCTCGCGGAAGTTGATGCGGCACATCAGCTGGTCGAAGAAGGTCGCGCCCCACATGTCCTGTTCGGTCAGCGGTTCGGCGCCCAGCGCCGGCATGCCTACCGAGTAGGGTTGGGTCTTGGCTACCCAGTCGCCTTCGGCATGGGCCTGGGGCACGGGTTTTTCGACCACGTCGGCAATCGGCTTGCCGGTGCGACGGTCGAGCAGGAAGATCTGCCCGCGCTTGGTCAGCTGGACCAGCGCGGGGATCTTGCCGCCCTTGCCGTCCGGCACGTCGTACAGCGCCGGCTGGGCAGCCACGTCGTAGTCCCAGATGTCGTGGTGCACGGTCTGGAAGGTCCAGCGCTCGCGGCCGGTGGCCATGTCCAGGGCAACCACGGCAGACGAGTATTTCTCGGTCAGCGCCGGGCGATCGCCACCCCAGAAATCGGGCTGCTGGTTGCCGGTAGGCAGGTAGACCAGGCCCAGTTCGTCATCGAACGCCGGGGTGGACCACATGTTCGGCGTGCTGCGGGTATAGGTTTCGCCCTCCGGTGGCAGCTTGGTGATGGCCGGGTTGCCCAGGTCCCACGCCCACACCAGTTCGCCGGTGTCGGCGCTGAAGGCACGCACCACGCCTGACGGTTCGTCGGTGGAGCGGCCATCGAAGACCCAGCCGCCGAGGATGATCAGGTTGCGTGCCACGGTGGGCGCGGAGGTGTAGGCGTAGTACGGCACGCCTTCATCCACCAGGCCCAGGCCCTGGGTCAGGTCGACCGAGCCCTTGTCGCCGAAGTCTTCGCACGGCTTGCCGGTGTCGGCGTCGATCTCGATCAGCCGTGCATCCATGGTGACCTGCACGATGCGCTTGGCGCACACACCACCCGTGGCGCGTGGGGCGGGTGCCAGGTCAGCGAACTGGAACGGCTTCTGGACCTTGGCCGGCTCGTAGTAGCCAAGGCCGCGGCAGCGGTTCCAGGTCTTGTCGTTGGCGGGCTTGGAGTCGAAGGTCCAGCGCTCCTTGCCGGTGTCGGCATCCAGCGCGATGACCTTGCTCAACGGGGTGCAGGTGTACACCGTGTCGGCGATCTGGATCGGCGTGTTCTGCGACTCGGAGGCGCCTTCGGCGATCTCGCCGGTGCGGTAGGTCCAGGCCACCTGGAGCTTGTCGATGTTGCCCTTGTTGATCTGGTCCAGCGGCGTGAAGCGCGTGCCCTGCGGGCCGTTGCTGTAGTGCTGCCAGTCCTGGGGGGTGCCGGCCGTGGTGGCCGGGGTGTCGAGCACAGGTTCCGTGGTGGCGTGCATGACCCCGTGCGGCACGAAGGTCGAGGCGCCGCCGGCCACCAGGGCCAGCCCGAACAGGGCGGCGCAGGCATGGCTGAGGCCACGCTGACGGCCGCCGGCCAGGTACGGGTGCAACACCGCCGCCACCAGGCCGATCACCAGGAACGGCGCCAGGCGCGGCACCAGTGGCCAGAAGCGCAGGCCGACTTCCCACAGCGACCAGATGACGGTGGCGCCGAACACCAGCGCCATCAGGCCGGCGCCCAGCGGCTTGCGCCGGGCATAGAGCACACCGGCCAGCAGCATGCCCAGGCCGGCCAGCAGGTAGTACCACGAGCCGCCGAGGGTGGCCAGGCGCACACCGCCGACCGCCAGGGCCAGGCCACTGAGGCCGAGCAGGGTACCGAAGATATAAAAGGCAAGGCGAGTTGAAGCAGGGGCAGGGGCCCCCGGGTTATCTGTGTTTTTCATTCCTGTTTGTCCATGACACGACCCCAGCTGCGCGGGCATGGGGGCGTGGATTCATGTTTAGTACTGTACGGTACAGTTTTATTTTGAACCTGTTCAGTCGGCAATGAAAGACAAAATGTCGCACCGGTGAAATTTTTTGTGACAATCCTCGGGATCAGGATGAACAGCAAGGGGAGTGCAGACATGGTGTTGCAGGTGGTGGCGAGTACGCCCAGGACGGTGGTGGTGATGCCGGATGCGGTGTTGGCGCCGTGGGTGAACCAGGCGTTGATCGACAGCTTTGTGCTGCACCAGCCGTTTTTGCCGTGGGCCAAGGCCGCACCGGCGTTGCAGGACACGCGCAACAACCTGCGCCAGGCGTTGCTGGACCACGCGCGGGTGGCGGCCGAGAAGCGTTACTTCATTCTCACGGCCGATCAGACCGCGGTGATTGGCTGTGCGGGACTGCACCCGGACCCTGCGGGCGAGCATGCGCATGTGCTGGGGTACTGGGCCAACGTCGGGTACAGCGGGCAGGGGTTGATGAGCGAAGGCATCGGCGCGCTGCTGGCGGCGCAGGATTTCGGCACCTTGCGCCTGACCGCGGCGTCGGTGAACGGCGCCAGCCATGGGCTGGCCAGAGCGCTTGGGTTCGAGGTGGTGCGGGTGGTGGAGGGTGTGCGCGATACACCGTGGCATGGGGTGCATGACACCTGGATATTCGAGCGCAGGGTTGAGGGATGATTGAGGCGGGGCTGCCTTGCAGCCCATCGCGGGTCAAGCCCGCTCCCACAGGTATTGCGATGTTCCTGGGGCCGGCGCAGTACTTGTGGGAGCGGGCTTGACCCGCGATGCGGTCAGAAGGTGGCGCGCATGCTCAGGCGCAGGTTGCGCGGCTCGCCGTACCAGCCCTGGCTGTAGAAGCCGATCTGCTCGTAGTAACGCTTGTCGAACAGGTTGTCGACATGCGCACTCACACTCAGGTGGTCGTTGAGGGCGTAACGGCTCATCAGGCTGACCAGCGTGTAGCCGCCTTGCTCCAGGTCGGTGAAACCGCCCGGCATCGCCACGTCGCTGCGTGACACGCCACTGCGCCACGTCGCGCCACCGCCCACGGTCAGCTTGTCCAGCACACCGCCCAGACGGTAGGTGGTGAACAGCTTGGCCTGGGTGCGCGGGTGGTTGGTGTTGATCGCCTTGTCGTCGGCATTGCGGGCAATGAAGTGGGTGTAGCTGGCCGACAGGTTCCACTGCTCGGTGAGCTGTCCGGCCAGCTCCAGGTCGAAGCCGTCGACCCGCGCCCCGGTGCCGGCCTTGTACGCCTGCTCATTGGGGCGCCCCTCCACGTTCACCCCCGGGATCGCTTCGGCCAGGCCCTCCTGCTGGGTGCGGTACACCGCCAGCGCTGCGTTCAGGCGACCGTCCAGGTAGCCGGCCTTGATGCCGGCCTCGTAGCTGTCACCGGTCACCGGGTCGAGGATGCTGCCGTCCGGCCCGCGCGCGTTCTGCTGGTTGAAGATGCTGGTGTAGCTGGTGTACAGGCTGTAGGTCGAGTTCAGGTCATATACCAGCCCCGCGTAGGGCGTCACTTCGTTGCGGTAGCGGTACTGGCGCAGGCTGCCGTAGTAGTCCTGGTCGATTTCCCAGTTGCTGACCCGTGCGCCGAGTATCAGGTGCAGCGGGTCGGCCAGCGACAGGCGCGTTACCGCGTAGCCGCCGTTCTGCCGGGTGTGGGTGGCATCGCCCGAGGCGCGCACGTTGGACCAGGCGGGCTCGGCAATGTGGTTGCTGTTCCAGTCCATGAAGTTGCCGGTATCCGGCACCGTGCCCAGCGGCCTGAACTGGTCGATGGTCAGGTCGTCGTCGATGCTCATCGCACCGAACGCCAGCTCGTGGCTGCGGCCCAGCAGCTGGAACGGCCCGCTGGCGGTCAGGTGCCAGTCGTCACGGGTGCGTTCGCCCTCATACTTGAGGAAGCTGGCCGACATGCCGCGCCCGGTTTCGCGGTCCGGGTAGCCGCCGCGGTACAGGTAGCGCATGCGGTAGTTGCCTTCGAAGCGGCTGTAGGCGGCGCGCAACTTCCAGTCGTTTTCCAGCTGGTGCTCGAGGTCGACGAAGGCGGTGGTGGACTCGGTGCCGAAGTAGCCCCACTTGGTGTTGTTGGCCGCCGAGCGGCCGAAGTCGGTACGCCCACCGTCCTTGTAGAACAGCGGAAAGCCGCTGCCCATGCCGTCGGTTTCGTTCTTCTGGTACTCCAGGCTGGTGGTCAGCCGGGTGCGCGGGCCCAGTTCGCTGCTGACCACGCCGTACAAGGTGCGCGAGCCGTAGTCCAGGTAGCTGACGTGGCTGTCCTTCTGCGAATAGGCGGCCACCACCCGCGCGGCGATGCGCCCGTCCTCGGTCAGCGGGGCCGACACGTCCACATCACCCCGTCGCTCGTCCCAGCGCCCGATGCCCGCCGAGCCGCTGGCGGCGAACTCGGGCAGCGGGCGCTTGCGCACGAAGTTGACCGCCGCCGACGGGCTGCCGGCGCCGGTCAGCAGGCCGGTGGAGCCGCGCACGATCTCGACGCGATCATAGATGGCCGAGTCCATCTCGGTGGCGCCGAAGTTCCAGAAGCCGTTGATCGGCGAGGCCAGGCCGTCGAACTGGAAGTTGTCGATGGTGAAACCACGCGCCGAGAACGACAGGCGATTGCTGTCGTTGCGCACATGGGAAATGCCCGGCGCGCTGTCGAGAATCTGCGCGGTGTTGCTCAGGCCCTCGTCCTCGATCTGCTGGCGGGTCACCACGCTGACCGACTGCGGGGTTTCGCGGATCGACATCGGCAAGCCGATGGCGGTGGACATCGCGCCGGTGGTGTAGCTGGCGCTGCCTTCGGTGGTCTGCGGCCGGTACGCCTCACCCTGTACGTCGGTGGCCTGCAGTGTCAGCACCGGCTTTTCGGCGGACTCCTCGGCACTGGCCATCAGGGAGACAAAGGCCCCGCCCAGCAGGGCGATACGCACGCTGCTGATCGGTCGGGTAGAGGGGGCAAGGCGGCGCTGCATGGGAATCGTTCTCCGCAGAGTATCGTTATCGTCTGCGTATTATTCACAGTTGCTCGCGGGGCCACGTTTGGCAGATGCCAGACTGCTTATGGGCGCTGCCAAAGCGTGCGTCGGGTGGGGAACTTCAGGCGGTCTCGCGGGGGGCGTGGCCAAAGCGCTGGCGAAACGCGGTGGCGAAATTGCTGGCGTGGCGGTAGCCGACATGGTGGGCGGCCTGCTGGATCTGCCAGCCCTGTTCGAGCAACTGGCGGGCCTGGTCGAGGCGCCGGTTGCGCAGGTAGCCGAACACCGTTTCGCCGTACAGCGCGCGGAACTTGCTGCGTAGCGAGCTGCTGCTCATGCAGGCCAGGCGCGCCAGTTCGGTGAGGTCGTGCTCGTCGCCGGGCTGTTGGTGCAGGTGCTCGCGCACCCGTTCGAGCATCAGCCGGTCGCGTGGGCACAGGCCCGGCGAAGGGGCCGGCAGGCTTTCGAAACTGGCCAGGCCGTGGCTGAGCAGTTGCAGGCTCAGGCCCTGGCACAACAGGTGCTGCAGGGTGCCTTGCCAGCGACCGGACAACATGTCTTCGATGCCCACCAGCAGGTGCGCCGGCAGGGCCCAGCAACTCAGGGCCGAGCCGTGGCCGCGCAGGCGAGCCTCGATCAGCTCGGCCAAGGCCTCTTCGCCCACATCCTGCGGGCGGCGCAGCGACAGGTTGAGCCCGCGCAGGTGCGCGCCACCGCGGTGCAGTGCCGACATCGGCCGGCCATCGCCGCACAGCGCGGTGATGCAGGCGCCTGGTTGCAGGGGCTGGGTGCGGGTGTAGGTGATCGAGGCCTGACCCTGAAGTACCAGCGCGAGGGTCAGGTCGGGCATGTCCAGCGAATCGGCACGGTAGGTGTGGAAGGCCTGCACGTCGGAGTTCACCAGGCTGAAGCCGGGGGCCAGGCGATGTTCGCTGATATGGCCCTGCATCAGGCACGGATCGTCCTCGCCGCCGTCGCCTTCGGGCAGGCTATAGTGCACGTCGTAGCGCTGGCCCAGGGCATGGAAGTCGCTCAGCAGGTAGCGGGTGGGCGCGGACAAGACAGGGCTCGGGTGTCGAAAAAAGGAAGGCGATAATAGCATTCATTCTCAAATGCAGGGTGGCTGGAGTGGGGCGGTGATGAGCGAAACATGTCAGGTGCGCCAAGCACTGGAAACGGATGCGCCGGCGATCAGCCGGGTGATTGTCCAGGCCTTGCGCACGAGCAACAGCCAGGATTATTCGCCGGCGGTGATTGCGCGGGTGGAGCAGAGTTTTTCCCCCGAGGCGCTGCTGGGGTTGATGGCGCGCCGGCAGGTGGTGGTGGCGCAGTTGGGCGGGCAGGTGGTGGGTACCGCGAGCCTGGAGGGGGACGTGGTGCGCACGGTGTTCGTGGCGCCGGACCGGCAGGGGCTGGGCATCGGTCGGGCCTTGATGCTGCACGTTGAAGAGCTGGCCGGTGCGGCGGGGGTGCAGGCGCTGCGGGTACCGTCCTCGCTGACGGCGCAGGCGTTCTATGCGCGGTTGGGGTATGCGGTGGTGCGCGAGGTGGTGGAGGGGGAAGAACGCACCATCGTGATGGCCAGGGCGCTGGACAGGTGACACCGCGTCGGGGCATTCGCCGGCAAGGCCGGCTCCTACAGGCTGTGCAGGAGCCGGCCTTGCCGGCGAAGCAGGCGCCTCAGAACTGCGGCGTGTACTTGACGCTGAACATCATGTTGCGCGGCTCGCCGTAGTTGTTGTTGCCGCCGAGCTGGTTGTAGCCCGAGGCAATGTAGTGTTTGTCGAACAGGTTGTTGGCGTTGACTGCCACACTCACCTCAGGCGTCAGCTGATAGGCCAGGCGTGCATTCCACACCGTGTAACCGGGCACATCAAACGTACTCTCGTAACCCAGTGTGTGGCTCTGGCTGCTGAAGCCCAGGCCCGCGCTTACGCGGCTCCAGTCGCCCGGCAAACGGTAGTCGCTCCATACCCGCAGCATATGCTTGGGGGTCCACTGGTTGAAGACCTTGCCTTCGTTCTCCGGGTCCTTGATGTACGTGGTGGTGGTGTAGGTGTACCCGGCGAACAGCTGCAGGTCGGGCATCACTTCGCCACTGATTTCGGCTTCGAAACCCTGGCTGCGCACTTTGCCGGACGCTTTCGAGCAATCGCCGGAGCCACATTGCGCAGAAGCGTCGGTGATCGCTCGGTTGTTCTGGTCGTAGCGGAACACGGCGAACGAGGTGTTGACCCGGCCATCCATCAGTTCGCCCTTGAGGCCCACTTCGTAGTTGCTGCCGACAATCGGCTTCAGCACCGATTGTGCGGCATCGAGTTCGCTCTGCGGCTGGAACACGTCGGTGTAGCTGGCGTAGGCCGCCCATTCCTGGGTCAGGTCATAGATGATGCCGGCATAGGGGGTAACCACACCGGTTTCGGTCATGACGCTTGGGTCAGCGACCGTCACCGTGTTGCCCTGTGTGATGACTGAGGAGTAGCGGAAGTCGTACCAGCTCACGCGCGAGCCAAGCACTACGGTCAACGGCTCGGCCAGCTTGACCCGCCAACTGCCGTACAGGCCTTTCTGGCGCACGTCATATTCGCTTGCGGTGGCTCGGCCGCCGTCACGCATCAGGCTGTCGTAGCTGGGTTTGGGGCGGTCGTGGTCGATATCGAAGATATTGCCGCCGTTGATGAAGGTGCGCGCGAACACATCGTCGGTCTTGAGCTGGGAATAGTTGCCACCCAGGATGAGTTCCTGTTGCAGCCCCAGCGTCTCGAAATGGCCGTTGACGTAGGCGTCCAGCCCCACCTTGGTCGAGTCGAAGTCGGTGTACCAGTTGGCATACTGGACACCGCTGCCGTCAGGATTCAGCCCTTGGCCGGTGGTTTGCACCCGCTGGTGCAGCGAGTCGTTGCTCTCGCTCATGTACACGGCGGCGGCATGCACCTTCCAGTCGTCGTTGAAGCGGTGGTCGAGGTCGGCAAACACCGTGGTCACGTCGATTTCGGAGTGGTTCCAGCGCGCGCCGGTATAGGTCGAGCGCGGCACGTCCACAGGGCGTCCGTCGGCATAGCGCGGCAGGCCACGCAGCATGGGCCGTGAGGTGTTGTCCGAGTAGCTCACGCCCACACCCACGGTGGTGTCCGGGCTCAGGTCGAAATCCAGCGCGCCGTACAGCGAGTGGGTCTTGCTCCACTCGTAGTCGATGAACGACTGGCTCTGGTCTTCGTCGGCGACGAAGCGCCCGCGGATCGTGCCCTGCTGGTTCAGCGGGCCGCCAGCGTCCAGTTGCAGGCCGTAGTGGTCCCAGGAGCCGGCCTTGCCGGTGACGGTCACGGTGGGTTTGTCCTGCCCGCGCTTGCGCACCAGGTTGATCGCGCCGCCCGGGCTGCCGGTGCCCTGCAGCAGGCCCGAGGCACCGCGCAGGAACTCGATGCGGTCGAAGAAGATCAGGTCCTGGGTCGCCCAGTTGCCCAGCGAGTAGGTGTTGCGCGGAATCGGCACGCCGTCGTACTGCCAGTCGTCGATCTGAAAACCGCGCGACATCAGGATCATGCCCTTGCCCACGCCTTGCTGGCCGACCAGGCCGGTGGTCTGGTTGGCGGCGTCCTTGAGGTTGGTCAGGCCCTGGTCGTCCATCTGCTTGCGGGTCATGACGCTGACCGACTGGGGGATTTCCTTGAGCGTGTGTTCGCCCTTGCCGATGGTGGTGACCCGCGCTGCGTAGGAGTTCGAGCCTTCGGTGGTGGCCAGGTTGCGCACCTCGGTGATGCTGGTTGCGCCCAGCTCCAGTGCGCCGTCGGCACTCACACCTTGCACCACGCTGAAGTGGCCGCTGCCGGTCACCAGCAGTTGCAGGCCGCTGCCGGCCAGTGCGGCCTGCAGGGCCTGCTCGGCGCTCATCTGCCCACGGACGGCCGGGGCCTGTCTGCCCTGCACCAGGGCCGGGTCGAGGGAGATGATCTGGCCGCTCTGGCTGGCGATGGCATTGAGCGTGGCGGCGAGCGGGCCGGCCGGCAGGTTGAACGCAAGTGCCTGCTGCTGGGCAGACACGGCGCAGCTCAGGGTGGCCAGGGCAACGGCGACGGGGAGGGCGCGGGACCAAGGGTTGAGCACGGAATTCTCCTGATTGTGTGTGCAGTCAGGAGATAGGTGGGATGAGAAATGAAAACCGGACACAAATGCGATTGTTTTTCATAAAAACTTTTCAGAGGGTTCTCGGGCTCAGCTTTTCGGGCCGATCAGGGTCAACCACGGGCCGTAGTGTCGCACCTCGATCGGCAGTGTTTCGGCCAGCGCACCGAAGCTGCGCTGCGGATCGTTGAGCGGGAACACCCCTTGCACGCGCAGGTTGCGCACCTGCGGCGCGACCCGCACGAAGCCGCGGGTGTAGGGGCGCAGCGCATCGACCACTGCATCCAGCGGGTCATCCAGTACATTCAGGTGCCCGTTCAGCCAGTCGGCGCGGTGACGCTCGTCACGGCCCAGGCGCTCGATGCGCTGGGCGTGCAGCAGGGCGGCCTGGCCTTCCTGCAGGTCCAGTTCGCTGCCATCGTGCAGGCGTGCGCGCACCGCATGCTGCAGCACCACCACGCGGGTGGCGTCGGGCTGCTGGCTGACCAGAAAGCGCGTGCCCAGCGCGCGGATTTCGCCCTGGGCGGTGCGCACGCGCAGGGGGCGCTGCGGGTCGGGTGCCACTTCAATCACCAGTTCGCCCTGGCGCAGCAGTACCAGGCGCTGGTGGGCATCGAATTGAAGGTCGACGGCAGTGCTAGCGTTCAGGCTCAGCTGGCTGCCGTCTTCCAGTTCCAGGGTGCGCCGCTCGCCGGTACCGGTGTGCAGGTCGGCCATCAACGTGGTGCCGACCTCGCTGCGCGCCGCCAGCCACACCCCGCCGCCCAGCGGGCCCAGCCCGCCGATGGCGCGCAGCACATCGCGCCGGGAGGTGCCGGGCTGCATCAGCACGCGCCGGGCTTCGCCGGCCTGGCCGGGCAGGCGCTGGTCCAGCGCCCGCACGGTGCCGAACGCGCCACCCAGGCGCTCCTGCAGCCGGCCCCAGGCCTGGGCATGGGCCGGGTCGCTGTTGAGCCAGGTATCGAAACGGGCGTGCAGGCGGGTGTCGTTGCGGTCGGCGCTCAGGCGCACCATCCAGTCGATGGCCTGCTCCGCGGCCGGGTCGAGGCGGGCCTTGCTCATGGTGCCATCTCGGCCAGGTAGCACTGGCGCAGGGCCTGTTTCATGTAGCGGCTGACGGTGCGTTCCGACAGCGCGAGCTTGCGCCCGATCTCCACATAGCTCAGGCCATCGAGCTGGCTGTAGAGGAAGGCTGCCTTGACCACCGCGGGCAGGCCGGTGAGCGCTCGGTCGATGGCCACCAGCGCTTCGACCAGCAGCAGTTGTTCCTCCGGGGAGGGCGCTACCTGCTCGGGCAGGCTCGACAGGCGTTCCAGGTAGGCATTTTCGAGTTGGCGGCGGCGGTGGCGGTCGAAGATCAGCCGGCGCGCGATGGTCGACAGAAAGGCCCGCGGTTGCTGGATGCTGTCCGGATCAACCCGCGCCACCAGCAATTGGCAGAACGCCTCGGCAGCCGTGTCTTCGGCGTCGGCGCGGTTGCGCAGGCGCTTCTGGATGTGTTGCAGCAGCCAGCGGTGGTGGTCGCTGAAGAAGAAGCCGAGCTTGGAGGAAGGCGTGTGCACCGGGAACGACTCGACAGTGAATGTGAATAGTTCTCAATACTACAGTGTCGCAATGCCTGTGTGTAGCCTGCGCGGGGGTGCAATCGCGCGCGGGTTGCGCCAGGGCGCGTTGCCGGCTCTGCCGGCNNCCGGCAACGCGCCCCAGGCATGGCCGTCAGGCGGCGGCCTGGGCTTGCAGCACCAGTTGCCCGTCGACCTCGACAACCAGCCCGCTGGCGACGAACAGTGGCACCAGGCGTTTGTGCAGCTGTGGCTCGACGAAGGCCTTGATGGCGTCCAGGTCCAGGTTGCCGCTGACATCCAGTTCGGCCTTGGTGTAGGACAGCCAGGCTTTTTTCAGGACCATCAGCACATCGCTGGCGGTGGTGGTGGCGAAGCGGCGATGGGTGACCTGGCCCTGGAAGTCGAAGGTATGGGCGAAGGCGTAGCCGCTCTCGTCGCTCTTGTTTTCCAGGCAGCGGCTGCATGCGCAGGCGCCGTCGGCGAATGCGGCGCGCAGGTAGGTGTTGAAGTCCACCACGGGTTTGAGGCCCAGGCGCTTGTCGACTTCGAACAGGTCCCCGGTCATGTTCGCATCAGCGTTCAACGTCATTTCCTCACAGTCATCCAGTTGGGTTTGCAGGGCGGCACAATACCAGCCTGGGCTGCCAGTGGGTACTTGCGCAGGGATGTCGCGGGTTCAGCTAAGCACTACGACGTCTGGCCCACTCATCCACCACATCCCCCATCGTCCGCGCCGTACCATCGACTATCCACGCCATCAACGGCCGGTCGAACCTGAAATCCTCGCCACACTGCTCACGCATGAACCGCCGCACGTTCTGCGTGTTGCGGTAATCCTCGCCCNNCCCCGCCATGCCAGTCAAAAGCCATACCGTGTCTCCTTGCGTCGTTTGAGGGTTTCACTGGGCAACTCCTTGAACAGCGCCTGATAACTGCTGGAAAACCGCCCCAGGTGCCAGAACGACCAGCGCATTGCCACTTCCGCCACGGTGTGGCCGCGCGCGGTCAGCAGCTCGCGGTGCGCGCCATTGAGGCGGCGCAGGCGCAGCCAGTGGCTGGGCGTGATGCCGGTGTACGCCTTGAACGCATGCTGCAACTGACGCACCGAGCTGCCGGCCACCTGCGCCAGTTGCAGCAGGTTCAATGACTCCTCCGGCGAATCCGCCGCCCATTCGCTGACCTTGCGCATGATGGTGCGCTCCTCGGTGCGCCGCCACAGCTCGCCTCGGTCCAGGCACACCGAGGCGGTGTCGAGAATGTACAGACAATCGTCCAGCAACTGCCTGGCCAGCACCTGCTGGCACGGCGCGTCCTCGCTCTGCGAGAGGCGCGTCAGGGTACTGCTCAGCCAGCCGCTGAACAAGGCATTGCGCTGGGAATTGAGCGGTGCCATGAACAGACCTTCGAGCGCCGCAACGTCCACGCCGTGCTCACGCACGAAGGCAGGGCCGAACACGACGGCCACTTCCTGGTAGTTCTCGGGGGTGATCCAGATGTTGCGGCTTTCGCCATTGAGCACGTACAGGCTGTTGTCACTGCGGTCGAAGCAGAACGACAGCGAACCGCCGGGGGCGCTGAAGCTCTGCTCCACCCGGGTGTTCATGCGCTCTTCGTACACCTCCACGCCCTGCAGGTCGAGGCAGCGCACCATCCCGGCAAAGTGCCCGGGTGACATCTGCTGGTAGTGCTGTGCCCAGCCTGGCGTGGCGCGTACCTGTTCGGCCACATCGGCACTGGTGAAGGCCTGTACCCGCAAGGGCGACGGGGTTGTCATGAGAACCTCTGAATGCACTGCTTTGGTGCATTTTCTTCTGCTCAAAGTGGATAGATGCAGCCGCAGCTGCGGCACCAAGATAGACCTCAACGCGGCGCAGGGGAAGCCAGGCCTTGCCCGCCCGCGCCACACACACCCTTGCGCATGCCCTGCATCACGACAACGAGGTTCTCATGAATACCCCCTTCGATCAGCTGTCCACCTGGCTGAAAGAACACAAGATCACTGAAGTGGAATGCGTGGTCACCGACCTGACCGGTATCGCCCGCGGCAAGATCGCCCCCACCAACAAGTTCCTGCATGAGCGAGGCATGCGCCTGCCGGAAAGTGTGCTGCTGCAGACCGTGACCGGCGACTTCGTCGAGGACGAGATCTACTACGACCTGCTCGACCCGGCCGACATCGACATGCTCTGCCGCCCCGACTCGACGGCCATCTACCCGGTACCCTGGGCGCTGGAGCCCACCGCGATCGTGATCCACGACACCTTCGACAAGCAGGGCAACCCCATCGAGCTGTCGCCGCGCAACGTNNGGAGATGGAGTTCTACCTGACCCAGCGCTGCGAAGACCCGGACCTGCCGTTGCAGGCGCCACTGGGCCGTTCGGGCCGCGCCGAAAGTGGCCGCCAGTCGTTCTCCATCGATGCCGCCAACGAGTTCGACCCGCTGTTCGAGGACG
>NZ_DLNW01000032.1:0-129 GCF_002478435.1 Pseudomonas sp. UBA7500 | reverse complement strand
CCGGCAAGCCGATCTTCGTCAATGACGACGGCGGCATGAGCGAGCTGTTCCTGCAGCACATCGGCGGCCTGCAGAAGTACATCCCCAAGGTGTTGCCGATGTTCGCGCCCAACGTCAACTCGTTCCGCC
>NZ_DLNW01000003.1:0-302460 GCF_002478435.1 Pseudomonas sp. UBA7500 | reverse complement strand
CGTAGAGGGCGCGCACTGCGGGCAGATCACCAAGCGCGACGTGCGCGCCACGGCCCTCGCCCGCCTGGCCCCGCAGCCGGGCGAGCTGCTGTGGGACGTGGGCGCCGGCAGCGGCTCGATCGGCATCGAATGGATGCGCGCCCACCCCAGCTGCCGGGCGCTGGCCATCGAGGCCGACGCCGGCCGCCAGCAACTGATCGAACACAACCGCGACGCCCTGGGCGTGCCTGGCCTGCAACTGGTGCGCGGGCGCGCCCCGCAGGCGTTGCAGGGCCTGGAGCGGCCCCACGCGATCTTCATCGGCGGCGGCGTGACCCGCGAGGGCGTGCTGGACGAATGCTGGGCGCACCTGCGCCCCGGTGGCCGGCTGGTGGCCAATGCCGTGACCCTGCAGAGCGAGACCCTGCTGATGAGCTGGCGCGAACGTCATGGCGGCGAGCTCACCCGTATCCATGTGGCCCAGGCGCAGCCGCTGGGCGAGTTCGACACCTGGCGCCAGGCGCTGCCGATCACCCTGCTTGATGTGGTAAAGCCCCTCGATGCGTGACGAAACCGCAGAACAGCCGGCGCCGCTGCGCAGCGGCCTGACCACGGGCAGCTGCGCCACCGCCACCAGCCTGGCGGCGGCGCGCCTGTTGTTGAGCGGGCAATGCGACGACGCGGTGCAGATCACCCTGCCCAAGGGCAGACAGGTGCAGATGCGCCTGGAGTTCTGTCGGCTGGCCGGGCCAGGCGCCGAAGCCGGCACCCTCAAGGATGCCGGCGACGACCCCGACGTGACCCATGGCGCGTTGCTCTACAGCCAGGTGCGGCTGCTGGCCGAGCCGGGCGTACGTTTTGTCGCCGGCATCGGCGTGGGCACCGTGACCCGCCCCGGGCTGGTGCTGGGGGTGGGCGAGCCGGCGATCAACCCGGTGCCGCGGCGCATGATGACCGAGCACCTGCAGCGTCTGGCGCTGGAGTGCGATTACGCGGGGGGCTTCGAGGTCACCGTGAACGTACAGGACGGCGACAGCCTGGCCCTCAAGACCATGAACCCGCGCCTGGGCATCCTCGGCGGGCTGTCGATTCTGGGCACCAGCGGCATCGTGCGGCCGTTTTCCTGCGCGGCCTACATTGCCTCGATCCACCAGGGCATCGACGTGGCCAAGACCAATGGCTACGAACACATTGCCGCGTGTACCGGCAATGCCAGCGAAGACACCATGCGCCGGGTCTACGGCATTCCCGACATCGCCCTGATCGAGATGGGCGATTTTGTCGGCGCGGTGCTCAAGCACCTGCGCAAGGTGCCGGTTGGCAAGCTGAGCATCTGCGGCGGCTTCGGCAAGATCAGCAAACTGGCGGCCGGGCACATGGACCTGCACAGCCGGCATTCGAGCATCGACCTGCCGCAACTGGCTGGCTGGGCGGCGGCGGTGGGTGCCGACGCCGCGTTGCAGGCGGCGATCATCGGCGCCAACACCAGCCAGCAGGCGTTGGCCCTGGCCAGTGCGGCGGGGGTCGGGCTGGGGGATGCGGTGTGCGAGCACGCGCTGGCTTTCGCCCGCAGCGTGGTGCCGGCGCAGGTACAGGTGGAGGTGTTCGCCATCGACCGCCAGGGCGGCATCGTCGGCCGGGCGGGTGTTCGATGAGCCGGCGCATCCTGTTGCTGGGCGGCGTGACCGAGGCGCTGTTGATAGCCCGTCAGCTGGGCCCGCAGCACGTCTACAGCCTGGCCGGTATCGGCCGGGTGCCCAGCGACCTAGCGTGCCAGGTGCGGGTGGGCGGTTATGGTGGAGCCGAGGGCCTGGCCGCTTACCTGCGGGCCGAAGGCATCGGTCTGGTGATCGACGCGACCCACCCGTATGCGGCGCAGATCAGCCGCAATGCGGCGCAGGCAGCGCGCCTGGCCGGGGTTGAATGCTGGGCGTTGCGGCGCCCGGCGTGGCAGGCGCAGGCCGGTGACGACTGGCGGGAAGTGGCGGACTGGACGCAGTTGATCGAGGCATTGAAACCGTTTCGCCGGCCCTTGTTCACCCTGGGGCGCGAGCCGTTGCAGCACCTGCACGAGATACCCGCGCAGCAGTTCTGGACCTTGCGCGCGCTGGAGGCGTGCGAGGGGAATGCGCGATGCGAAGTGATCGGCGCGCGGGGGCCGTTTCGCCTGGAGGATGAACGGGCGTTGTTCGAGCGTTGCCGGGTGGATGTGCTGATCAGCAAGAACAGTGGCAGCGCCGCGACCGAGCCCAAGCTCGAAGTGGCGCGCGAGCGGGGTGTGCCGGTACTGATCCTGAAGCGGCCGGCGCTGGCGGGGATGGATCGGGAGTTCGTGGGGGTGGCCGATGTGCTGGCGGCGCTTTGACGGGCGCACACAGCTCCAGAGTCGATCAAAAAAGGCTGACACAAGGTCAGGGGAAGGATAGATGCGCTGTCGACGCAGTTACCCCACCTGCGACACTCCATCACACCCCGGCTTTTTTACATATACTTCGACATCTGGCTAAATAGCCCCACTCGATTCCTGACCGGATCTCCCCATGCCCGCACACCGGCTCGCCTACGCCTGGATCGCCTGCTTCGCAGTGCTGTTCAATCTGCTGGCCATGCCGTTGTCCGCCGCCGCTGCAAAAGCCCAACCCGAACAACTGCTGTGGGGCACCTTCTGCTCCAGCGGCGTGACCAAGATGATCGCCATCTCGCTGAATGCCCCCGACGGCCAACAGCAGAACGACGACCACTCCACCATGCAGCACTGCTGGTGCTGCTCCGGCACTGCCCCGCTGCTGGCCCTGCCCGGCCACCCGCCACGGCTGGTGACGTCCGAGCACACCCTCAACACCCCGTCACCGCTACTCGCCAGCTACCACCCCACGCCACGCCAGCAATGGCCCGCGCTCAATCCCCGCGCCTCCCCCCAGGCCTGAGTTCACTACGCTACCAGTTGCGAACCTGACCCGAACGGAGATTGACCATGCTCAAGAACGCCCTGCTGCTGGCCGCCCTGCTGCTGCCCGCCACCTTTGCCAACGCCCATGAATACACCGTGGGCGACCTGCATATCGCCCACCCGTGGTCGCAGGAGCTGCCGCCCAACGCCCCCAACGTGGCCGCCTATTTCATCGTGCACAACAACGGCAAGAGCGCCGACCGCCTGCTCGGCGTCGACAGCCCGATCACCGACAACGCCGAACTGCACGAGCATGTGCACAAGGACGGCCTGATGAAGATGCAGCAGGTGCAGGGTGTCGACATCCCCGCCGGCGCCGACCTGGTGTTCGCCCCCGGCGCCTACCACGTGATGCTGATGCAGCCCAAGGACCGCAGCCTGCTCAGCGACGGCAAGCGCTTCCCGCTGACCCTGCATTTCCAGAAGGCCGGCAACATCACGGTCGAAGTGGCCGTGCAGAAACAGGCCCCCGAGGGCACCGCCCACAGCCATTGATTCGCTGACGGCTGCACGCCATGCGCCTGCCCCGCGGCAGGCTCGCCCGCCCCGCTGACCTCCAACGAGCACGCGGCAGCTGGCTGAGCCTGTTCGCCATGTTGATGATCTTCATCGGCCCACTGGTCTCCCAGTCGATGCCGATGGATCACCGTGCCTCCATGCCCGGCATGGACATGGCCATGGACTGCCACTCAGGCAGCCACGCCAGCAGCCCGGCCGACAACCCGGCAGCGCTGCACGTCATCTGGGAAAAGTGCGGCTACTGCAGCCTGTTCTTCCACTGCCCGGCGCTGCCGCAGACGCTCAGCCTGCTCGACACCGAGGCCGTCTCGCCCCACACCACCCTGCGCGCCCAGCCGCGCCAGGGCCATGCGCGCCAGGCCATCTTCCCCGGCGCCCGCAGCCGCGCGCCACCTGCCCACATCGTCGTCTGAACCCACTTTGCATGCGCCCCAGGGCCCGGCTTGCTGCCGAGGCTCTTGCGCACCCTCACGACCACACGATGTTGGAAATACTATGTCCGGCTCTACCGTTACCCTGCGCCTGTCGCTGCAAGGCACCATCGCCCTGCTGTGCGGCACCCTGTTCAGCCACGTGGCCCTGGCCGCCGACAGCGGCCACGAAGGCCACGACCACGCCGAACTGAGCCCCACGGTGATCACTGCCGTGGCGCCCAGCTCGCCGCTGACCATCGTCACCAACCCCAAGGACCCACGCCAGCCGGTACCGGCCAGCGACGGAGCCGACTACCTCAAGACCATCCCGGGCTTCTCGGCCATCCGCGCCGGTGGCACCAACGGCGACCCGGTGCTGCGCGGCATGTTCGGCTCGCGCCTGAACATCCTTACCAACGGCGGCGTGATGCTCGGCGCCTGCCCCAACCGCATGGACGCACCCACCTCGTACATCTCGCCGGAAACCTACGACCGCCTCACCGTGATCAAGGGCCCGCAGAGCGTGCAGTGGGGCCCCGGCGCCTCGGCCGGCACCATCCTCTTCGACCGCGAGCCCGAACAGTTCGGCGAGCTCGGCAGCCGCGTCAACGCAAGCCTGCTGGCCGGCTCCAACGGGCGCTTCGACAAGGTGCTGGATGCTGCGGCAGGCAACGCACAGGGCTATGCACGCTTTGTCGGCAACCAGTCGCGCTCCGACGACTACAAGGACGGCAACGGCGACACCGTGCCCTCGCGCTGGGACAAGTGGAACGGTGACGTGGCCCTGGGCTGGACCCCGGATGCCGACACCCTGCTCGAACTCACTGCCGGCAAGGGCGATGGCGAGGCGCGCTATGCCGGGCGCGGCATGGACGGTTCGCAGTTCAAGCGCGAAAGCCTGGGCCTGCGCTTTGAGAAATCCAACATGGGCGGGGTGCTCGACAAGCTCGAAGCCCAGGTCTACTACAACTACGCCGACCACGTGATGGACAACTACAGCCTGCGCACCTCGCCCACCAGCGGCATGATGGCCGGGCCGATGGTCAGCAACGTCGACCGCCGCACCCTCGGCGGGCGGCTCAAGGCCACCTGGCGCTGGGAGGACGTGACCCTGGTCAGCGGTGTCGATGCGCAGACCAACGAACATCGCCAGCGCGGCGGCATGGGCGTGGATGCGCACAAGGCCGAGCCCTGGACCAAGGACGCGGACTTTCACAACTACGGCGTGTTCGGCGAGCTGACCTGGGAAACCTCCAGCCAGGACCGCCTGGTCAGCGGCGCGCGCCTGGACCGCGCCTCGGCCAAGGATTTTCGTGAAGCCAGCGCCACCCGCGGCAACACCCGCGCCGACACCCTGCCCAGCGGGTTCGTGCGCTACGAGCACGACCTGCTCGACCTCCCGGCCACCACCTATGTGGGCCTGGGCCATGCCCAGCGCTTCCCCGACTACTGGGAGCTGTTCTCGCCCAAGTCGGGCCCGGCCGGCTCGCTCAATGCGTTCGACTCGATCAAGCCGGAGAAGACCACCCAGCTCGACGTGGGCATCCAGTACAAGACCGAGCAGCTCGAAGCCTGGGCCTCGGGCTATGTCGGCCAGGTGCGCGACTACATCCTGTTCGACTACCGTCCCGGCATGATGGGCATGCTCAGCTCCCAGGCGCAGAACATCGATGCCCGTATCATGGGCGGCGAGCTGGGCGCGGCCTATCAGTTCGCGCCCAACTGGAAAGCCGACGCCACCCTGGCCTACGCCTGGGGCAAGAACAGCAGCGATGGCAAGGCGCTGCCGCAGATGCCGCCGCTGGAAAGCCGCCTGGGCCTGACCTACAGCCGCGACGCCTGGAGCGCCGGTGCGCTGTGGCGCCTGGTCTCGGCGCAGAACCGCATCGCCGAGGGTTCCGGCAACGTGGTGGGCAAGGACTACGAGAAAAGCGCAGGCTTCGGCGTGTTCTCGCTCAACGGCGCCTACCGCGTGAGCAAGAACATCAAGCTCAGTGCCGGCGTCGACAACCTGTTCGACAAGGCCTACGCCGAGCACCTGAACCTGGCGGGCAATGCCGGCTTCGGCTACCCGGCCAGTGATCCGCAGGCGATCAACGAGCCAGGGCGTACCCTCTGGACCAAGGTCGACCTGAGCTTCTGATGCACCACACGGGCGCGGCCACTGGCCGCGCCCTCTGGCAGACCGGCGGCGCCAACCTGAGCCCTGCTCATGCAGCACATGAGCACGCTGCGCTACCGCCAATCGGCAAAATGTTACATTATACGCCCCGAAAAACACCCGCCTCGAACCCGGCGCACCGACGCGCCCGGGCCTTATGGACAAGCGATTTCCCTTCCGATGAACAAGTATCTGATCGGCTCCCTGAGCCTGCTGGCCGCGTGCGATTGCGCCCTGGCCAACACCCTGACCCTGCCTGCCGGCACCATCACCGCCACGGCCGACGCCGAACAGCGGGTCAGCCTCGATACCCCGACCAGCGCCGGTTCGCGCCTGAACCTGAACGCCCTGCAAACCCCGGGCAGCGTCGAGAGCCTGAGCGGCGAGCAGGTACGTGCACGTGGCGATCGCAGCGTACAGGACGGCGTGTCGCGCAGTACCGGCATCAGCCGCACCGGCACCCCGGGCGATGGCGGCACCTCGCTGCAGGCCCGCGGCTTTACCGGGCAGAGCTCGGTGATGCAGCTGTTCGACGGCAACCGCATGTACACCGGCATGGGCACCGTGACCTTCCCGGTGGACACCTGGTCGGTGGAACGCATCGACGTTCTGCGCGGCCCGGCCTCGGTGCTGTATGGCGAAGGCGCCACCGGTGCGGTGGTCAACGTGGTGCCGAAAAAGCCCTTCGAGGGCGAGATCGTCAACCACCTGCGCCTGGGCTACGGCAGTCACGACAGCCAGCAGACCGCCCTCGACAGCGGCGGCTCGCTCACCGACAGCCTGAGCTACCGCCTTAACATCAACCAGCTGCGCAGCAACGGCTGGATCGACCACGGCGACTCCAGCAGCACCGCCATCAGCGCGGCGCTGCGCTGGCAGGCCAATGACGACCTGGCCTTCACCCTGGCGCACGACTATGGCGACCAGAAGCCGATGAACTACTTCGGCACGCCGCTGATCAACGGCCACCTGCGCGAGAGCCTGCGCGACAAGAACTACAACATCAGCAACGACAAGCAGCACTACAACGACCAGTGGACGCGCCTGACCACCGAGTGGCAGATCAGCGACAGCGTCAGCTCCACCAACGAGCTGTACTACCTCAAGGCCAACCGCCGCTGGCAGAACGCCGAGAACTACACCTGGGATGCGGCCAGCCAGCAACTGCTGCGCAGTGGCAACTTCGGCATCAAGCACCAGCAGGAGCAGCTGGGTGATCGCCAGACCTTCACCTTCAGGCACAGCCTGTTCGGCCTCGACAGCCAGACCCTGGTGGGCGCCGACTACAACCGCATCCGCTTCCAGCTCAACAGCAACGCGCCGTTCAACGACAGCATCGTCGGCGGCGAGCCGATCGACCTGCGCCACCCGCAGCGCAGCGGCTTTGCCAGCGATTCGGCGTACCGTCCGCAGTTCGACAGCCTGACCCACCAGTTCGCGCTGTTCGCCGAAAACCGCCTGCAGCTCACCGAGCGCCTGTCGCTGGTGACGGGCGTGCGCCGCGACGTGGTGCACCTGGACCGCAACGACCTGCGCAGCGAAGTGACCGGCAACACACGCAGTGACACCAGCCTGGACGGCAACAACTGGAAGGCCGGGCTGGTGTTCGCCCTCACCCCCGAAACGTCGCTGTATGCCCAGCACGCCACCAGCACCGATGGCGTTGGCGGCTTGATCTCGCTGAGCCCCGACCAGCAGCAGTACGGCCTGGCCAAGGCGCGCCAGACCGAGGTCGGGGTCAAGCAGCAGTTCTGGCAGCAGCGTGGCGAATGGACCCTGGCGGCGTACCACATCGTCAAGAAGGACCTGCTCACCGACGACCCGTCGCAGATCGGCACCGGCCGGCAACTGCAGGTGGGCAAGCAGTCTTCCGACGGCATCGAGGCCAGCCTGGACCTGCAGCTGCCGCACGACTGGCAGGTACAGGCCAACGCCGCGTTCGTGCGTGCACGCTATGACGAGTTCGAGCAGGAGGTGAACGGCGTGATGGTATCGCGGGCCGGCAACCGCCCCACCGACGTACCGGGGCGCACCGCCAACCTGTGGCTGAGCAAGGGCCTGACCGACAGCCTGCGCGCCGGCGCCGGGGTGCGCTATGTGGACGGGCGCTATGCCGACATGGGCAACACTACCCGGCTGCCGAGCTACACGGTGGTGGATGCCTCGGTGGCGTGGCAGGTGCTCAGCGATACCACGCTGGGCCTGCAGTTGAACAACCTGTTCGACCGTCGGTACGCGCAAAGTCAGTACAATGACGGCCAGCAATGGATCCTGGGTGAGCCGCGCTCGTTCTTCGTGACGGCCGACTACACCTTCTGACCGCGTCGCCCCATTCGCCGGCAAGGCCGGCTCCTACACACCACACCGGTCCTGCAGGAGCCGGCCTTGCCGGCGAAGAGGCCCGAATAGACGACACATGACCACCCTGAATATCCACAACCTGCACTGGTCCCCCAAAGGCCACGGCCACTGCCACCACCAGTTCCAGCTGCGTGGCGTCGACCTGCAGGTGCGCCCCGGCGAATTCGTCGGCCTCATTGGCCCCAACGGCAGCGGCAAGACCAGCCTGCTGCGGTGCGCCTACCGCTTCAACGCGCCCGAACGCGGGCACATCACCCTCGACGACCACAACCTCTGGCAACAATCGCCGCGCTGGTGTGCCCAGCGCATCGCGGTGGTGCTGCAGGAGTTCCCCGACGCGTTTGGCCTGAGCGTGGCCGAAGTGGTCGCCATGGGGCGCATTCCGCACCAGGGCCTGTTCGACGGCGACAGCAGCCAAGACCGCCAGCGTGTGCAGCAGGCGCTGCTCGACGTCGGCCTGCACGGCTTCGACGACCACGCCTTCGCCACCCTTTCGGGCGGTGAAAAGCAGCGCGTGATCCTGGCCCGCGCCCTGGTGCAGCAACCGCGCGTACTGATCCTCGACGAACCGACCAACCACCTCGACCCGCGTTACCAACTGGCCCTGCTGCACCAGGTGCGCCAGCTGCGCATCGCCACCCTGGCCAGCATCCACGACCTGAACCTGGCCGCCGCCTTCTGCGACCGCCTGTACGTGCTCGACCACGGCCGCATCGTGGCCAGTGGCACACCGCACCAGGTCCTCACCGCCGAGCTGCTGCGCGAGGTGTTCGGCGTTCAGGCGCTGATCGACCGCCACCCGCTGGCCGACCATCCACGCATCACCTGGATAGCCCCCCAATGATTCGATCCGCCCTGCTTGCCGCGCTGCTGCTGGTCGCCGGCCCGGCCCTGGCCGAGGTCACGCACTACCCGCTCACGGTGCACAGCTGCAACCGCGAGGTGACCTTCGCCAAGGCCCCCGAACGCGCCCTGAGCCACGACATCAACATGACCCAGATGATGCTCGCCCTGGGCCTGCGCACGAAGATGGTCGGCTACAGCGGCGTCAGCGGCTGGAAGGCAGTGACCCCGGCGCTGCGCAAGGAACTCGACGGCCTGCCGGAGCTGGCCAGCAAGTACCCTTCGGTGGAAACCCTGCTCAACGCCAACGTCGACTTCTTCTTCGCCGGCTGGGACTACGGCATGCGCGTGGGCGGCGACCTCACCCCGCAGAGCCTGGCACCGCTGGGCATCGCGGTGTACGAGCTGACCGAGTCGTGCGCGTTCGTGATGAAGCGCCCGCCGGCGAGCCTGGACGACACCTACACCGACCTGCGCAACCTGGGCCGGATCTTCGACGTGCAGGCCCGCGCCAGCCAGCTGATCGAGCAGATGCAGCAGCGCGTGGCCAGCGTGCAGCAGCACCTGCCGGCGCAGCGCCCGCGGGTGTTCCTGTATGACAGCGGCGAAGACCGCGCCATGACCTCCGGGCGCCTGGGCATGCCCGAGGCGCTGATCAACGCCGCCGGCGGGCGCAACATCCTCGATGACATCGAGGCCAGCTGGACCCGCGTGAACTGGGAAAGCGTGGTCGAACGCAACCCCGAGGTGATCGTGATCGTCGACTATGGCGAGATCACCGCCGCGCAGAAGCAGCAGTTTCTGGAACAGCACCCGGCCCTGCAATCGGTCGACGCGGTGCGTAACCGGCGCTTCGTGGTCATCCCCTATGTGGCCGCCACGCCGAGCCTGGAAAACGTCGAGGCGATCGAGGCCATCGCCAAGGGCCTGCACGGCGCATGAACACTCGCTATCGCCTGATGCTGCTGGCGCTGAGCGGCCTGCTGCTGGTGTCGTGCGTGCTCTCGCTGGGGTTCGGTTCGGCCCCGGTGCCGGTCGAGGTGGTCGCCCGGGTGCTGCTGTTCAAGGTGTTCGGTATTGCCCCCGAGGTGCCCGCCTGGACCGCCGGCCAGGAACATATCGTGTGGCTGATCCGGGTGCCGCGCATGCTCCTGGGCGCGCTGGTGGGCGGCGGCCTGGCGATGATCGGCGCGGTGCTGCAGGCGCTCACGCGCAACCCGCTGGCCGACCCGCACCTGCTCGGCGTGACCTCCGGCGCCACGCTGGGTGCGGTGCTGGTGGTGCTGCATGTGGGTGAACTGATCGGCGTGCTGACCCTGCCGCTGGCAGCCTTTGTCGGCGCGCTGTGCAGCATGCTGCTGGTGCTGGCGATTGCCAGCCGGCATGGCCGCCTGGACAGCGACCGCCTGTTGCTGTGCGGGGTGGCCGTGGCCTTCGTGATGATGGCGCTGGCCAACCTGCTGCTGTTCATGGGCGATCATCGTGCAAGCTCGGCGGTGATGTTCTGGATGCTCGGCGGCCTGGGCCTGGCGCGCTGGGAGCTGCTGGCGGTGCCGGCAGCCAGCGTGCTGCTGGGGCTGGGCCTGCTGCTGGGCATGGCACGCGCGCTCAATGCGCTGATGGCCGGCGAGCAGACCGCCGTGACCCTGGGCCTGAACGCACGCTCGGTGCGCCTGCTGGCGTTTCTGATCTGCTCGCTGCTGACCGGCGTGCTGGTGGCGATCAGCGGTTCCATCGGCTTTGTCGGCCTGATGGTGCCGCACATTGCGCGGCGCCTGGTGGGCGCCGAGCACCGCCGGCTGCTGCCGGTGTCGCTGCTGCTGGGCAGCCTGTTCCTGATCTGGGTGGATGTGGCCGCACGCACCCTGATCGCCCCTGAAGACCTGCCCATCGGCATCGCCACGGCAGCCATCGGCGGGCTGTTCTTCATCGGCATGATGCGCCGGCGCTGAACTGCTGCCTGGCGCTGAGCCCTTGCCTGGCCCGGAAATCCTGCCTTGACCGCGATCAACAAAGCGGTGCGAACGTACCAACTTGAGACGTATTGCCACCTCGCCAGGGCAAAAGCCCGTGATAGCCTAGCGAGCGCTTCACGCACAAGAAGACTGACTCCTCAATGGAATGCCACCCATGACCAACCAGCAACCGCCGGACACCCCGGCCCACGACCTGCAACGCAACCTCACCAACCGCCATATCCAGCTCATCGCGATTGGCGGGGCCATCGGCACCGGCCTGTTCATGGGCTCGGGCAAGACCATCAGCCTGGCTGGCCCGTCGATCATCTTCGTCTACATGATCATCGGTTTCATGCTGTTCTTCGTCATGCGTGCCATGGGCGAACTGCTGCTGTCGAACCTCAACTACAAGTCGTTCATCGATTTCTCCGCCGACCTGCTCGGCCCCTGGGCCGGCTACTTCACCGGCTGGACCTACTGGTTCTGCTGGATCATCACCGGCATTGCCGACGTGATCGCAATCGCCGCCTACTCGCAGTTCTGGTTCCCTGACCTGCCGCAATGGGCGCCGGCCCTGGCCTGCGTCGGCGTGCTGCTGTCGCTGAACCTGATCACGGTGAAGCTGTTCGGCGAAATCGAGTTCTGGTTCGCCCTGATCAAGATCATCGCGATCATGGCGCTGGTGTGCACCGGCCTGTACATGGTGTTCGTCGGCTTCCAGTCACCCACCGGCACCAGTGCACAGCTGAGCAACCTGTGGAATGACGCGGGCATGTTCCCCCATGGCCTGATGGGCTTTTTCGCGGGCTTCCAGATTGCCGTGTTCGCCTTCGTCGGCATCGAACTGGTGGGCACCACCGCCGCCGAGGCGAAGAACCCCGAGCGCACCCTGCCGCGGGCGATCAACTCGATCCCGATCCGCATCATCATGTTCTACGTGCTGGCGCTGATCGCGATCATGGCCGTCACCCCGTGGCGCGACGTGGTGCCGGGCAAGAGCCCGTTCGTCGAGCTGTTCGTGCTGGCCGGGCTGCCGGCAGCGGCGAGCATCATTAACTTCGTGGTGCTGACCTCGGCGGCCTCCTCGGCCAACAGCGGGGTGTTTTCCACCAGCCGCATGCTGTTCGGCCTGGCCCAGCAGGGCGATGCGCCGAAAAGCTTCGAGACCCTGTCCAGCCGCAAGGTGCCGGCCAACGGCCTGTACTTCTCGTGCACCTGCCTGCTGCTGGGCGCGGCCCTGATGTACGTGATCCCCGACCTGATCGAGGCCTTCACCCTGGTGACCACGGTGTCGGCGATCCTGTTCATGTTCGTGTGGACGCTGATCCTGCTGTCGTACCTCACTTACCGCAAGGAGCGTGCGCCGCTGCACCAGGCCTCGAAGTACAAGATGCCGGGCGGGCGCTTCATGTGCTGGGTATGCCTGACGTTCTTCGCCTTCATCCTGGTGTTGCTGTGCCTGGAGAGCGATACCCGCCAGGCCCTGCTGGTGACGCCGCTGTGGTTCGTGCTGCTGGCCGTGACCTACCAGACCGTGCGCCGCAAGCGCCAGGCGCGTGTGCCGGTGCCCGCTACCACGCCGCGTCAGTCGTAGTCGTACTCCTGCTGCTGGAGGGCTTGGGCAAGCCCTTCCAGCACGCCATCGGCCTCGGCCCGCTGTTCGGGCGAAGGGCCGCTGGCAAACTGGCTGCGCTGCTGGCCCAGGGTGAGGAACGCATTGTCGCCATCACCCCAGATATACGAATAGACCAGCAGGAAGCTGTCCGACTCCGGCTTGGCGTACTTCGCCATCTGACGCAGAGGGGCCAGCAGCTGGATCATCTCGCCGTAATTGTTGGTGAACTCCACCAACGCGAACTGCCAGACCTGCGACGCCTCGTCGTACTGCATCAGGCTGCCGTACATGCAGTCGACCCAGCCCTGAAGCAAATCGCCCAGCGCCACCGCATTTTCAGGCGCCTTCTGGTCAAGATCACGTACCCCGTGCACCTCCGCGGCGTCCAGCCATTGCTGCCAGTCATCGAACTCGCCAGAGCCCGCCGCAGGTGAGGTCACCGCGGCCTGGTACTGGGCCGGGGTGATGTTGCAGCGAAAGTACAGCGATGACGCTTCCATGGCGAAAATCCTTGAGCGAGTTGAAGTGAGGGCGCAAGCATAAGGCATCGCCGTGAACTATTGCTGTGCAGCCTTGCGCGTACTGCACCACGGCAAGCGCCATCCCGGTGCACCCACCCTGCCCTGCACCTTGTGAACACGCCGCTGGCAAGCCTGTGTACGACATCGGCACAGCCCTTGCTAAAGCTCTCTGCACAAAGTCGCGGTCTGCCCAGCAGAACCATTCGATCCCATGGAGAGAGCACTATGAAGCGTCGCAGTCTGATCAAGGCATTCACCCTCAGCGCGTCGATTGCCGCGATGGGCCTGAGCTGGACGGTCCAGGCCGCCGAGACCATCAAGGTCGGCATCCTGCATTCGCTGTCGGGCACCATGGCGATCTCCGAGACCTCGCTCAAGGACATGGCCCTGATGACCATCGAGCAGATCAACGCCAAGGGCGGGGTCAACGGCAAGCTGCTGGAGCCGGTGGTGGTCGACCCGGCCTCCAACTGGCCGCTGTTCGCCGAGAAGAGCCGCCAGTTGCTGACCCAGGACAAGGTCGCGGTGGTGTTCGGCTGCTGGACCTCGGTGTCGCGCAAGTCGGTGCTGCCGGTGTTCGAGGAACTCAACGGGCTGCTGTTCTACCCGGTGCAGTACGAAGGTGAAGAGATGTCGCCCAACGTGTTCTACACCGGGGCAGCGCCCAACCAGCAGGCGATACCGGCGGTGGAATACCTGATGAGCGAGGACGGTGGCGCGGCCAAGCGCTTCTTCCTGCTGGGCACCGACTACGTGTACCCACGCACCACCAACAAGATTCTGCGTGCGTTCCTGCACAGCAAGGGCGTGGCCGACAAGGACATCGAGGAGGTGTACACCCCGTTCGGCCACAGCGATTACCAGACCATCGTGGCCAACATCAAGAAGTTCTCGGCCGGGGGCAAGACGGCGGTGATCTCCACCGTCAACGGCGACTCCAACGTGCCGTTCTACAAGGAACTGGCCAACCAGGGCCTGAAGGCCACCGACGTGCCGGTGGTGGCGTTCTCGGTGGGTGAAGAGGAGCTTCGCGGCATCGACACCAAGCCGCTGGTGGGGCACCTGGCGGCATGGAACTACTTCGAGTCGGTGGACAACCCGGTCAACACGCAATTCGTGGCCGACTGGAAGGCCTATGCCAAGGCGAAGAACCTGCCGGGCGCCGACAAGGCGGTGACCAACGACCCGATGGAGGCCACCTATGTGGGCATCCATATGTGGGCCCAGGCGGTGGAAAAGGCCAAGAGCACCGATGTGGACAAGGTGCGCGAGGCGCTGGCGGGGCAGACGTTCAAGGCGCCGTCGGGCTTCACCCTGACCATGGACAAGACCAACCACCACCTGCACAAGCCGGTGATGATCGGCGAGATCCAGGATGACGGGCAGTTCAGCGTGGTGTGGCAGACCGAGCAGCCGCTGCGCGCGCAGCCGTGGAGCCCGTTCATTCCAGGCAACGACAAGCGGCCGGATTATGCCGTGAAAGGCAACTGAGGCAGGGGGCCGCCGTGCGGCCCATCGCGGGTCAAGCCCGCTCCCACAGGGATCACCGAACTCTGTAGGAGTGGGCTTGACCCGCGAAGAGGCCCTGACAGTCACCTAACCTTTCGAGGAAGCCGCCATGCCCAAGGCACTCCACTCGCTGCTGCTCGCCCTGCTCCTGCTGCTGCCTCTGGCAGCCCGGGCCGCTGGTGACGCCGACTACTTCATCGCCGCCAAGCCCAACGAGCAGGCCAGCCTGCTGCAAGGCTGGGCGGCGCAACCCGACCCCGCGCGCCTCGAACTGCTGAGTTCGCTGCAGCAAGGCCGCCTGGGCCCGGACGACAGCCGCAAGCTGCGCCTGAACAACCGCCTGCGCGGCCTGGTGGACAACGCCCTGGCCAGCCATCAACTGCTCAGCGATGACGCCAGAGTCCGCCTGGCCGCCGCCCAGCAACTGCAGAAAAGCGCGCAGCCCGCTCAGGTCGCCTTCCTCGACCGGCGCTTTGCCAGCGAGCCCGACGCCGCCGTGCACGCAGCCCTGGGCCTGGCCCTGGCCAACCTGCAACTGGTCGCGACAGACCCCGCCGTACGCCTGGCCGCCGTGCGCCTGCTGGGCGAAACCGGCGACCCGATGGCCCGCACCCGCCTCGAAAGCCTGCTCGACCCCAGTGTGGAAACCGACCCCACGGTGCGCACCGCCGCCGAAACCAGCCTGGCCCAGGTCAAGCGCAAGCTGCTGATCGGCGAGCTGCTCGGCCAGGCCTTCAGCGGGCTGTCGCTGGGTTCGATACTGCTGCTGGCAGCCCTGGGCCTGGCGATCACCTTCGGCCTGCTGGGGGTGATCAACATGGCCCACGGCGAAATGCTGATGCTCGGCGCCTACAGCACCTACGTGGTGCAAGTGCTGGTGCAGCGCTACGCCCCCGGCGCGCTGGACTTCTACCCGCTGCTGGCACTGCCGGTGGCCTTCGGTGTGAGTGCCGGGGTCGGCATGCTGCTCGAACGCACGGTGATCCGCCACCTGTACGGGCGCCCGCTGGAAACCCTGCTGGCCACCTGGGGCATCAGCCTGATCCTGATCCAGGCCATCCGCCTGCTGTTCGGCGCGCAGAACGTCGAGGTGGCCAACCCGGCCTGGCTCTCCGGCGGCCTGCAGGTACTGCCCAACCTGGTGCTGCCCTACAGCCGCCTGGTGATCATCGGTTTCGCCCTGTGCGTGGTGCTGCTCACCTGGCTGCTGCTCAACCGCACCCGCCTGGGCCTGAACGTGCGCGCCGTCACCCAGAACCGCAACATGGCCGCCTGCTGCGGCGTGCCCACCGGGCGCGTGGACATGCTCGCCTTCGGCCTGGGTTCGGGTATCGCCGGCCTTGGCGGTGTGGCCTTGAGCCAGATCGGCAACGTCGGCCCGGACCTGGGCCAGAGCTACATCATCGACTCGTTCCTGGTGGTGGTGCTCGGTGGCGTCGGGCAACTGGCCGGCAGCCTGTGGGCCGCGTTCGGCCTGGGCATAGCCAACAAGTTGCTGGAGCCGCAGATCGGTGCGGTGCTCGGCAAGATCCTCATCCTTGCGCTGATCATTCTGTTCATCCAGAAGCGTCCGCAAGGCCTGTTCGCCCTCAAGGGACGGGTAATCGACTGATGAACCAGCCACTGCTTGTCACTGCTACACAAAAGGCCGGCCCGCGCCTGACCCTGGCCGTCGGCGCCCTGGTGCTGCTGGTGCTGATCGCCCTGCCACTGCTGTCGTTGCTGCCAGCCGGCCACAGCCTGCAGGTGTCGGCCTACACCCTGACCCTGGTGGGCAAGATCCTGTGCTACGCCATCGTTGCCCTGGCACTGGACCTGGTGTGGGGCTACGCCGGGTTGCTGTCGCTGGGCCATGGCCTGTTCTTCGCCCTGGGCGGCTACGCCATGGGCATGTACCTGATGCGCGAAGCGGCCGGCGACGGCCTGCCGGCGTTCATGACCTTTCTGTCGTGGAGCGAGCTGCCGTGGTACTGGGCCGGCACCCAGCACTTTGCCTGGGCACTGTGCCTGGTGGTGCTGGCGCCGGGGCTTTTGGCGCTGGTGTTCGGCTACTTCGCGTTCCGTTCGCGGATCAAGGGCGTGTACTTCTCGATCATGACCCAGGCCCTGACCTTTGCCGGCATGCTGCTGTTCTTTCGCAACGAGACCGGCTTTGGCGGCAACAACGGCTTCACCAACTTTCGCAGCATCCTGGGTTTCGAGATCACCGCCCAGGGCACCCGCGCAGTGCTGTTCCTGCTAACCGTGGCCTTGCTGGCGGGCAGCCTGTACCTGGGCTGGCGCCTGGCACGCAGCAAGTTCGGGCGCGTGCTCACGGCGCTGCGCGACGCCGAGAACCGCCTGATGTTCTGCGGCTACGACCCGCGCGGCTTCAAGCTGTTCGTGTGGGTGCTGAGCGCCGTGCTGTGCGGCCTGGCAGGTGCGCTGTACGTGCCGCAGGTGGGCATCATCAACCCCAGCGAGATGTCGCCCACCAACTCCATCGAGGCCGCCGTGTGGGTAGCCCTGGGCGGGCGCGGCACGCTGATCGGGCCGTTGCTGGGCGCCGGCGTGGTCAATGGCATGAAGAGCTGGTTCACCGTGGCGTTCCCCGAGTTCTGGCTGTTCTTTCTCGGTGCGCTGTTCATTCTGGTAACGCTTTACCTGCCCAGGGGCGTGGTCGGTCTGCTGAAGAAAAGGGGTGAACAATGAGAAGCGTACCGCTGCCTGCCGTACACCCCGAGTTCATGCTCGAACCGATCATCGACGCCGGCAGCGGTCGCGATGCCATCGGCCTGGGCCAGGCACGCCAGCCGGGGCTGGACGTGCGCCACGGCACGGTGCTGACGCTGGAGGACATCAGCGTGAGCTTCGACGGCTTCAAGGCGCTGAATGCGCTGAACCTGTACATCGGCGTGGGCGAGTTGCGCTGCATCATCGGGCCCAACGGGGCGGGCAAGACCACGCTGATGGACGTGATCACCGGCAAGACTCGCCCCACCACCGGCAAGGCCTGGTTCGGCGAGACCCTGGACCTGACGCGCATGAGCGAGGTGCAGATCGCCCAGGCCGGTATCGGGCGCAAGTTCCAGAAGCCGACGGTGTTCGAGGCCTTGAGCGTGTATGAAAACCTGGAACTGGCGCAGAAGGCCGACAAGTCGGTGTGGGCCAGCCTGTGCGCGAGACTCGGCGGCGAACAGCGCGACCGTATCGACCAGGTGCTGCAGACCATTCGCCTGACCGGGTCGGCGCAGCGCCCGGCGGGGTTGCTGTCCCATGGGCAGAAGCAGTTTCTGGAGATCGGCATGCTGCTGATGCAGGACCCGCAGTTGCTGCTGCTGGACGAACCGGTGGCGGGCATGACCGACGCCGAGACCGAATTCACCGCCGAGCTTTTCAAAAGCCTGGCCGGCCGGCATTCGCTGATGGTGGTGGAGCATGACATGGGGTTTGTCGGCAGCATTGCCGACCATGTGACGGTGCTGCACCAGGGCAGCGTGCTGGCAGAGGGTTCGCTGGAACAGGTGCAGGCCGATGATCGGGTGATCGAGGTTTATCTGGGGCGCTGAAAAGCTTCGCCGGCAACGCCGGCTCCTACAGAGACACCGCGGCTCTTGTAGGCGCCGGCCTTGCCGGCGAAGAGGCCGGTACAGACAAAAAAGGACAAGGCACATGCTGAAAATCGACACCCTGCACCAGTACTACGGCGGCAGCCACATCCTGCGCGGCCTGTCGTTCCAGGCCAAGGTCGGTGAGGTCACCTGCCTGCTGGGCCGCAACGGCGTGGGCAAGACCACCCTGCTGCGCTGCCTGATGGGCCTGCTTCCCGCCCGCGAAGGCAGCGTGCACTGGGAGGGCCAGGCCATCACCACACTCAAGCCGCACCAGCGCGTGCACGCCGGAATCGCCTACGTGCCCCAGGGCCGCGAGATCTTCCCGCGCCTGACGGTGGAGGAGAACCTGCTGATGGGCCTGTCACGCTTCGGCGCCAGCCAGGCGCGGGAGGTGCCGGCCTTCATCTACGAACTGTTCCCGGTACTGCTGCAGATGAAACACCGCCGCGGCGGCGACCTGTCCGGTGGCCAGCAACAGCAACTGGCCATCGGCCGCGCCCTGGCCAGCCGCCCGCGCCTGCTGATCCTCGACGAGCCCACCGAAGGCATCCAGCCATCGGTGATCAAGGAGATCGGTGCGGTGATCCGCCAACTGGCCGCGCGTGGCGACATGGCGATTCTGCTGGTGGAGCAGTTCTACGACTTTGCCGCCGAACTGGCCGACCAGTACCTGGTGATGTCCCGCGGCGAGATCGTGCAGCAGGGCCGCGGGGAAAACATGGAGGCCGAAGGTGTACGCGGCCTGGTTACGATTTAATCTGTGCGCCTGTCCCGTTTCGAGAGCCTGTCATGAATCACATCCGCGACGCCGTGCACGCCGACCTGCCGGCCATCCGTGATATCTACAACGATGCGGTGCTCAACACCCTGGCGATCTGGAACGAGCAGACGGTCGACCTGGGCAATCGCCAGGCGTGGTTCGCGGCGCGCCAGGCGCAGGGTTATCCGATACTGGTGGCGGTGAATGAGGCAGGGGACGTGCTGGGCTATGCCTCGTTCGGCGACTGGCGCCCGTTCGAGGGGTTTCGCCACACCGTGGAGCATTCGGTGTACATCCGCAGCGACCAGCGCGGCCAGGGCCTGGGGCCGTTGCTGATGCAGGCGCTGATCGAGCGTGCCAGGGGCTGTGGCAAGCATGTGATGGTGGCGGCGATCGAGAGCGGCAATACGGCGTCGATCCGCTTGCACGAGCGGCTGGGCTTCACCCTGAACGGACAGATGCCGCAGGTGGGGGTGAAGTTCGGCAAGTGGCTGGATCTGACCTTCATGCAACTGATGCTGGCACCGGGGGCGCAGCCCCCACAGGGCTGAGGGCCTCATCGCGGGTCAAGCCCGCTCCCACAGGTACAGCGCTGGCTTGGAGGCCAACGGCGTATCGGTGGGAGCGGGCTTGACCCGCGATTGGGCCGGTCAGCCTTGCACAAACCTTCCCAGGCGCTGCTTCAACATCGAATTCTCACTGCGCAACTGCTTCACTTCCTCCAGCAGCTCCAGCGCCAGCGCCACCCCTTCCCACTCCAGCTCCAGCTCCTGGTGCAGCTTGGCCGCGCGCTTGGCCAGCACCGGGGCACGGTCGTCGAACACCCATTCCTCCGGCGTTCGCCCCGAAGGTTCAACGATGCCGTGCTCGACGATCTCGATCACGTAGGCTGCCGGTACATCGGCCTCCTGACAAAGGGTTCGCATGTCCAGTTGAACGATCAGGGTACTGCTCATGGTCACTTACTCCATTGAGTTCGCGGGTTGAACCCGGCCTTCTCCGACAGTTTGGTCCACAGTTCGCGGGCTTCGGCGCTCGATTGCGTCGGCATCACCACCTTCAGCTGCGCATACAGGTCGCCACGCTGGCCTTGCTTGTTGCTCAGGCCCATGCCCTTGATGCGCAGGCGCTGGCCGCTCTGGCTGTCGGGGCGGATGGTCAGGTTGACCTTGCCGGTCAGGGTCGGCATCTCGACCTTGGTGCCCAGCGCAGCCTCCCACGGTGCCAGCGGCACGGTGATGATCAGGTCATGACCTTCGACATCGAACAGCGGGTGGGGTGCCAGGCGAATGATCAGGTACAGGTCGCCATTGGCGCCGCCGCCCACGCCCGGTGCACCCTGGCCCTTGAGGCGGATGCGCTCGCCGTCGGTCACCCCGGCAGGGATCTTGACGTTGAGGGTCTTGGTGGTGTCGCCCGTGCGCTGCCCGGCCGCGTTGTACTGCGGCACCTGGAAGCTGATCTTCTTCGACTCGTTGGCCAGGGTTTCCTCGAGGAAAATCGCCAGTTCCATTTCCACGTCCTGCCCTCGCCGACCGGCACTGCGTTGCTGGCCACGGCCAAAGGGGTTGCCGTTGCCACGTCCGGCCGAGCCGAAAATGGAACTGAAGAAGTCCGAGAAGTCGCCGCCGCCAAAGTCGGCACCGCCACCGCCACCGCCACGGCTTTCCCAGCCCGGCGGGCCCTGGAAGGGCCGGCCGTGCTGGCCGTACTTGCGCAGCTCGTCGTATTCGGCGCGCTTTTCAGGGCTGCTCAGGGCCTCATAGGCCTCGTTCACTTCCTTGAAGTGGTTTTCGGCGTCGCGCTCTTTGCTGACGTCCGGGTGATACTTGCGCGCAAGCTTGCGGTAGGCGGTCTTGATCGCCTTTTCATCCGCCGTGGGCTCTACGCCAAGGATCTTGTAATAGTCTTTGAAGTCCATCTTTACGATTCACCATCGGTTATCGAATGCATCACTGCTGTGAAGATTGGGGTCAAGCATAGCCTTTCAAGTCGGACAAAGGATTGCTGTCGAGCAGATATTCGGTCTTGATTCTGCCGATGGCTGGCATAAACTGCGCGGCCGTTTTTCCCCCGGAAGCACACCCATGAGTCACGCATCCCCGGCCCGCGCCTGCGGTATCGACTTCGGCACCTCCAATTCCACCGTCGGCTGGCACCGTCCCGGCGTGGATTCGCTGATTGCCCTGGAAGACGGCAAGATCACCTTGCCCTCGGTGGTGTTCTTCAATATCGAGGAGCGGCGCCCGGTCTATGGCCGGCTGGCCCTGCACGAGTACCTGGAGGGCTACGAAGGCCGCCTGATGCGCTCGCTCAAGAGCCTGCTGGGCTCCAAGCTGATCAAGCACGACACCAGCGTGCTGGGCACCGCGCTGCCGTTCAAGGACCTGCTGGGCATGTTCATCGGCGAGCTGAAGAAGCGTGCCGAGGCCAATGCCGGGCGCGACTTCGACGAGGTGGTGCTGGGCCGCCCGGTGCATTTCGTCGACGACGACCAGGCCGCCGACCAGGAGGCCGAAGACACCCTGGCCGAGGTGGCGAAGAAGATCGGCTTCAAGGACGTGTCGTTCCAGTACGAACCCATCGCCGCAGCCTTCGACTACGAGTCGAGCATCCAGGGCGAAGAGCTGGTGCTGATCGTCGACATCGGCGGTGGTACCTCGGACTTCTCGCTGGTACGCCTGGCCCCCGAGCGCCACATGCTCGATGACCGCCACGCCGACATTCTGGCCACCGGTGGCGTGCACATCGGCGGTACCGACTTCGACAAGCAGCTGAGCCTGCAGGGCGTGATGCCGCTGTTCGGCTATGGCAGCCGCATGAAAAGCGGTGCCTTCATGCCCACCAGCCACCACATGAACCTGGCCACCTGGCACACCATCAACTCGGTGTACTCGCAGAAATCCCAGCTGGCGCTGGGCAGCATGCGCTACGACATCGAGGACACCGACGGCATCGACCGCCTGTTCAAGCTGATCGAACAGCGCGCCGGGCACTGGCTGGCGATGGAAGTGGAAGCCACCAAGATCGAGCTGACCCACAGCGACAGCCGCCTGGTCGACCTCAAGCGCGTGCAGCCCGAGCTGAGTGTGGAGTTGACCCGTGCGCTGTTCGAGGCGTCCATCGACAGCCTGCTCGAACGTGTGCGTGGCAGCGTCGGCGAGCTGCTGAACAAGGCCGGCGTCGGTGTGGCGCAGGTCGACACGGTATTCTTCACCGGCGGCTCCAGCGGCATCCCCGCCCTGCGCCAGAGCGTGGCGGCCATGCTGCCCAACGCGCGCCACGTCGAGGGCAACATCTTCGGCAGCATCGGTAGCGGCCTGGCGATCGAAGCCCGCAAGCGTTACGGCTAGCCCGCCGCCCCACAAGGACGTGAACAGATGAGTTTCAAACCCCTGACGCTGATCAGCGCCCTGCTGCTGGCCGGTTGCAACGACGACCTGATGACCCTGCGCTTCGAGGACTCGGCCGGCTCGTCGGGCACCGGCCTGGACGCGCGCAAGCAGCAGATGATCGACGAGGCCCTGGTGCAACGCCAGATCGACCCGAAAAGCCTGCGCTGGCGGGTCGACCTCGAAGACCAACACCTGGTGTACGTGAGGGAACTGCAGCCGCTGAGCGAGGCGCAGCGCAAGGCGTTGCGCGAACCGTTCGACGAGATCCTGCAGGCACGCGCGGCGAACACGCTGCAGATCGAACTCACCCTGGACATCACCCCCGAGCAACGCCAGGCCCTGAGCGCGGCAGAGCGCCAGCGGATCGACGCGCTGCCGCAACCGCTGTTGATCCCGCTGGAGCTCAGCCCGACGGTGCTGACCATGGCGCTGATGCCCAGGGACGACGACAACGTGCCGCGGGACGTGACCGAACGCATCAACTCCAAGGTCACCTGCCAACTGCAGGCGCTGCCGGTAAAGCCGTTGCCGGAAGGCATCACCGGCCTGTGGCAGATGACGCTGGACACGGCCAATCAGGTCAGCGTCGAGCTGGGCGAAGCGCACTACCCGGCGCATTACCGGCTGACCGACGCCGGCCTGCAAGGCAGGATCGACAAAGGCGAACTGTGGCTCGTCGAGCCGAACTACCTGTCGGTGGACCCACTGGTGGTGATGCTGGGTTTTTCGGACCTGGGGCAACAGCGGCTGTACCGCAGTTTTCCGTTGCAACCCAATGCTTCGCAGCTGATCCATTCGTGCGAAAGCGCTGCCAATCACTTGCCACGCCCCCTGAGCTTTCGGGTCGGGGACGGCCTGGACCGGCTCGAATCGGTGACCTACAAGGAAGAAACCCAATGAACCTGGCCAGAACCCTGGCACTGTCGAGCGCGCTGCTGCTGGGCGGCTGCGGCGATGAAACATTCATGAGCGTGCGCTTTCAGACCGACGTCGGCACCGCCCGCTGGGGCCTGGACCCGATCAACCTGCAGATGATCGGCGAGGCCCTCGAACAGCGCCAGGTCGACCCCAAGCGCCTGCGTTTCGACGTGGATGCCGAGGACAAGCGCCTGGTGCATGTGGTGCTGCTGCAACCGCTGGATGAACAGCAGCAGGCCGCCTTGCGCGGGCTGTTCGAGGACATCGTGCAGGCGCGCAACGCTGTCACCTTCGCTATCGAAGTCACCCTGCAACCCACCGCCGCCGAGCGCCAGCGCCTGACCCCAAGCCAGCTGCACGCCCTGGAGGCGATGCCCGCCTCGTTCACCCTGCCCGCCGAACCGGGCGACGAAGTGAGCACGGTGGCCGCGATGCCGGAGCAATGGCCGGGCACCACGATGGATGTCAACGAACAGGTGCAGGCCGAGGTCAGTTGCCTGCTGTACATCAGCCCGCGCCAGTATTACCCGGGCATGACCGACGTCTACGCGGCCAAGGGCGATGACCCGCAGCGGGTGGTGCTGGAGTTTGCCGAAACAGGCGAAGCGGATGCCTTCAGCCTGTGGAAGGTGAGTGCCCGCTACCGCTTCAAGCAGGCCAGCCTGCAGCAGCAGGTCGACAAGGGTGAACTCGCGCTGCTGCCGGCTGACGAGCAGAACCGCAAGAGCCTGAGCATCGCGTTCAAGCTGGCGGACCTGGGCGAGCACGAGCTGATGCGTGCCTACCAGATCGACTATCGGGTCAAGGCCCTGAACAGCCAGTGCTACGCCGAGCAGATGAAGCTCGGGCGGCCGTATACGTTCTTCATGGGTGCGGGGCTGGATCGCGTGGAAGCGGTCACTTATCCACAGAAATGAGTTGGCCTCTTCGCCAGCAAGGCTGGCGAAGAGGCCCGTCGGCCTTACACCAGCTCGGCCCGGCGCAACTCGCTCTTCAGGTACGCATAGTAGATCGGCCCCGCGACCACGCCCGGCAAGCCGAACGCCGCCTCGAACACCAGCATCGCCAGCAGCAGCTCCCACGACTTGGCGCGAATCTGCCCGCCCACGATGCGCGCATTGAGAAAGTACTCGACCTTGTGGATCACGATCAGGTAGCCCAGCGCCGCCACCGCCACCCAGATCGACAGCGACAGGCCGACGATGGTGATCAGCGTGTTGGACATCAGGTTGCCGATCACCGGCAGCAGCCCCAGCAGGAAGGTCAGCACGATCAGCGTCTTGGTCAGCGGCAGGTGCACCCCGAACAGCGGCAGCACCACCGCCAGGAATACCCCGGTAAAGGCGGTGTTGAGCAGCGAGATCTTGATCTGCGCGAACACGATGTTGCGAAACGCCTGCACCAGCAGCGACAGGCGCTCGAACAAGGCCGCGGCCAGCGGTTTGCGCTGGGTCAGGTCGGGGATGCGCTGCAAGGCCACGATGGCGCCCAGGATCATGCCGATCAGCAAGGTCACGAACATGTGCGCCGCGCCCTTGCCCACCAGTTGCAGGTCGGCCAGGTGGGTGCGCAACCATTCGCCGATGGCCACCTTGAACTCCGCCGCACTGGCCGGCAGGTAGGCGTCGATGAACGGCGGCAACTGCCCGCGCGCCTGGTCCACCAGCAGCATGAACTTGTCCAGCGACGCGCCGGGATTCTCCGCCTCGTGCAGCAGAAAGCTGATGGCCCCGGCAAACAGCAGGCTCAGCACGCTCACGATCAGCGTGCCCAGCAACGCCACCGCTACCCAGCGCGCACGCTGCCCGGCAATCAGGTGCTGCAGCTTGGGCGTGAGCATGTTGACCAGCTCGAACACCAGCAGGCCGGCCAGCAGGCTGGGCAGCAGCTTGAGCGGCAGCGCCAGCAGCAACCCGGTGAACACGATGAGCCAACTCGCCAGGACGATCTGGCGCTGGGTAAATGTCATACAACCTCGGAGGCAGAAAGACCACAAAGACGGCAGTCTGCCAGCCTTCTACGAGCAGGCATAGGGGCACGCGGGGCGCGGCGCGCTGGCGTTGCCAGGGCAATCTTTCTATGATGCCCGCCCTCACGGAATGACCGCGCGCCCATGCGCAATCGCAGGAGCGCGCATGCGCGAAAAAGATATCCTCGAAATACTGGTGCCGATTCTCTGCGTGCTGATTGTCTGGCGCATCACGCCGATCTTCTGGACGTTCTTCATGACCTGGCTCAACCGCGTCAGGTACCTGCGCCGCGCCACCCCGATACGCCAGCTGAACGACGGCGAGCGCGAGGCCCTGGCGTTTCTCGGCGGCCCGGCCTACATGCTGCGCAAGCTGGTCGGCACCACCGACCTGCCCTGGAAGAAACTGGCCCACGTCACCGGCAAGCGCGCCGCGGTGTACCGCCTGCAAGGCCCGCTGGACACCTGGGGCTACTCGCTGCAGCACTTCGGCGAAACACACCACCGCATCCAGGGCATCGCGGTGCACATGCCGCTGGAGGACATCGAGGAAAAGACCGACCCGCACAACGAGGTGGAGGTGATGTTCAGCCGGGGCGTGGCCATCATTCTTAGCGTCAATGGTCGGCCCACCCTCATCGAAACCCTGCGCCTGTGGCAGCCTCGCCTGCTGCCGCTGCAGGAACACGCCGACACGGCCAAGGAACCCCATGCGTAAGGTACTGCTGTGCGCGCTCGCGCTGTTGCTCGCAGGCTGTGACAAGGACTTTCTGGTGCTGCACTTCCAGGCGCCGGTGGGCGACCTGTACTACAGCCGGGACGTGCATTACAGCTACCGCGAATCGATCTTCGCGCTGCTGGCCGCGCACCACATCCCCACCGACAGCCTGGTGATGGAGATGGACGAGTACAACGACAAGGTGGTGCACCTGCGCCTGACGGACGACTCACTGAGCCCACAGCAGCTGGACGAGATTCGCGAGGTGTTCGAAGCCATCATCCCGGCACGCAATGCGGTGACCCTGAACATGAAGCTGCGTTTCGACGCCGACCAGGCCCAGGGGCTGACCGGCCAGCGCCAGGGCACCGGCGCGCCGCCGCGTCACTTCGACACCACCGTGCTGACCCCGCAGAACCTGCACATTGCCCTTGGCCAGGGCATCGGTACCCCGCCGCACAGCAACCCCTACCTCAAGGTGCTGCCGCAGGCCGATGACCAGATGCTCTGCACCCTGGAGGCCGGCATGACTCCGACACTGCCGTTCTACATGCTCGCCACCGGGCCAGGCGAGCTCGGCTCGGGCCGTCAGGGCCTGCTGCACGTGCGCAACCGCGACTTCCAGGCTGCCCAGGTGCCAGTGCACCTGCAGTTCGAAGACGCGGCGCTGCGCCGACTGGTCGATAACGGCACCCTGCAGGTGGCGTTCAGCACCCGCAACTGGCTCGACTACCTGAACCCCGACAACATTCACCTGCACTTCGTGATCGGCCCGCCACTGGTATCGGCGCCGATGGCCGAGATGACCCATGCGCGTGACCGGGAACTGCACACCGAGTGCAACCAGCGCATGGACGCACTGGGGCGGCCGTTCTCGTTCTTCTTTGGCGAGGGCGTGGACCGGCTGGTGTATGTGGGCCTGCCGGCACGCGACTGAGCCTCAGCAGGGGCTCATTTCTTCTTCAGGCAGGTACTCATGAACGCCTTGCGCTCGTCGCCCTTGAGCGCCTGGGTGGTGGCGTCGGCATTGCAGGTCTTCATCTTCTCCTGCTGGGTCGCGGGCTCGGCCTTTTTCAGGCAGGTGCTCATGAACGCCTTGCGCGCGTCACCCTTGAGCGCCTGGGAGGTGGCGTCGGCATTGCAGGTCTTCATCTTCTCCTGCTGTGCGGTGGCGGCGAACCCCTGCGAACACATCAGGACGCCAAGCAGCAGCAACGGCACACGCAACATTTTCATGGGGCATTCTCCTGGTCGCCACGCCATCCGCGCAGCCTCGACACCAGTGTAGACAAGAATTTTTACAAACCCCTGTCAGCCGCGGCGCGCCTGGCGTCGGTACTGCTCCGGGGTGCACTGGGCCTGGCGCTGGAACATCGCGATAAAAGCCGATGGGCTGCCGTAGCCCAGGTCGAAGGCGATCTGCTGGATGCTCTGCTCGCCCTCCAGGGCCTCGATGGCCCGCAGAAACCGCAGGCGCTGGCGCCATTCGCCAAAGCTGATACCCAGCTCGCGGATGAACTGGCGGGCCAGGGTGCGCTCGCTCACATGCACGCTGGCGGCCCAGTCGCCCAGCGGACGGTTGTCCCCAGGGTTGCGTTGCAGGGCCTGCAGCACGCTGCGCAGGCCCGGGCCCTGGGCATACGGCAGGTAGCCGGTGTGCACCGGCGCGCAGTGCAACTGGTCCACCAGCACCTGGGCCAGGCGCTGGTCGGCATCGGTGCGCGGTACCTTGACGTCGCGCCGGGCAAAATCGCCGAGGATGGCCTTGAGGATGTCGCTGATCACCAGGCTGCACGGCTGCGCAGGCAGGCTCTGGCTCAGCTCGCGGGTGATGTACACCGAGCGGTACACCACGGCCTGGGGGTTGTAGCAACCATGCTCGGTGTCCGGCGGCACCCATACCGCGTAGTTGGGCGGCGAGAAGAAGCGCCGACCGTCGATCTCCAGCTGCATCACCCCGTGGGCGGTGTAGTTGAGCTGGCCCCAGGCGTGACGGTGCGCGGCGCTGTGGGTGTCGGCGCCGAACTCGTCATAGCGGAAGTACACCGGTGCCGGTAGCGCGTCCAGCTGCGGGATGTCGAGGTATTTGCGTGCCATGCTGTCGGTCGAATGCTGTCTGGATCAATGGGCGGGTTGTCTGGATCGCAGTATAAACATCCAGACAGACAGGCGGATAATGACCGCCGTCATCTTCAAAGAGTCCCTGTTGCATGAATTATGCGTTCCCCCTGCTGGCCATTCTGATCTGGGCCGGCAACACCGTGGTCAACAAGCTGGCCGTCGGCGCCATCTTCCCTGCCGAGATCGGCTTCTACCGCTGGGTGCTCGCCGGCCTGCTGCTCAGCCCGTTCCTGCTGCGGGCAGTGCTGCGCAACCGCGCGGCGATCCGCCCGCACCTGGGCAAGATCGTCATCCTCGGGGTGCTGGGCATGGCGGTGTACCAGAGCCTGGCGTACTTTGCCGCCGCTATCACCAGCGCCACCAACATGGGCATCATCCTGTCGCTGATGCCGCTGATGTCGCTGGCCCTGGCCATCGCCACCCTGGGCCAGCGCCTGAGCGCCGGCGCGCTGCTGGGTGCACTGGTGTCGTTCGCCGGGGTGCTGGTGGTGGTGTCCGGCGGCGACCCGGCCGCGCTGCTGGCCCACGGCCTGAACCTGGGAGACGCGATGATGCTGATCGCCACCCTGGCCTATGCGGTGTACAGCACCCTGCTGAAAAAGTGGCAACTGCGCCTGCCGCCGCTGCAACTGCTGTACCTGCAGGTGCTGGTGGCGATCGTGGTGCTGTTGCCGCTGTACCTGTTCTCGCCCAAGGCCGGGCTGAGCGTGGACAACATCGGCCTGGTGCTCTATGCCTGCGTGCTGGCCTCGATCGTGGCGCCACTGGTGTGGATGCAGGCGGTGGTGCGCCTGGGGCCCAGCCGCACCACGCTGTTCTTCAACCTGCTGCCGGCGCTGACCGCGGTGATCGCGGCACTGGTGCTCGACGAACGCCTGGCGCCGTATCACCTGGTGGGCGGCGTGCTGACCCTGGCCGGGGTGATTCTGGCCGAACGCTGGACCACCCCGCTGCGCCGCCTCAAAGCCCCGCCGCCTTCAGACGCGCCGCGTGCTCGGTAAACAGCCGTACCGGGTCGGCGCCCTTGCCCACCGCGCCGAGTGACTGGTTGACGATATCCAGGTGATCCAGCGGGTAGTCGTCGCCGATCACCTGGCCCAGGTGCGAGCTGAACCGCCCGACCATGCCGTCGCACTGGCCCGGTTCACGCACGAAGGTGCGCGCGAACAGGCGGCAGAAGCGGTTGCTGCCATCGAAGCGGTTGCGCCCGCTGTCGGTGATGCCCGGCTGCAAGGTGCCCGACCATGAGTAGTAGCGCACCCCGTCGACCTCCGCGGGCCCCTCGCCACCCCAGGTCATCGGCAGGCCCTGTGGATAACGCTGGTTGAACAGGGCCACGCCCTCGAACGTCAGCGACTGGTGCGAGGCGTGCACGTCGATGGGCAGGCCTGCCCCGCGCCAGCCGGTTTCCAGCCAGCCCATCAGCCGTGCCAGCCCGTGCAGCACCAGTTTGAGAAGGCGCCCGCGGACGGAATCGCCGGGGTAGTGCCTGTCCAGGTAGTCGGCCAGTTCGGAGCCGTGGTTGGGGCCCGCGATGGAGGTGACCGAGGCCACCCATTCCGGGCGCCTGGCCGCCGCATAACGGGCGGTCAGCGCACCCTGGCTGTGGCCCAGCAGGTGAACCTTGTCGGCGCCGGTGCGGCGGCGCAGGTCGTCGATGATGCGCAGCAGCTGTTCACCGCGCACCTCGTTGCCGTGGACCGGCGAGACCTGCACCGGGAACACCGTGGCCCCGCCCCGGCGCAGGGCCGCGACAATGCCGAACCAGTACGGGTACAGCACCAGGCGCACGAAGCCGAGCATGCCCGGCACCAGTACCAGTGGATAACGCGTTGCAAGCGCTTGCGACATGGCGGCCCCTCCCGATCCGTGGCAGTGCGCACCACCCTACAGGCACAACAATGGCAACTGCAATCGAACTCCCGGCGTGCGCTGCGGTTCCAACCCTTATCAGGCCATGACGGCCTTCACAAGGGAGCGAGACCATGTACAAGCACGCCCTGGCAGCCCTGCTGGCAAGCGCCACCCTGGTAGGCTGCGGCAGCAACCGCCCTGAAAACCCTGTGGACTACGTGACCTACCGCGAACAGCCGCTGGTCAAGCAGGTGGGCAACGGCATGACCATGCAGCAGGTGATCGCCATCGGCGGCAGCCCTTCCTCCGTCATCGACCTGCCCCACGGCGGCACATGCAACAACTACGTGCTAAACCATGAAGGCAAGCAACAGGCTTACTACGTGCGTTTCGATGCCACCGGGCATGTGGATGCCAAGGGCTTCAAGACGTGCGAGCAACGCCAGAAGGACGAACAGGCCCTTCCCGGCGCGTAAAACTTTTAGCGCGCCAATCAATCACACACTGTGCACCCGACGCGCCGTCAGAGCGTGAAACCCCGTTTTCAGCTTGGAGAACATGATGAGCAACGTTGAACTGACCGATGTACAAACCCTGCGCCACCGCGCCCGCCAGCACGTGGAAGACGGTGCGGTGACCGAAGGCTACACCGCCGACCGCGAAAAGATCCTGCGCCTGCTGAACGAGTCGCTGGCCACCGAGTGGGTGTGCGTACTGCGCTACAAACGCCACTACTTCATGGCCGAGGGGATCAAGGCCAACGTGGCCGCCGAAGAGTTCCTGGAGCACGCCAACCAGGAGATGGAGCACGCCGACAAGCTGGCCGAGCGCATCGTGCAGCTGGGCGGCGAACCGGACTTCAACCCCGACAACCTGAGCAAGAACTCCCACGCGCAGTACGTGGCAGGCAAGACCCTCAAGGAAATGGTGCTCGAAGACCTGGTCGCCGAGCGCATCGCCATCGACAGCTACCGCGAGATCATCCAGTACATCGGTGACAGCGACCCGACCACCCGGCGCATCTTCGAAGACATCCTGGCCCAGGAGGAAGAGCACGCGGACGATATGGCGGATCTGCTCAAAGGGCTGTAAACCGCAGCGACTTCATCGCGGGTCAAGCCCGCTCCCACAGGGTCCGTGGTGATCCTTGTGGGAGCGGGCTTGACCCGCGATGCGTTTAGTCAGCCTTGACGGTCTTGGGCGCCTTGCCCGAACGCATCTGCTCCAGCAATGGCGTGCACTGGTTCTCGTCCCCGCCGCTGGGCGCCACCAGCGCCAGCAACGCCGCCGCCGGCGCTACCGCCACCCCCAACGCCACCATCCCGGCCCCGCGCAACGCCAGCGGAATCGCCTGCACGCCCGCACTCGGCTTGGCAAACGGCCCGCGCACGTACAACGGCGAGCGCAGCGAGAACAGGCGCAGGCCCTTGGACTCGGGGTTGATCTTCAGGTCCAGTTGCTCGGTGGCGAAGTTGGCCGTGCCATCGATGTAGATGATCGCGTTCTCGGTGTCGAACACGAACAGGCGCGTACTGGCCAGGCCGTCCTTGATGCCGAAGTCCGCCGCCGCGCAGTTGATCTTCACCTCGTTGTCGCCAAACAGCTTGCCCACCACGTAGTTGCCCACGTTGAGCCCGGCGATCTCCATCAGGCCACGGCTGATCGCGCCATCGTTGATCAGCAGCCGCAGGTCGCCATTGGAGGTGCCCAGCAAGGCCGCCACCGAGTTGCCGCGGCCACTGATGTCGGCATCGCCATTGAGCGCACCGAAGCTGGTCTTCATCGGTTCGAAGGTGGGGAACAGCTGCTTGAGCTTGAAGTTGCGCGCACTCAGGCGCGCACGCCCCTGCATCGGCACCGCGCGGCCATCCAGGCGGATCTGTGCATCCAGCTTGCCGCCGGCCACGCCGAAACTCAGCGGCTCCAGGCGCAGCACGCCGTCATCGAGCACGAAGTGCGCGGCCAGGTCCTTGAAGGGCAGTTCTTCGCTGTGCACGATGCGCTTGCCGCTGAAGCTCACGTCGGCGTCCATGGTGCGCCAGCGCTCGGTGCGAAACTCCTCCACCGGCAGCACCTTGCCGGCCGGCTGCTTGCTCGCGCCACCACGGGCCTTCTGTTCGGCGTTGGAGTCGGCGCCGATCAGCGGGCCAAGATCCTTGAACAGCAGTTGGTTGGACACCAGCTTGCCGGTGAGCTTTGGCCGCGGCTGGCTGGCGACGAAAGCCATGTCGCCATGGATATCGCTGTCGCCGATCTTGCCGTTGAAGCCCTCGTAGCGGAACACCGCCCCGCCCGGCTCGTGCAGCTTGGCGATCAGGTGGCCGTCGGTGGAATAGGCCGGCGAGTCGGGCAGGGTCACGCCGGTCAGTGGGTACAGATTGCCCAGACTTGCGCCCGACAGGCGCAGGCGCAGGTCGAGCGCGCCAAGGTTGCGCGGGTCGGTCAGGGTGCCGGCCACTGCGACGCGCGTGTCGGCGATGCGCACGTCAGCCTGCAGCGGAAACGGCTGCGTGGCGTCCTGCAGTGCCAGCAGCCCGCCGATCTTGCCGCTGCCATTCAACGGCTGGCCCTTGTAGCGGCCGTCGACCTTGAAGCCGAAGGCGTAGTCCTGGGGCGCCGAACCCTGGCTCGCCGCCTTGTCGGCGCTGGCCTTGCCGACGATGTCGGTGAACGGGATGGGCTTGCCCAGCGGGTCGACCTGCACCTTCACCACGGTCTTGAGGGTCTGGTCGTCGAAGGCCACCTCGCCTTTGTCGAAGCCGATGGCGCCGATATCCAGCACCCATTTGGACGGCTCGGCGTTCTCGTCCTTGGGCCCGAAATCGAAGGTCCAGTTGGCGCGGCCATCGGCCAGGCGCTTGAGGCTGGCCACCGGCAGGGTCAGGTCGATACGCGGGATCACGATGCGCTGGGCCAGCAGCGGCAGCGGCGAGAGGCGAAACTCCACGCGCTGCAGGCCGACCATCTGCGGCGCCTTGAGCCACTCGGGGTTGCCCAGGGTCAGATCCTGGGCGATGAAGCGCGGCCATGGCACCCAGGCGCGCCAGCCGCCCTCGTCGCGATCGCGCTGCCAGCGCACGGCCAGGTCGCCATTGATCGCAAAGGGTCGGTGCAAGGCCTCGGAGACCTTTTCGTTGAGGGTGGGCTTGATGCGGTTCCAGTCGAAGGTGGCGATGACGATGATCAGGACCGCCAGCAACAACAGCACAGTGGCGAAGGTCCAGGTGAGAATTTTGGCAGGGCGCGTCATTGCACGAATCTCCTGATGACAGCATGGCGAACAGCCATGCCCGTTGAGGGCACTTAACACTTCCGACTATCAATGCCGTCGATTGTTACCATTATCTTTATGAACTTCTTTATCTGACCCCCAAGCGTAGCATTGGCGCCGTACCCACTTACCAGCCCTCCCAAGGAGCGCCAGATCATGAAACGCCCATTGCTGCTCAGTTTTGCCCTCAGCCTGCTGGCTGCCAACGCCTTCGCCGTACCCGCCACCGAACAGAACCTCTCGGCCGAAGCCCGCGACAGCGACAGCGTCATTGCACAGCCCCTCAAGACCCTGGCCGGAGGCGGTTCTGACCGCCTGATCGAGCGCAGCAACCGCGTTGCCGAAGGTGGTTCCGACCGCCTTGTCGAACGCAGCACTCGCATCGCCGAAGGCGGCTCGGACCGTCTGATCGAACGCAACAGCCGCGCGAGCTGAGCCCATGCGCCAGTGCCCGCGCCCACAGCCCGGTCCATCGACCGGGCTTTGTTTTTTGCGGCCCAGGCCCTAGAGTGCAGGGCTGTATGACTGTGAACCGATACTCGCCATGCTGCCGCGCGCCGAACAAAAGCTACAGACCCGACAGGCCCTGCTGGATGCCGCCCGCCACCTGATGGAGAGCGGCCGAGGCTTCGGCAGCATCAGCCTGCGCGAGGTAGCCAAGACCGCCGGCATCGTGCCCACCGGCTTCTACCGCCACTTCTGCGACCTGGACCAGCTGGGGCTGGCACTGGTCAACGAGGTGGACGAAACCTTCCGCCAGACCATCCGCCTGGTGCGCCACAACGAATTCGAACTGGGCGGCATCACCGATGCTTCGGTGCGCATCTTTCTCGATGTGGTGGCGGCCAACCGGGCGCAGTTCCTGTTCCTGGCCCGCGAGCAGTACGGTGGCTCGCAGCCGGTGCGCCAGGCCATCGCCAAGCTGCGCGAAGGGATCAGCTCGGACCTGGCGGCGGACCTCCAACGCATGCCGCGCTGGCGGCATCTGGACGACGCGGCCCTGGGGGTGATGGCCGACCTGGTGGTCAAGACCGTGTTCGCCACCCTGCCCGAACTGATCGACTCGCCGGCCGAGCCGGTACCGGGGCAGTTGAGCGCGCAGGCGAAGATCACCCAGCAGTTGCGCTTCATCTTTGTCGGGGCCAAGTACTGGCAAGGGCTCGGCGATCTGCGCTGAGCCCTTGGCTTGCCAGCGAAGGGGTGCTCAAGCCGAACCGCAATTCCTGCTACCATGCGCCACAAACGCCCACCGCGACGACGCCTCTCCATGCCCGACCTTCGTACCGCCCAGCCTGAACTCCCTGCCCTGCTCGACAGCGTCCAGCAGCACTTCGCCCAGCGCATCGTGCCGCTGTGGCAAGGCCCGGGCTGGAACGCGGACATGGCCCTGCCATTCGAAGCCCTCGACCCGCAGCACTGGCCCCTGCCGGTACAGCGCTACCGTGCCATGGCCTGCGCGCGCCAGCTGTACCTGTTCAGCAGCCGCATCGAGCAGCCTGGCGCCGCGGAACGTGCCGCCGCCCTGCTGCGCACCCTGCAACGCCACTTTCACGACGCCGAGCACGGTGGCTGGTTCTACAGCATCGACGCCCAGGGCAACCCGCTGGACCGCACCAAGGACCTCTACACCCACGCCTTCATCGTGTTCGCCTGCGCGCATTACTGGGGCAAGGTGAACGAAGCAATGGCCGAGTCGACCTTGAATGCAGCCCTTGAAGTGGTGCTGGAGCGCTTTGCCACCGAGCACGGCCTGTACGAGGCGAGCCTGGCCGAAGACTGGTCGACGCTGGGCAGCGGGCCGTTGCAGAACCCGCTGATGCACCTGGCCGAAGCCTTCCTCGCCACCCTGTCGGTGCGTCACGACGCGGTGGTACAGGACGCGCTGGTGAACCTCACCGAGGCCATGCAGGCGCACTTCATCGACCCGGCACATGGGGTGATGCTGGAGAAACCGCGCGGCGCTGTGGATAACTGGTTCGAACCCGGGCACCAGTTCGAGTGGTTCTATCTGCTCGAATCCTCACCGCTGCTGCGCGGCGGCGCGCTGCATGGCTCGTTGAGCCGCGCATTCGGCTATGCCGAGCAACAGGGGGTAAAGGACGGTGCGGTGCTGGCGATGCTCAATGTCGACGGCAGCGTGCGTGACGCCACCCAGCGCATCTGGGCCCAGGCCGAATACCTGCGTGCGTTGGCGCTGCGGCCCGACAGCGCGGGCAAGGTGCTGGCGCAACTGCAGGCATTGCAGCAGAACTTTCTGCATGACGGCGGCTGGCATGAATGCCGCGACGCCAGTGGCGCGGTGAGCCGGCACGATATGCCGTCGACCACGCCGTACCACCTGGCGACCTGCCTGGAAGGGTTGCAGCGCGCCCTCTGATGCCTTCGCCAGCAACGCTGGCTCCTACATGAGTTGCAGGAGCCGGCCTTGCCGGCGAAAGTGCACTCAGGCCTTCGAACGATCGATCGAGAACCCCGCCCACGCCTGGCTCACCGGCATCAGCTCGAGGCTGTTGATGTTGATGTGCGCCGGCTGGTTGAGAATCCAGAAGATGGTCTCGGCAATGTCCTGCGGCTGGATCGGCTCGGCACCGGCATAGGTGGCGTCGTAGCGCGCCTTGTCACCCCCGAAGCGCACCAGCGAGAACTCGCTCTCGCACAGCCCCGGCTCGATGTTGCTGACCCGCACGCCCGTGCCCTGCAGGTCGCAGCGCAGGCTCAGCGAGAACTGCCCGACGAACGCCTTGGTACCGCCATACACATGGCTGCCCGGGTATGGATAGTTGCCCGCCACCGACCCGACGTTGAGGATCGTCGCGCCACGCCCGTGGGCGATCAGGCGCGGCAGCAGCAGGCGGGTGCTGTACATCAGGCCCTTGATGTTGGTGTCGACCATGGTCTCCCAGTCGTCCAGGTCGCACTTGGGCGCCGGGTCGGCACCCAGGGCCAGGCCGGCGTTGTTGATCAGCCCGCGCAGCTTGGCAAAGGTCGGCGGCAAGCCTTCGATGGCCGCTTCCATGGCCTTGCGGTCACGCACATCGAGTACCAGGCCATGCACTTCGGTCTGCTTGGACAGCTCCGCACACAGCGCCTCCAGGCGCTCCTGGCGCCGACCGGTCAGCACCAGCGACCAGCCCGCCTCGGCGAAGCGACGTGCGCAGGCTTCGCCAAAACCGGAGGTGGCGCCCGTGATGAATACGGTGGAAGTCATGAAAAATCTCCTCGGGAAAACGTGCCCACGGGCAACTGATCGACAGGGCGTGCAGCATGCCCCGCCACCGCGCTGCGCAGCAAGCCGAAAATCAACTGTACAAAAAACGATCAAAACCCTGAAAGCCTTGCCCCGCAAGGCCCGGCGCGAGCTGTACGCACGTTATCCACAGGCCCTTCCACACAGACTGGGGGCAACTGCACAGGCTGCGGCCCACGGTTTGAGCGGGCTGCGGCCTGGCGTGGGAAGTATTTCGCTTGACCTGGCGGCCGCCCCTTGAACAACGCGACAGCCAGAGATGCAAAAGGATAACTGCAGTGATGGCCCGAGGCCTTTGATCTCGCTGCCTGCGCCAGTCTTTCCAGTGCTTGCCCACAGAGTTATCCACAGGCTGCACAGGTGAAATGAGGGGCAATTACCTCGCCATAAAAGCCTTGACAAATGCCCGCTGCAGCGTCAGAAAAACCGCTGCTCAAAAAACAACCACACCTCTGTAAGCCTTGTATTACATGGTCTTCAGCCATGTACTACCAAGTTACCCACAGTCGGTTCCACACGAATCGGGGACAACTTCAATGCCTTTGAAAACAAGTGCCTGGAGCGACGTTGTGTCGCGTTACCTGCACACCTTCAAATAACTTTTCCACAATCTGCCGCAAGGCCGATCTGCGGCCCGATCGCGGGTCAAGCCCGCTCCCACAAGGTTCACCGCTGCCCCTGTGGGAGCGGGCTCGACCCGCGATTGGGTCGTAATACGCACAAAAAAAACCCCGGCAAGCCGGGGTCTTCTTTAATGTTCGCCGTCAGTGCCCACCCAGATACGCGTTGCGCACCTCCTCGTTGACCAGCAGTTCCTGCCCGGTGCCGGTCATGCGGATCTGCCCGTTGACCATCACGTAGGCGCGGTCCGACAGCTTGAGCGCATGGTTGGCGTTCTGTTCCACCAGGAAGATGGTCATGCCGGTCTTGGCCAGCTCGCGCAAGGTCGAGAAGATCTGCTTGACCACGATCGGCGCCAGCCCCAGCGACGGTTCATCCAGCAACAGCAACTTGGGCCGGCTCATCAGCGCCCGGGCAATCGCCAGCATCTGCTGCTCGCCACCGGACATGGTCATCGCCCGCTGGTTGCGCCGTTCCTTGAGCCGCGGAAACAGCTCGAACATGCGCTGCATGTCCTCGCCGGCGAACTTGTCGCCAATCGGGATGGTGCCCATCATCAGGTTCTCTTCCACCGACATGTCCGGGAACACCCGGCGCCCCTCCGGCGACTGCGCAATGCCGTTGGAGGCGATGTAGTGGGACGACTTGTGGGTGATATCGGTGCCCCGGTAGAGGATCTGCCCCGACGCCGCGCGCGGCTGGCCGAAGATCGACATCAGCAGCGTGGACTTGCCCGCGCCGTTGGAGCCGATCAGGCTTACCGTCTCGCCTTCGTCGATGTGCATCGAGACCTTTTTCAGCGCCTGGATCGGGCCGTAGAACACGTCCAGGTCCTTCAGTTCGAGGATCGGTACGCTCATGCCAGCTCCTCTTCATCGGCGCCCAGGTAGGCCGCGATCACCGTCGGGTTGTTGCGGATCTCCTGCGGCGCGCCCTCGGCGATCACGTTGCCGTGGTCCAGCACCACGATATGGTCGGAAATGCTCATTACCATGCCCATGTCATGTTCGATCAGTACCACCGTCAGGTCATGCTCGTCGCGCAGCACGCGGATCATGCGGCTGAGCGCTTCGGTTTCCTGCGGGTTGAGGCCGGCGGCGGGTTCGTCCAGGCAGATGATCTGCGGGCGCGTGCACATGGCCCGGGCAATTTCCAGGCGGCGCTGCTGGCCATACGAGAGCTCGCCGGCCAGGCGGTTGGCGCAGTCCACCAGGTCGACCACCTCCAGCCAGTAGAAGGCATGGTCCAGGGCGTCGCTCTCGGCCTGACGGTAGGCCTTGGTGTTGAGCACCCCAGCCAGCAGGTTGCGGTTCACCCACATGTGCTGGGCCACCAGCAGGTTCTCCACCACCGACATTTCCTTGAACAGGCGAATGTTCTGGAAGGTACGCGCCAGCCCCGCCCGGTTGACCAGGTGGGTGCCGCCGAACATCTTGTAGTACAGGCGGCTGGCAAAGCTTCTGGGCGACACGAAGTCGGCCGCCTGGAAGCGTTCGCCCAGCAGCTGGATGACATTGGTGCGGGTGCCGCGCAGGTTCAGCTCGATCTTGCCGCCGCTGGCCTTGTAGAACCCGGTAAGGCAGTTGAACACGGTGGTCTTGCCCGCGCCGTTGGGGCCGATAAGCGCGAAGATGGCATTGCGCCGGACCTTCAGGCTCACGTCGCTGAGCGCCTTGATGCCGCCGAACTGCATCATCAGGTTGTCGACCGAAAGAATCACTTCGTCGCTCATGGCGCCACTCCTTTACGCGGGACCACACCGGTGCGGCTGATGCGGATCAGCCCACGCGGTCGCCAGATCATCATCAACACCATCAGCACGCCGAACAGCAGCACGCGGTACTCGGAGAAGCTGCGCAGCAGCTCCGGCGCCACGGTGAGCACGAAGGCGGCGATCACCACCCCGACCGTCGAGCCCATGCCGCCGAGCACCACGATGGCCAGGATCAGCGCCGACTCGAAGAAGGTGAACGAGGACGGGTTGACGAAGCCCTGGTAGCTGGCGAAGAACACCCCGGCCAGGCCTGCGGTGGACGCACCCAGGGTGAAAGCCGAGAGCTTGACCAGCACATGGTTCAGGCCCATCGAGCGGCAGGCGATCTCGTCCTCGCGCAGCGCTTCCCAGGCGCGCCCCACCGGCATGCGGGTGAGCCGGTGCTTGATGTACAGCACCGCCAGCACCACCAGGAACAGCACGATGTAGATGAACAGGAATTTCACGTTGGGGTTGTAGTCGATGCCGAAGAACTCGTGGAACGGTACCCCGCCGTCCTTGGCCCGGCGCCCGAATTCCAGGCCCATGAAGGTCGGCGACGGTACCGGCATGCCGTTGGGCCCGCCGGTGAAGGACAGCCAGTTGTTGAGCACCAGGCGGATGATCTCGCCAAAGCCCAGGGTCACGATGGCCAGGTAGTCCCCGTGCATCCTCAGCACCGGAAAGCCCAGTATGCAGCCGGCCAGTGCCGCGGCGATCGCCGCCAGCGGCAGCACCGTCCAGAAGCCCAGCCCCAGGTACTGGTAGCCCAGCGCCAGGCCATAGGCACCGATGGCGTAGAACGCCACGTAGCCCAGGTCGAGCAGCCCGGCCAGGCCCACCACGATGTTCAGCCCCAGGCCCAGCAGCACGTAGATCAGCCCGAGGATGACCACGGTAAGCAGGTACTTGTTGGCGAAGAACGGGAACACGATGGCAATCACGATCAGTGCCGGGATGATCCAGCGCAGGCGCGACTTGTAGTCCGGCGCCAGCACATGCACACCCGAGCCACTGCTCTCGAAGCCCTGCAGGATGGCCTGGCCCTTGCTGGTCTGCAGGAACAGGCTGAGCACGAAGCGTCCCAGCATCACCCCCGCCACCAGCCAGGCGACACGCGCGGGCTGCATGTTGAAGCTGTAGCCGTCGAGCACCACGCCGACGATGGGGCCGAACACGATCAGGGAAATCAGCCCGGCGAGAACCATATCGACCAGGCTGCGCTTGATATCGATGGAAGCGTTTTTGGCAGCAGACATACTTACACCTTGGCCACGAGTGGGCGACCCAGCAGGCCTTGGGGACGGAAGATCAGGATCAGTACCAGCAGCGAGAAGCTGAACACGTCCTTGTAGTCGGAGTTGATCAGCCCGGAGAACAGCGACTCGGAAATCCCCAGGATGATGCCCCCGAGCATCGCGCCCGGCAGCGAGCCGATACCGCCCAGCACCGCCGCGGTGAAGGCCTTGATGCCGATGATGAAGCCGGCATAGAAGTCGAAGGTGCCGTAGTTCATGGTGATCAGCACGCCGGCCAGCGCGGCCATCACCGCACCGATGACGAACACGTAGGAGATCACCCGGTCGGTGTTGATGCCCAGGATCGAGGCCATCTTGCGGTCCTGCTGGGTGGCCCGGCACATGCGCCCCAGCTTGGTGAACTTGATGATGTAGGTGAGCGCGGCCATGCCGACGAAGGCTGCCACCAGGATGAAGATCTTGGTGTAGGTCAGTTGCACGAAGCCGGTGCCCACTTCAAGGCGCCAGGCGCCTTCGAGCAGGGTCGGCACGCCCTGTTGGCGGGCGCCCTGGCTGATCTGCGCGTAGTTCTGCAGGATCAGCGAAATGCCGATGGCACTGATCAGCGGCGCCAGCCGGGTGGAGTTGCGCAGGGGTTTGTAGGCGATGCGTTCGATGGTCCAGCCATACACGCCGGTGACCACCACCGTGAAGATCAGCGTCCCGAGCATCAGCAGGGGAAAGGACTCGATACCGAAATACGCCAGCAATGCCAGGCTGATAGCCGCCAGGTAGGCGGAAATCATGTACACCTCGCCGTGCGCGAAGTTGATCATGCCGATGATGCCATAGACCATTGTGTAGCCGATGGCGATCAGACCATAGACCGACCCCAGGGTCAGACCATTGATCAGTTGCTGCAGGAAAATACCATCCATAACGCAATCTCACGTATTTGAGATTGCACAAGCGCCGACCACGTTGCACCGCCGTTGAGGCGGTACAAGCGGCGCCGGGTTGTGCAGATCTACGAGAAAAGACAGGTACGGCAAAAACCGGGGCGCGCCCCGGGCAGCGAGTGCCCGGGGTGCCGGCCGTTGTTATTTTTGTTTTTCCAGTTGGTGATACTTGCCGTCCTTGTCCCACTGGTAGACCACGTAGTCGGACACGGTCAGGTCACCCTTGGCGTCCCACTTCTTCTCGCCCATCACGGTCTGCACCGGGTTGGCCTTGAGCCACTTGGCAGCGTCTTCACCCTTGTTCGACTTGGAACCGTTGAACGCGGCGGCCAGGGCCTGGATCGAGGCGTAGGCGTACAGGGTGTAGCCTTCGGGCTCGGTACCGGCCTTGCGGAACTCGTCCACCACCGCCTTGCTGTCGGGCAGCAGGCGCGGGTCGGCGCCAAAGGTCATGTACACGCCATCGACGTACTGCTTGCCGCCGGCGGTCGACACCAGTTCGTCGGTGACGATGCCGTCGTCGGACATGAACTTGACGTCCTTGAGCCCCTGCTCGCGCAACTGGCGTACCAGCGGGCCGGCTTCGGGGTGCAGGCCGCCGAAGTAGACCACGTCGGCACCGGTGGAGCGGATCTTGGTGACCACGGCGCTGAAGTCCTTCTCGCCACGGGTCAGGCCCTCGTACAGCACCGGGGTGACGCCGCGCTTGGTCAACTGCGCCTTGGTGGCGTCGGCCAGGCCCTGGCCATAGGTGTCCTTGTCGTGCAGCACGGCAACCTTCTTGCCCTTGAGCACATCGACGATGTAGTCGCCGGCCACGATGCCCTGCTGATCGTCGCGCCCGCACATGCGGAACATGGCGCTCAGGCCACGTTCGGTGACCTGCGGGTTGGTCGAGCCGGGGGTGATGGCGATGACCCCGGCCTCGTCGTACACCTCCGACGCCGGGATGGTGTTGGACGAGCAGAAGTGCCCGACCACGCCGATGACCTTGTCCTGGTCGACCAGGCGGTTGGCCACGGCCACCGCCTGCTTGGGCTCGCAGGCATCGTCGCCCTTGACCAGCACGATCTTCTCGCCGTTGATGCCGCCCGCGGCATTGATCTTGTCGGTGGCCGCCTGCGCACCTTTCATGTATTGCTCGCCAAACGCCGCGTTGGCACCGGTCATCGGGCCCGCTACACCGATCTTGACGTCGGCCTGTACATACGAAGACACGCCCATCGCCGTGGCAACGGCGAGGGCCAGAAAGCCTTTCTTGTAAAACGTCTGCGACATGAGGTGGTGCTCCTGAGTTTTTTTGGTTGGCACTACAACGTTCAGCAATTGCGATGAGCAAGGGCCGTGCCATTGGATTTTTATTCTGTAAAAACTCGCGATCAGGTTCGGCAGGCGCCGCTTTCGCGCCTTTTCCACGGGCCGTGCAACCTCCTGCCCTGCACCTGGCGCCACCCACGAACCGCTTGAAGCGCAACCCTTGAGTGCCATCATTGCAACCCTGACCTGTGTTTACGTGCAACCAGCCTGTAACAAGATACGTAACCGAACTGCACATCCTTGGTGCGCATCTGCTACAGCGGGCACCATAAGAGGCTAGCTGGCCAATGCGAAAACCGCCGCTACCCATAGCCTGCTACCGAATTACCCCGTCGGCGCCGGCCTCAGCGGCAAAAAGACTGGCACAATGGGCTGCATTGGCGGCCCCGGATGGGCGCACGCCCGACCTGGAGTCCTTTATGAGCGAAAGTGCCTTCGCCAACCGCATCGTGCAGAGCCTGCTCGATACCGATTTCTACAAGCTGACGATGATGCAGGCGGTGCTGCACAACTACCCCAACGTGGATGTGGAGTGGGAGTTCCGCTGCCGCAACGGCGAAGACCTGCGCCCCTATCTGGCGCAGATCCGCGCACAGATCGAGCGCCTCAGCGAGCTGAGCATCAGTGCCGAGCAGTTGGGCTTCCTGGAGCAGATCAGCTTCATGAAGCCGGACTTCCTGCGCTTTCTGGGGCTGTTTCGCTTCAACCTGCGCTACCTGCACCTGGCCATCGAGCACGATGAACTGGTATTGCGCCTGCACGGTCCGTGGCTGCACGTGATCCTGTTCGAGGTGCCGCTGCTGGCGATCATCAGCGAGGTGCGCAACCAGCACCGTTATCCACAGATCAAGCTGGTGGATGCACGCGACCAGCTGTACCGCAAGTTCGACTGGCTGCGCGCCAACGCCAGCAGCGAGGAGCTGGCCGAACTGCAGGTGGCCGACTTCGGCACCCGCCGACGCTTCTCCTACAAGGTCCAGGAACAGGTGGTGAAGGTGCTGACGGCGGAGTTCCCGGCGCGCTTCGTGGGCACCAGCAACGTGCACCTGGCACGCAAACTGGATATCAAACCGCTGGGCACCATGGCCCACGAGTGGATCATGGCCCACCAGCAGCTCGGCCCGCGGCTGATCGACAGCCAGATCGCCGCCCTGGACTGCTGGGTGCGCGAGTACCGCGGGCTGTTGGGAATAGCACTGACCGACTGCATCACCATGGATGCATTCCTCGGCGACTTCGACCTGTACTTCGCCAAGCTCTTCGACGGCCTGCGCCATGACTCCGGCGATCCGGTGCAATGGGCAGAGAAGGCCATCGCGCATTACCGCAAGCTGGGGATCGACCCGATGACCAAGACGCTGGTGTTCTCGGACGGGCTGAACCTGACCAAGACCCTGGAGATATTCCGCGCCTTGCGCGGGCGCATCAATGTCAGCTTCGGCATCGGCACCAACCTCACCTGTGACATTCCCGGGGTGGCGCCGATGAGCATCGTACTTAAAATGACCGACTGCAACGGCCAGCCGGTGGCGAAGATTTCCGATGAAGCGGCCAAGACCCAATGCCGCGACGCCAACTTCGTCGCCTACCTGCGCCACGTATTCAAAGTGCCCAAGGAGTAACCCATGCAAGCCGTCCAGCGAGAGATTGCGCAGCAGCTCAAGGTTCAGCCGCCGTTCGCCGACGCGGCCGCGCTCGAGGCCGAGAAGGCCCGGCGCGTGGCCTTCATCCAGCAATGCCTGAAGAACGCCGGGCTCAAGACCCTGGTGCTGGGCATCAGCGGTGGTGTCGACTCGCTGACCGGCGCCCTGCTCGCCCAGCGCGCGATCAACGAGCTGCGCGAACAGACGGGCGATGTGCATTACCGCTTCATCGCCGTACGCCTGCCGTACCAGGTGCAGCATGACGAGCATGACGCCCAGGCGTGCATCGATTTCATCCAGCCTGACGAATGCCATACGGTGAACATCGCGCCGGCGGTGCAGGCGCTGGCGGCCGAGGTCGAGGCGCTCAGGGACGGCAAGCCGGCGCTGGTGGATTTCGTGGTGGGCAACACCAAGGCGCGCATGCGCATGGTGGCGCAGTACACCATTGCCGGGGCACGTGGCGGGCTGGTGATCGGCACGGATCACGCGGCCGAGGCGGTGATGGGGTTCTTTACCAAGTTCGGTGACGGGGCCTGCGACCTGGCGCCGTTGAGCGGGCTGGTGAAACATCAGGTGCGCGACATCGCACGCAGCTTTGGCGCGCCGGAATCACTGGTGGAGAAGGTGCCGACCGCCGACCTGGAAGACCTGGCGCCGGGCAAGCCGGACGAGGCATCGCATGGGGTGACCTATGCGCAGATCGATGCGTTTCTGCACGGCGAGGCAGTGAGCGAGGAAGCGTTCGAGATCATCAGGCGCACGTACGAGAAGACGCATCACAAGCGCGAGATGCCATTCGCCCCGTAAAAGCATCGCGGGTCAAGCCCGCTCCCACAGGTACATCACTGCCTTCAAGACCAGTGTTGTACCTGTGGGAGCGGGCTTGACCCGCGATTGGCAACGCCGCGTTACTTCAGGGTAACAGTGCCTTTCATCATCGAGATGTGGCCAGGGAACGAGCAGAAGAAGCCGTACTTCTCGTCAGCCTTGAGCTTGGAAACATCGAAGGTCACCGAGTCCTTCTCACCAGCACCGATCACCTTGGTGTGGGCGATCACGCGGTCATCACCTTCCTTCAGGTAATCCTTGTCGATACCGGCGCTCAGGCCGTCGGTGGCGATTGGCTGCATGTCAGCTTCTTTGCTGATCACCAGGTTGTGGCCCATGACGTTCTTCGGCAGGTTGCCCGAGTGGGTCAATTCGACGGTGAAAGTCTTGCAGCTCTTGTCGATCTCAATGGCCTTGGTGTTGAAGGACATCTGGTCGGTGGAATCGACCGTGACCTTGCAATCGGCAGCGAAGACCTGGGCACTGGCGAGGGTCAGCAGGGATACCGCAACAGCTTTGGCAAACATCGTGAATCTCCTTGGCAGGGGTTTTTTATCCGTTTCTATACTGCTCCAGAGCGTCCCCCACCGGCCTGATATGAGTCAAGGGGCAGGTTAGGCGCGCTGGTAGTAAATTTTCGCTATGGATTGTATACACAAAATCCGCGGGACCATCATGCGCCATTCAGGGACGATGAGACAACCTCTCAATTAGGAGTACAGGACATGTCCCTTGGTAGTCTGATGCGCAGCCTGCTGGCTGCCTATGCCTGCGGTGCCACTGGCAGCAACGTCGAATTCGCGCGGCCGGAGTGATGGGCCGTCACGCCGGGCCTTCATCCAGCGGCAACACCGTCACCTGCACCTGCGGGTCATGGCTGCCCCCGCCCAGAATCACCCCACGCAGCGGTGACACATCGGAAAAATCCCGGCCCCAGGCAAGGGTGATGTGCTCCAGCGCCGGCAGCAGGTTGTTGGTGGGGTCGAAATCCACCCAGCCGTTGACCGGGCAATACACCGACACCCATGCATGCGAGGCATCGGCCCCGATCAGCCGGGCCTGCCCGGGCGGCGGGCGCGTCAGCAGGTAGCCGCTGACATAGCGCGCCGCCAGCCCGCGCGAGCGCAGGCACGCGAGCATCAGGTGGGCGAAGTCCTGGCACACGCCGCGGCGACGCTGCAGCACCTCCACCAGCGGGGTGGCCACCTGGGTGGCACCGGCATCGAAGGTGAACTGGCTGAAAATCTGCTGCATCAGGGCCTGCACACACAGCAGCAACGGCTGGCCCGGGGCGAAACACGGCTCGGCAAACACGACGAAACGCTGCTTCAGCCGCACATACGGCGATTCGAAACGAAAGCGGCACGCCTCCAGCGTGGCCGCAGGCAGCGCCTGCCCCGAATACGCCAGCGCCTGGCACACCTGTTCCCACGGCGGCGAGGCAGCCAGCACCGGCGCGGCGCGCGACAGCACGTTCACCTGCACCCGCGTCACCACGCGCAGTTGATCATGCTGGCGCTCCAGCGCCAGCCGGGTCAGCGGGTTGCCGAAGCCGTCGAGCTCGTCGCGCCGCCGGGTCGGCAGCGGGTCGACCTGCAATTGCCGGTCTTCGCACTGCTGCCAGGCACAGGCCCGTGGCCACAGATGCACCAGTTGCTGGGCCAGGGACACCGGGCTGTCATAGCGGTAATGGGTGTCGTGCAGTACCTGGTAGCGCGCGCTCATCAGGCCGACACCGTCTGCTGGCTGATGTCATCGACATGCACGAAGTGGCGCAGCGCCAGTCGCTCGGAGGCCTGCAGGCTGGCCTTGGCGATCTCGCCCAGCAACTCGGCCAGGCCATCGAGCACCGCGCGTACGCTGGCCTTGCCGAACAGCGCGTGCTCCAGGCTGCCCAGGTCGAAGTGGTACAGGCGCTCGGCCAGCAGGGCCAGGGTCGGGTCTGGCGGGCTGCCGAACTCATCGCTGGATCGCTCCAGGGCACGCACCAGCAGCTTGAGCTGGAACAGCACCGCATGGGGGTTCTGCTGGTCGAGCAGGAGCAGGTCCAGCACCGGGATCAACTGCGCCACCGCCAGGTAGCGCGAGCGGTAGGTGATGCTGCTGTTGCCCAGTTCAAGCAGCCATTCCAGGCCCGCCTGGTCGAAGGCGCCGGGGCCGCGCAGAAAACTGGCCAGGCTCAGGCTCAAGCCCTGCAGGCGCTCGATGCGCCGCCCGATCATCAGAAAGCGCCAGCCTTCATCGCGGGTCATGTCGTCCAGGGCAAAGCCGGACAGCGCCGCCAGCGACATCACCAGGCGGTTGAGAAAATCCAGCAGCTCGCCGAAGTCCGCCGTCTGCCCACCCAGCGCCTGGGCTTCGTGCTGCAACTCCACCAGCGCCTGCCAGTTCTCCCGCGAGAGCTTGCCGCGCACCTGGGCGGCGGTCCACTGCAGGCGCTGCAGGTTGGCGCGCAGGCTGAACGCCCAGTCGGCATCGAGCAAGGCGGCGCGCAGGCGCTCGGCCAGAGTGCCCTCGGGGGGCAGCAGCTCAAGCTCTTCGGCCAGGGCCACCGCCGCCTGCCAGGTGGATGGATGTTCGCCATCCAGGTAGCGGCTGAGCAGGATGCGCAGCAGGCGCGCGCTGGTGTCGCAGCGCTCGCAATAGCGGCCGAACCAGAACAGGTTTTCCACGACCCGCGACGGCAGGTACGGGTCCTGGCGGATCAGATCGGCCACGCCAAGGGTGCGGCTGGCCTGCCACTGTTCGCCGACCGGGGCCGCCTCGCCGAGTACCCAGGTGTCCTTGCTGGCCCCGCCGCGCTGCATCGACACCACCTCGGCATCGGCCAGGGCGGCCACCCGGGTCAAGCCGCCGGGCAGCACCCGGTAGCCATCGGCGGTGGCCACCGCATATACCCGCATGCCGATCGGCCGCGCCTGCAGCGTGCCCTGCCATACCGGCGCCTGGGACAACTGCGCCAGTTCCTGTCCCACGTAGGCATACGGGCGTGCACGGATGCGCCCGGCCAAGGCATCGCGCGCCGCCTCGTCCAGGTCGCGCCCGAACAGCGCAGCGAAACTCTGCGAGGGGAACGCCGGCTTGATCAGCAGTTCCGGCAGCCTGGCCAGGGCCTGCTCCAGCGCAGGCGGCTCGCCGCACCACCAGGTGGCGATCGACGGCAGGCTCAGGGCCTCGCCGAACAGGTGCTGGTTGATGGCCGGCAGAAAGCCGAGCAGGCCGGGAGATTCGAGCACCCCGCTGCCCAGCGCATTGGCCACCAGCACGCGGCCCTGGCGTACCGCGTCGAGCAGGCCGGGCACGCCGAGGGCCGAGTCGGTACGCAGTTCCAGCGGGTCGCAGAAATCGTCGTCCAGGCGGCGCATGATCGCGTGCACCCGGCGCAGCCCGCCCAGGGTCTTGAGGTAAACCGTGGCATCGCGCACGGTCAGGTCGCTGCCTTCGACCAGCGGGTAACCCAGCTGGCGGGCGAGGAACAGGTGCTCGAAATAGCTTTCGTTGAAGCGCCCCGGGGTCAGCAGCACCACCAGTGGCGGTTCCTGACCGCTGGGTGCCAGGCGCAGCAGGCTCTGTTGCAGGTTGCGAAAGAAGCCGGCCAGGTGCTGCACGTGCAGGTCGCGGTACAGGTCCGGCAGGGTGCGCGTGACCAGCGTGCGGTTCTCCAGCGCGAAGCCGGCCCCGGAGGGCGCCTGGGTGCGGTCGGCGGTGATCCACCAGCGCCCATCGGGGCCGCGGGCAAGGTCGGCAGCGTACACATGCAGGAAGGTCGAGCCGGGCGGCGTGATGCCCTGGCACGGCCAGAGAAAATTGTTGTGGCCGAACACCAGCTCGGCCGGCAGCAGGCCTTCGCCGATCAGGCGCTGCGGGCCATAGATGTCGGCCAGTACCGCGTTGAGCAGGTGCGCGCGCTGGGCGATGCCCGCCGCCAGCGCCTGCCACTCCTGTGCGGGGATCAGCTGCGGCAGCAGGTCCAGCTCCCACGGGCGATCGGTGCCGTCGGGGTCGGCGTAGATGTTGTAGGTGACGCCGTTTTCCTGCAGATGGCGCGCCAGTTGGGCCTGGCGCTGGGCCAGCTGGGTGGGGCCGCTGCGTTGCAGGTGCTGGTGCAGGCGCTGCCAATGCGGGCGCACGCTGCCATCCGCCGCGAACATCTCGTGGTAGGAGGCAGGGCTTGGTGAGGCCAGCGGGTCAGCCATGGGCGTGCTCGGTGACGGCAGGTGATGCAGGGTAGCGTGTGGCGGGGATGGGGAGAAGGATGGATGTGGCCTTGCGGACCTCATCGCGGGTCACGCCCGCTCCCACAGGATAGTCAGTGGCCTATGGATCTGCACTGTACCTGTGGGAGCGGGCTTGACCCGCGATGGCCGCGACGCGTATCAGCGTGGCAACACCGGCTCGCGGGTCTTCTTGCCCTTGCCCTTGCCACCCTTGGCGGCGTCCTTGCGTGCCTTGGCCGCTTCCTGGTTACGCGCAAAGGCGGCCGCCTTGGCCTGCTCGCGCTTGTCCCACGGCTTGGCACCGTCGCTGGCACGCGGCGGCAAGCCGGTGTGCTGGGTCAGGATCTTGGTTTCCTTGGCCACCTTGTGGCTGCCCGCCGGCGTCGAGTTCTTGCGCCGCGCACTCTGGTAGCTGTCGGTCGCCGGCTGGTGCAGCGGGATCAACTGGTGCTTGGCCGGCCCGATCAGGTCGGCACGCCCCATGCGCTGCAGGGCTTCGCGCAGCATCGGCCAGCCCTTGGGGTCGTGGTACCGCAGGAACGCCTTGTGCAGGCGGCGCTGCTCCTCGCTCTTGACGATGGTCACCGCGTCGCTCTTGTAGGTGACCTTGCGCAGCGGGTTCTTGCCCGAGTGGTACATGGCAGTGGCCGAGGCCATCGGCGACGGGTAGAACGCCTGCACCTGGTCGGCGCGAAAGCCATTGCCCTTGAGCCACAGGGCCAGGTTCATCATGTCTTCGTCGGTAGTGCCCGGGTGCGCCGCGATGAAGTACGGGATCAGGTACTGCTCCTTGCCCGCCTCCTTGGAGTACTTCTCGAACATGCGCTTGAAGCGATCGTAGCTGCCGATACCAGGCTTCATCATCTGGTTCAGCGGGCCTTCCTCGGTATGCTCCGGGGCAATCTTGAGGTAGCCGCCCACGTGGTGGGTGACCAGCTCCTTGACGTACTCCGGCGACTCGACTGCCAGGTCGTAGCGCAGGCCCGAGGCGATCAGGATCTTCTTCACCCCCGGCAGGTCACGCGCACTGCGGTACAGCTGGATCAGCGCCGAGTGGTCGGTGTTCAGGTTGGGGCAGATGCCGGGGAACACGCACGACGGCTTGCGGCACGCAGATTCGATTTCCGGGCTCTTGCAGGCAATGCGGTACATGTTGGCGGTCGGCCCGCCCAGGTCGGAGATGACCCCGGTAAAGCCCGGCACCTTGTCGCGGATTTCTTCGATCTCGCGAATGATCGAGTCGTGGGAACGGTTCTGGATGATGCGGCCTTCGTGCTCGGTGATCGAGCAGAAGGTGCAGCCACCGAAGCAGCCACGCATGATGTTCACCGAGAAGCGGATCATGTCGTAGGCCGGGATCTTCTCCTTGCCATACGCCGGGTGCGGGACGCGCGCATAGGGCATGCCGAACACGTAGTCCATCTCTTCGGTGGTCATCGGGATGGGCGGCGGGTTGAACCACACGTCCACCTCGCCGTGCTTCTGCACCAGCGCACGGGCGTTGCCCGGGTTGGTTTCCAGGTGCAGCACGCGGTTGGCGTGGGCGTACAGCACCGCATCGCTGCGCACCTTCTCGTAGGACGGCAGGCGGATCACGGTCTTGTCGCGGGTCATGCGCGGGCTGGCCAGAATCTGCACCACCTTGGCTTCCTGCGGGTCTTCGACCGGGCCCTTCTCCTGCTCGATGGCGCAGGCCTGGGTGTCCTGGGTGTTCACGTACGGGTTGATGATCTTGTCGACCTTGCCCGGCCGGTCGATACGCGTGGAGTCCACTTCGTACCAGCCCTGCGGGGTGTCGCGGCGCACGAAGGCGGTGCCGCGGATGTCGGTGATGTCTTCGATCTTGTGGCCGTAGGACAGGCGCTGGGCGACTTCGACGATCGCGCGTTCGGCGTTGCCGTACAGCAGGATGTCGGCGCAGGCGTCGATCAGGATCGAGTGCCGCACCTTGTCCTGCCAGTAGTCGTAGTGCGCGATGCGGCGCAGCGAGGCCTCGATGCCACCCAGCACGATCGGCACGTGCTTGTAGGCTTCCTTGCAGCGCTGGCTGTAGACCAGGCTGGCACGGTCGGGGCGCTTGCCGGCCAGGCCGCCCGGGGTGTAGGCGTCGTCCGAGCGGATCTTCTTGTCGGCGGTGTAGCGGTTGATCATCGAGTCCATGTTGCCGGCCGCGACACCGAAGAACAGGTTCGGCTCGCCCAGCTTCATGAAGTCGTCTTTGCTCTGCCAGTTCGGCTGGGCAATGATGCCCACCCGGAAGCCCTGGGCTTCGAGCAGCCGGCCGATGATGGCCATGCCGAACGACGGGTGGTCGACGTAGGCGTCACCGGTCACGATGATGATGTCGCAGGAATCCCAGCCGAGCTGATCCATCTCCTCCCTGCTCATCGGCAGGAATGGCGCTGGCCCGAAGCATTCGGCCCAGTACTTGGGATAGTCGAAAAGTGGTTTGGCTGCTTGCATGTCAGTGACCGGTTCTTGGTATCAGGGAAATCGCGGGCGCGGAATATAGCACAAATTTTGACCAATTCCGACGTCAGAAGTCGGAATTGGCCATCGGCACCTTATTCGTCGTCGTCGAAGTTGTAGCTGCCCGGTGCCAGGTTCTCGAAGCGCGTGTACTTGCCGATGAACGCCAGGCGCACGAAGCCGATGGGGCCGTTACGCTGCTTGCCGATGATGATCTCGGCGATGCCCTTGTGCTCGGTCTCGGGGTGGTACACCTCGTCGCGGTACACGAACATGATCACGTCGGCGTCCTGCTCGATCGCACCCGATTCACGCAAGTCGGAGTTCACCGGGCGCTTGTTGGGGCGCTGCTCGAGGGAGCGGTTGAGCTGCGACAGGGCGATGACCGGGCAGTTGAATTCCTTGGCCAGGGCCTTGAGCGAGCGCGAGATCTCGGAAATCTCGTTGGTACGGTTGTCGCCGCTGGAGCCCGGGATCTGCATCAGTTGCAGGTAGTCGATCATGATCATGGCGATCTCGCCATGCTCACGCACCAGGCGCCGGGTACGTGCGCGCATTTCCGACGGGCTGATGCCGGCGGTGTCGTCGATGAACAGCTTGCGGTCATTGAGCAGGTTGACCGCCGAAGTCAGGCGCGGCCAGTCGTCGTCGTCCAGCTGGCCGGAACGCACCTTGGTCTGGTCGATGCGCCCCAGCGAGGAGAGCATACGCATGATCAGCGATTCGCCTGGCATCTCCAGGGAGTACACCAGCACCGCCTTGTCGCTGCGCAACACGGCGTTCTCCACCAGGTTCATGGCGAAGGTGGTCTTACCCATCGACGGACGGCCGGCCACGATGATCAGGTCGGCCGGTTGCAGGCCGCTGGTCTTCTCGTCCAGGTCGGTGTAGCCGGTGGAAATACCGGTGATGGCGCTGTCGGAGTTGAACAGCGTGTCGATGCGGTCGATGGCCTTGGTCAGCAGTTCGTTGACCCCTACCGGGCCACCGGTCTTGGGCCGTGCTTCGGCGATCTGGAAGATCTGCCGTTCGGCCTCGTCGAGGATCTCGGCGGCGTTGCGGCCCTGGGGGTTGAACGCGCTGTCGGCGATCTCGCTGCTGATACTGATCAGCTGGCGCAGTGTGGCGCGCTCGCGAATGATCTGCGCATAGGCCTTGATGTTGGCCACCGACGGGGTGTTCTTGGCCAGCTCGCCCAGGTAACCCAGGCCACCGACCTGGGAGCTCAGGCCTTCCTTGTCGAGCTGCTCGTGCAGCGTCACCACGTCGAACGGGGTGTTGAGGTCGGCGAGCTTGTAGATGGCGCGGAAGATCAGGCGATGGTCATGCCGGTAGAAGTCGCCGTCGGAGACTTGATCGAGCACGCGCTCCCAGGCGTTGTTGTCCAGCATCAGGCCACCGAGTACGGCCTGTTCGGCCTCGATGGAATGCGGCGGCACCTTCAGGGCAGCGGTTTGCAGATCATATTGCTCGGGGGCGGTTATCTCGTTCATGGCCACTTGGGAATCAGGGTGTTGAAAAAGACAAAGGGCACGACCTGCAATGCAGGATCGTGCCCGATGTTAACCGGCTGGCACCCAGGGTGCCAGTCGATTGGTCCAGCTTAGGCTGCGACGACAACCACGCGAACGGTGGCTTCTACGTCGCTGTGCAGGTGCACGGCTACGTCGAATTCGCCAACGTTGCGGATGGTGCCGTTCGGCAGACGCACTTCAGACTTGGCCACTTCAACGCCGGAGGCGGTCAGGGCGTCAGCGATGTCGTGGGTGCCGATCGAACCGAACAGCTTGCCTTCGTCACCGGCGGTGGCAGTGATGGTCACTTCCAGCTCGGCCAGTTGGGCAGCGCGGGTTTCAGCCGAAGCTTTCTTGTCAGCAGCCAGTTTTTCCAGCTCGGCGCGACGCTCTTCGAACGCAGCCAGGTTGGCAGCGGTCGCAGCGGTAGCCTTGCCGAATGGCAGCAGGAAGTTACGACCGTAACCGGCCTTAACATTTACCTTGTCGCCCAGGTTGCCCAGGTTGGCGACTTTTTCCAGCAGGATCAGTTCCATTAGGTATAAACCTCTTAACTTTTAACCTTCACCGTTCGCGTCACCGGCATCTTTCGATGCAGAACGACCGCGAAAATCAATCAGGCTGTCGACAATGGCCAGAACCACGAGCAACGGATAAATCAGCTGCATGAACAGCACCAGCGTCACGTACATCCCCACCAGCCAGAACCTGGCCAGGCGCTTCTGCGCGACCAGCCCGTGAATCAGGGCCAGCCCGGCGAACACCAGCGGTACGCTGCACAACGGTGTCAACATCGCCAGTTCGCTGCCGAAATTCGGCGCTATCAGCATGCACACCAGCAGCAACAGCGCCGGTACCAGCGGGAGCCGTATGGCGCGAAACTCGCTGCCAAAGCCTCCCGGGTTGTACAACGCGGCTTGCCAGTAGCGACCCAACATCAGGGCCAGCAGACTGACTGCCTGCAGCAATGCCGCAATCAGGCCGGTAAGCACCGGTGCGATCACGCTCCCCAGTCGGGCCCGCTCTTCTACCGTCAACTGCTGGTAGAGACCGTCGAGCATCTGCGGCAGGGCTTTTTCAAGCACCTGCGCCAGCGCTTCGATCGGTTCGCGGAACACCGAACCCAGGATGACGCCATACACCAGGCCCCAGGCGATGCTGAACAACAGCACCCGGCTCCAGGACTGTCCGGCGCGTAGCAACGCAGCCAGACCGAAGGTTCCCAGCAACACCATCAAGGTGCGCGGTTCACCGAAGAACCACCAGACCAGCGCGGGCAGCAATGCCCAGGCGAGGATCCCGGAGGCGTCCTTGAAACCGCGCCGCAGGAACACCAGGCTCCCGGCGGCGGCACTCAACCAGAACAACAGCGGCAATGCCGCACAACCGACCACTACCAGAGTGGCCTGCACGCGACCGCGCATGATGAAATCAGCTAACGCTCGCATGCACTTTATCCCTTGCTACCTGTCGACGACCCGGTCTCAGCGGCCGTGGCTGTCGGTGTAGGCCAGCAGGGCCAGGAAGCGGGCGCGCTTGATAGCGGTAGCCAGCTGACGCTGATAACGAGCTTTGGTACCGGTGATACGGCTTGGAACGATCTTGCCGGTTTCGGATACATAAGCTTTCAGGGTGTTGAGATCTTTGTAATCGATCTCTTTCACTTCTTCAGCAGTGAAGCGGCAGAATTTACGACGACGGAAGAAACGTGCCATGTAATAGGCTCCTCAAAAGGTCCGTGGATTACTCGTCAGCGTTATCGCTGTTGTCGCTGTTGTCGCTGTCATCGCCTTCGGCGTTGTCAGCGTGCTCAGGACGGTCGCGACGCTCACGGCGCTCACTGCGGTTTTCTTCAGCCTTGAGCATCTCGGACTGGCCGGTAACGGCTTCGTCGCGACGGATGACCAGGTTACGGATCACGGCATCGTTGTAGCGGAAGTTGTCTTCCAGCTCGGCCAGGGCCTTGCCGGTGCACTCAACGTTCAGCATCACGTAGTGAGCCTTGTGAACATTGTTGATTGCATAGGCCAGTTGACGACGGCCCCAGTCTTCCAGACGGTGGATCTTGCCGCCGTCTTCTTCGATCAGCTTGGTGTAACGCTCAACCATGCCGCCGACTTGCTCGCTCTGGTCAGGGTGGACCAGAAAGATGATTTCGTAATGACGCATGAATGCTCCTTACGGGTTGTAGTCTGCCACCAGGGTGGTCAGACAAGGAGTGAATGACACTGTTTGTCTTGCCTTGTGCGGTGGGCGCATGCGCGCCTGCCAGCGGGGCAAGGGGCGCAATTGTAGAGAAGCGCCGGGGCGCACGCAAGGCAATTGGTGATTATTTGAACAGCCTTGAAAGCATCGCGGGCCAGGCCCGCTCCCACACAGGCCACCGAAAGCCCTGTGGGAGCGGGCTTGACCCGCGAAAGTGGCAACGCCCGTATCAGGCCTTGCGCTTGGCCTGACGCTGACGCACCGCCTCGAACAGACACACGCCCGTGGCCACCGACACGTTCAGGCTGCTGACGCTGCCGGCCATCGGCAGCTTCACCAGAAAATCGCAGTGCTCGCGGGTCAGGCGGCGCATGCCCTTGCCCTCGGCGCCCATGATCAGGATGGTCGGGCCGGTCAGGTCCTGCTGATACAGCTCCTGTTCGGCCTCCCCCGCCGTGCCCACCACCCACAGGCCGCGCTGCTGGAGCTTCTCCAGGGTACGCGCCAGGTTGGTCACGGCCACCAGCGGGATCACCTCGGCAGCGCCACACGCCACCTTGCGTACCGCCGGGGTCAGGGTCGCCGACTTGTCCTTGGGCACCACCACTGCCAGCGCACCGGCCGCATCGGCGGTGCGCAGGCAGGCGCCCAGGTTGTGCGGGTCGGTCACACCGTCCAGCACCAGAATCAGCGGCGCGCCTTCGGTGCGGTCCAGCAGCTCTTCGAGCATCGCCTCGCCCCACACCTGGCTCGGGCTGACCTCGGCGACCACGCCCTGGTGCACGCCCTCGACCCAGGCGTCCATCTCGCGGCGTTCAGCCTGGCCGACCGTCACTCGGTTCTGTGCGGCCAGCTCCAGCAGGGCCTGCACCCGCGGTTCGCTGCGGCTGTCGGCCAGCCAGATCTGCTTGACCCGCTTGGGGTGGTGGCGCAACAGGGCCTCCACCGCATGCACACCGTAGATCTTTTCCAGCTGACTCATGACTTGCCCTTGGGTTTACGTGAAGCGGAACCGGCTTTTGGCGGCCCCTTGCGGTGCTTGCTCGGTTTCTCCGAAGACGTCTTCGAGCCCTTGGCCGCAGGCTTGCCCACGGCGTTCTTGGCATCGGACAGCAACGCCTTCTTCATTTCCCGGCTCTTGCGCACTTCGGCGTTCTTGGCTGCGGCATCGGCCGGGAAATAGGCTTCGGAGGTTTCGTTCTTGCGGCTGCGGCGCGGCGGCTCGGCCGGCGCCGCTTCGACCTTGGCGGCCTTGGCCGGCGCGCTGTAGGGCTTGGCGGCACCATTGGACTTGGCCGGGGCAGCGCCCGTCTTGCCCTTGGCGGCAGGCTCGGCACCACGCTGCTTGCGACCGATCGGCGCATTCAGGGTGTTTTCGGCCATCTCGAAATCGATCTTGCGCTGTTCGAGGTCCACGCGCATCACGCGCACTTCGACCGTGTCGCCCAGGCGGAAGCTGCGACCGGTGCGCTCGCCCGCCAGGCGGTGGTGTACCGGGTCGAAGTGGTAGTAGTCACCCGGCAAGGCACTGACGTGCACCATGCCTTCGACGTAGATGTCGGTCAGCTCGATGAACAGGCCGAAACCGGTCACCGCGGTGATCACACCCGGGAAGCTTTCGCCCACGCGATCCTTCATGTACTCGCACTTGAGCCAGTTGGTCACGTCGCGGGTGGCTTCGTCGGCGCGTCGCTCGCTCATCGAGCACTGCTCGCCCAGCTGCTCCAGGGCCGCCTCGTCGTACGGGTAGATGCGCGCCTTGGGAATGCTCATCGCGCCGGCCCGCTTGACGTGCGGGGTTTCCTGGCGCGAACGGATCACGCTGCGGATGGCACGGTGGGTCAGCAGGTCGGGGTAACGCCGGATCGGCGAGGTGAAGTGGGTGTACGCCTCGTAGTTCAGGCCGAAGTGGCCGTTGTTGTCGGCGCTGTACACCGCCTGGCTCAACGAGCGCAGCATCACGGTCTGGATCAGGTGGAAGTCAGGGCGACCGGCGATCTGCGACAGCAGCGCCTGGTAGTCCTTGGGCGACGGACCATCCTTGCCCTTGTGCAGCGAAAGCCCCAGCTCGCCGAGGAAGGCGCGCAGTTTTTCCAGGCGCTCCGGCGGCGGACCGTCGTGCACGCGGTACAACGCAGGGATCTCGTGCTTCTTGAGGAACTCGGCCGTCGCCACGTTGGCCGCGAGCATGCATTCTTCGATCAACTTGTGCGCATCGTTGCGCACGGTCGGGCGAATTTCCGCGATCTTGCGCTCGGCACCGAAGATGATGCGGGTTTCCTGGGTTTCGAAGTCGATCGCGCCACGGGTGTGACGGGCCGCCAGCAACACCTTGTACAGCGCATACAGCTGCTTGAGGTCCGGCACCACGTGGCTGTACTGCTCGCGCAGCGCCTTGCCTTCACGGGTACGGGCATGTTCGAGCATGCTACTGACCTTGTTGTAGGTCAGGCGCGCGTGGGAGTGGATGACCGCTTCGTAGAACTGGTAATCGACCATCTGGCCGGACTTGTTGATGGTCATTTCACAGACCATCGCCAGCCGGTCGACGTTCGGGTTCAGCGAGCACAGGCCGTTGGAAAGTTCCTCGGGCAGCATCGGGATCACCCGCTCGGGGAAGTACACCGAGTTGCCGCGCACCTGGGCTTCGTTGTCCAGGGCAGAGCCCAGGCGCACGTAGCTGGACACGTCGGCAATCGCCACGAACAGGCGCCAGCCACCGGAGAACAGGCGCAACTTGCCCAGGCTTTCGCAGTACACGGCATCGTCGAAGTCCCGTGCGTCTTCGCCGTCGATGGTGACGAACGGCAGGTGACGCAGGTCGATGCGGTGTTCCTTGTCCTTCTCTTCGACTTCAGGCTTGAGCTTGCGCGCTTCCTTGATGACAGCCTCGGGCCATACATGGGGAATGTCGTAGCTGCGCAGCGCCACGTCGATTTCCATGCCCGGCGCCATGTAGTTGCCGATCACTTCGACGATATCGCCCTGCGGCTGGAAGCGCTGGGTCGGCCAGTGGGTGATCTTCACCTCGACGAACTGGCCGACCTTGGCGCCGGCATTGCGGCCCGGGGTCACCAGCACTTCCTGCTGGACCTTGGGGTTGTCGGGGGTCACGAAGCCCACCCCGCCTTCCTCGAAGTAGCGCCCCACGATGCTTTCATGGGCACGGGAGATCACTTCGACCACCACGCCTTCACGCCGGCCGCGCCGGTCAAGCCCGGACACGCGCGCCAGCGCTCGGTCGCCATCGAACACCAGGCGCATCTGCGCCGGGCTCAGGAACAGATCGTCGCTGCCATCGTCGGGGACGAGAAAACCGAAACCGTCGCGGTGGCCCGAGATGCGACCCAGGATCAGGTCCAGCTTGTCTACCGGGGCATAGGTGCCGCGCCGGGTGTAGATCAGCTGGCCGTCGCGCTCCATGGCGCGCAGGCGGCGACGCAAGGCCTCGATCTGGTCCTCGGTCTGCAGGCCGAACTCTTCCACCAGTTGCTCGCGGGCGGCGGGAGAGCCGCGCTCGTCAAGGCGCTGGAGGATCAGCTCACGGCTAGGAATGGGGTTTTCGTATTTTTCCGCTTCACGAGCGGCCTCGGGATCGAGGGTCTGCCAATCGGCCATTAGTAGGGGTTCACCTTGTCTATATAGGGTTAGTTTGGCATAGCCGTATTGAAACCGGAAATCCGAGGCTTTGACAGCCCCGTCAGGGCCCTTGAGTGATGCCAAAACAGCCCAAGGAACAACGACTTGAAATTTTTGAGATTTTTTCTGAACGGGGCTTTACAGCCTTCGAGGGCATCCGTATAGTGCGCACCACAACGACGGACAGCGTCGTTATAGTTGAGAAGCGGCGCGATGTGAAGCATCATGAAGCCTCGACGATATGCCCAGATGGTGAAATTGGTAGACACGCCAGCTTCAGGTGCTGGTGACCTTACGGTCGTGGAAGTTCGAGTCTTCTTCTGGGCACCAATTTTCAAGTTTCAGATTAGCTTGCCTGTCTGGAATTTACGCAACACACGCTACACCGTTTCATGTTTCAATGCTTCAACTTTGCCCAGATGGTGAAATTGGTAGACACGCCAGCTTCAGGTGCTGGTGACCTTACGGTCGTGGAAGTTCGAGTCTTCTTCTGGGCACCATATTCTAGAGAAACCCGCGAAAGCGGGTTTTTTTATGCCTGCGATTCGAGCTCACCCCACTGCCGCACATTCGGACGCTGCGTTGCCACCCCGCCCAGCCCAACAAATCAAGTGAGTTAACCGATAGTCAGCTCATGAATTTTTCCTCACGGGCGTACTTGAGAAACTATATCGTTTATCATTGTTTCAAGATTTGTAGCCCGCAAGCGAGGAACCACCCGCATGACGATCCGCATCAACCCGATTTTGCGCGGCCTGGCCGTTTCCGTGTTCAGCCTGGTGCTCGCAGCACCCGCCGCCATGGCCGCCGACCCTGTGACGCTGACCCTGTACAACGGCCAGCACAAGGAAATCGGCGAAGCCATCGCCAAGGCCTACGAGGCCAAGACCGGCATTCACATCAATATCCGCAAGGGCAGCAGCAACCAGCTGGCCAGCCAGATCGAGGAGGAAGGCGCACGCTCCCCGGCCGACGTCATCTATACCGAAGAATCGCCGCCGCTGAACAACCTGGGCGAGAAAGGCCTGCTGGCCAAGATCGACGATTCGACCCTGCAAGTGCTGCCCAAGGAATACGTGGCCAGCAACGGCACCTGGATGGGCGTGACCGCTCGCACCCGCGTGGTGGCCTTCAACCCCAAGGTGATCGACGAAAAAGACCTGCCCCAATCGGTGATGGACTTCGCCGACCCCGAGTGGGACGGCAAGGTCGGCTTCGTGCCCACCAGCGGCGCGTTCCAGGAACAGGCCGTGGCCATCCTCAAGCTGCACGGGCGTGAAGCGGCCGAAGAATGGCTGACCGGCCTCAAGGCCTTCGGCAAGACCTACACCAACAACATGGTTGCCCTCAAGGCCGTGGAAAACGGCGAAGTGGCTGCCGTACTGGTGAACAACTACTACTGGTACGCCCTCAAGAAAGAGCGCGGCCAACTGGACTCCAAGCTCTACTACCTGGCCGACGGCGACGTCGGTGGCCTGGTGACCATCTCCAGCGCCGCGGCGGTCAAGGCCAGCAAGCACCCCAAGGAAGCCCAGGCCCTGCTCGCCTGGATGGCCAGCGAAGAAGGCCAGCGCGTGATCACCCAGACCACCGCCGAGTATCCGCTGCACAAGGGCATGGTCTCGGACCAGGGCCTGAAGCCGTTCGAAGACCTGCGCCCGCCGAAGATCACCCCGGCCGACCTGGGCAATGCCGAGGAAGCCCTGGAACTTGAGCGCGAGGTCGGCCTGCTCTGATGGAAGCCGTGCTGCCTGCGCCGTCTGTGGCGCGTTATGTTCCGCGCCGCAAGCGCCCCTCGATCTGGGTGGTGCTACCGGTGCTGCTGCTGGTGGGCCTGAGCCTGCTGCCGTTGCTGTACGTGGGCCTCAAGGCCTGGCAGGCCGGCTGGCGCGAGGCGTTGTACCTGCTGTGGCGGCCCTTCGTCTGGGGCCTGATGAAGAACACCCTGCTGCTGATGGCCGGGGTGACCGTGGCCTGCGCCGTGGTCGGCCTGGCCCTGGCCTGGCTGCTGGAGCGCAGCGACCTGCGCGGGCGGCGTTTGTGGGGCGTGATCCTGTGCCTGCCGTTTGCCGTGCCGGCGTTCGTCAGCGGCTTCACCTGGGTCTCGCTGAGCCCGCGCTTCGAGGGGCTGGGCGGGGCGATCCTGGTGATGGCGCTGTCCAAGTATCCACTGGTGTTCCTGCCGGTGGCCGCGACCCTGCGCAACCTCGACACCTCGCTTGAAGAATCGGCCCGCACCCTGGGCTACAACCGCTGGGGTGTGTTCCGCCGGGTCACCCTGCCGCTGCTGTGGCCGTCGATCCTGGGCGGCAGCCTGCTGATTGCCTTGCACATGCTGGTGGAATTCGGCGCGCTGTCGATCCTGGGCCTGCAGACCTTCACCACCGCGATCTACCAGCAGTTCGAGCTGGAGTTCAGCAACGCCAATGCGGCGATGCTCTCGGCGGTGCTGCTGTTCATGTGCCTGTTGCTGCTGTGGTTCGAGCTGCGGGTACGCGGCAAGGCGCGGCACGTGCGCATCGGCCAGGGCGTGGCACGCCGCGCCAAGCCGATCCGCCTGGGTGGCTGGAGCGTACTGGGGCAGTTGAGCTGCCTGCTGCTGGCAGTGCTGGGCAGCGGCATCCCGCTGGGCATGCTGGGCTACTGGCTGAGCGTGGGATCGTCGGCGGCCTTCCCGGTGGCCGACATCAGCCGGGCGCTGTTCTCGTCGCTGTCGCTGGCACTGGGCGGCGCGGGGGTGAGCCTGCTGCTGGCGTTACCGGTGAGCTTTCTGGTGGTGCGCTACAAGGGCCGCCTGGCGATCTGGGCCGAGCGCCTGCCCTACTTGCTGCACGCGCTGCCGGGGCTGGTGATTGCGCTGACCCTGGTGTATTTCGCCCTGCACAATGTACCGACGCTGTACCAGACCACCGGCCTGCTGTTGCTGGCCTATGCGCTGCTGTTCTTGCCGCTGGCGCAGGCGCCGGTGCGTACCGCGCTGACCAAGGCCGCACCACAGCTGGAAGAGGCGGCGCGCACCCTGGGCGCGACGCCGTTCAAGGCGTTCTGCAAGGTGACCCTGCCGATCATCTTCCCGGCCCTGGCGGCAGCGTTTGCGCTGGTGTTCCTGGATGCGATGAAGGAGCTGACCGCCACCCTGCTGCTCAGCCCCACCGGCATGACCACGCTGGCGACCGAAGTGTGGGCGCATACCGCCAACGTCGAATTCGCGGCGGCGGCGCCCTATGCGGCGCTGTTGATTGTGGTGTCGGGGTTGCCGGTGTACCTGCTGACGACGCGGATGTACCTGAACCGCGCCTGAAAGGCATCGCGGGTCAAGCCCGCTCCCACAAGGATCGATGAGGCCCTTGTGGGAGCGGGCTTGACCCGCGATACAAACGACACTATCTCAGGCCCTGAACTGCCCCAGGCTGGCCTTCAACTGCGCCGCCAGGTCATCCAGCACCTTGCTGCTGGCCGTGGTCTGCATCACCACCTGCGCTGCACGCTCGGCCTGGGCATGAATCGTCTCGACCCGCCCACGCACCGCCTGCGCCCCCTGCGCCTGCTGCTCGGCCGCCCGGGTGGCCAGGCCGATCGCCGCATGCACCTGCTCCACCGACACCTGCACCGACTGCTGCAGGCGCGCGTTGTCCTTGAGCACGGTCAAGCCTTCGCTGGCCTGACGCCCGGCCTGGCTGATGGCTGCCACCGCCTCCCGCGCGCCCTGCTGCAAGGCACCGATGTGCGCCTGGATATCGCCGGTCGAGCTCTGGGTCTTGCTCGCCAGCGCCCGCACTTCGTCGGCCACCACGGCAAACCCGCGCCCGGTCTCGCCAGCCCGCGCCGCCTCGATGGCGGCATTGAGCGCCAGCAGGTTGGTCTGCTCGGCAATCCCGTGGATCACCTCCAGCACCACCTCGATCTGCTGGCTCTGCTCGGCCAGCCGCTCGATCACCTTGGAGCCCGCCCCCACCTGCCCGGCCAACGCTTCGATCAGCTTGGCCACCTGGGCCGAGGTACGGCTGTTCTCGTCGGTGGCCTGGCGAATGTCCACCACCTGCTGCAACGCTGCCTGCATGGCCTGGCTTTCGGCCTGGGCTTCATCGGCCATGCTCGACAGGGCACGCAGGCTCTCGGCCACTTCATCGCGCTGCGAAGCGGCCGCCGCATCGGCGCCCGCGTTGTTCTGCGCCATGGTGCCGATCTCGACCCCGGTGCGCTGCGCCACCTCGCCCGCTTCGCGCACGATGGGCTGCAGCTTGTCGACGAACTGGTTGACCGCTGCAGCCATGTCGCCGATCTCGTCTCGGCTGTCGATCGGCACGCGCTTGGTCAGGTCGCCGTCGCCGGCCGCCAGGTCGTTGAGCGCGGCAATCAGCAGGCGCAGCTTGCTCAGCACGCGCCGGCCGAGTACCACGGCCACCACCAGCAATACGCCGAAGCCCACCGCCACCAGCCCCAGGCCGATGTTCCAGCGCAGGGTCGCCGCTGCTTGCTGCACGGTCTGCGAGGTGTTGGCCTGCATCGCCGCGGCACTGGCCTGGGCCGCCTGCAGGCGGGCGCTCAGGGCCTTGTTGCTGTCGGCCGCAGCGCCCACCAGGCTGTCGCCGACCAACTGGTCGCCGCTGGCGATCAGCGCCGAGAAGCGCGCGTCCAGCGCCTTGAGCTCGTTGTCGACCGACGCCGTGGAGACGCCCATCACCACCTTGCCGATCTCGGTGCCGTTGGGGTTGATCGAGGCTTCGATCATGTACACCGCCGGGTCGTTGCGCGCCGCATCCAGCACCTTGTCGAGCGCCCGTTCGCCCTGGCCCTTTTCCATCAGGGCCTGGTTTATCGGGTTCTGCCGGTTCAGGTAGCGGGTCAGGTGCTGGCCCTGGGCGTCGTCGTAGACCACGAAGAGCACGTTGGCATTGCGCTGGGCGCGCCGGGAAAACTCCGACAGTGCCGGTATGTCGTCATCCCAGATGGCCCGCGGCGCAACCGATGCCAGCAGTTCGGCCATGTGATTGGCCGACTCCTTGAGGCTTTTTTCGAGGGTGACGCGCAGTTGCGCCTGCTCCTCCTGAAGGCGTGCGGATAGCCCGGCGGACAAACGCTGGCGGGTACTGGCCGAAAGGCTGTCCAGGCCCGAGCTGAGCTCACGCCCGGCTTGTTCCAGTTCACCCGACAGTTTCTGGCTGTCTGCACCCAGGCGATTACCCAGATCGGCCTCCAGCGCAGTCACCGTGCTCCGCGTCAGCGCGACCGCAACCAGCACCTGCACCAAAAGAGCGATACCCAACGCAACAAAGACAGGCCGCAACAGGCGGCTTCGTAACAATGAGAGAACGGCCGACACACAAGAACCCTCCGTATCGCGGGGCCATTATAGTGATGGCACCTTATAGGACGATTCTTACAGCAAAGGCCGTGCCGGGCAGCAGGCATACCGGTCAAATTCATAGCCAGGGCTGACCTTTATGACCCTTTCACCAACTGGCCAAAAAAAACGCCGCTGACCCGGAGGGACAGCGGCGTTCTTTACTGCCTACAGCGAATCAGGCAAACGGATGGCGCAGCACGATGGTCTCGTTACGGTCCGGGCCGGTGGAGACGATGTCGATCGGCGCACCGATCAGCTCTTCCACACGCTTGATGTAGGCACGGGCGTTGGCCGGCAGTTCTTCCAGGGTCTTGGCGCCCACGGTCGACTCGCTCCAGCCCGGCACTTCTTCGTACACAGGCTGCAGGCCCACGTAGCTGTCGGCGTCGGTAGGGGCAACGTCCTTGCCCGCTGCGTCCTTGTAGCCGACGCAGATGTTGATGGTTTCCAGGCCATCGAGCACGTCCAGCTTGGTCAGGCAGATGCCCGAGATGCTGTTCACGTCGATGGCGCGACGCAGGATGACGGCGTCGAACCAGCCGCAACGACGGGCACGGCCGGTGGTTGCGCCAAATTCGTGGCCCTGCTTGGCCAGGTGCGCACCAACGTCGTCAAACAGCTCGGTCGGGAACGGGCCCGAACCCACGCGGGTGGTGTAGGCCTTGGTGATGCCCAGGATGTAGTCCAGGAACATCGGACCAACGCCCGAACCGGTCGCAACGCCACCGGCGGTGGTGTTGGAGCTGGTCACGTAGGGGTAGGTACCGTGGTCGATGTCCAGCAGCGAACCCTGGGCACCTTCGAACATGATGTCCTTGCCGGCGCGACGCAGGTCGTGCAGCTCGGCAGTCACGTCCAGCATCAGCGGCTTGAGCAGTTCGGCGTATTCCTTGCACTCGGCCAGGGTCTTTTCGAACTCGATGGCCGGCTCTTTGTAGTAACCCACCAGCATGAAGTTGTGGTAGTCCACCAGCTCGCGCAGCTTGTCTTCGAAGCGCGGCATGTTGAGCAGGTCGCCCACACGCAGGCCACGACGCGCAACCTTGTCTTCGTAGGCCGGGCCGATGCCGCGACCGGTGGTACCGATCTTCAGCTCGCCACGGGCCTTTTCACGGGCCTGGTCCAGGGCCACGTGGAAGGACAGGATCAGCGGGCAGGACGGGCTGATGCGCAGGCGCTCGCGCACCGGTACGCCCTTCTCTTCCAGCTTGGTGATCTCGCGCAGCAGGGCGTCGGGAGCAACCACCACACCGTTGCCGATCAGGCACTGCACGCCTTCGCGCAGCACGCCCGAAGGGATCAGGTGCAGCACGGTCTTCTCACCGTCGATCACCAGGGTGTGGCCGGCGTTGTGGCCACCCTGGTAGCGCACTACGGCGGCAGCATGTTCGGTCAGCAGATCGACGATCTTGCCTTTGCCCTCATCACCCCACTGGGTGCCCAGGACTACGACATTCTTACCCATAACACTTGTCCTCATTCGCGCAAACTTGGCGCCGGCTCGTGCCGGCGTGGAATCTCAAATGGCCAGCGGCAGAACCTGCCAAAGCCCGTTTTGCTGAATCAATTGCCGATCGCAATCCGCCTCGACGGCGGCGGTCAGCGGCTGCCCAGGCAACGCCTGAACCACCCGCTGGCCCTCACTGCGCAATTGGCAGACCAACTGCCAAAGTGCTGCATCGCTGCTGTCGGGCATCCAGATCCCGCCAGACGGCAACACCACCTCGGCTCGCCCCAGTGTGACCAGGGTCTTCAAATCCGTGGAGAAACCGGTAGCCGGGCGTGCCCGGCCAAAGTCCGCTCCGATGTCGTCATAGCGACCGCCCTGGGCGATCGACTGGCCGACGCCTGGCACGAAGGCGGCAAACACCACACCGGTGTGGTAGTGGTAGCCGCGCAACTCGCCCAGGTCGAAATACAGCGGCAGCTCGGGGTAACGCGTGGCGAGGCGCTCGGCGATCGCCATCAGGTCATCCAGCGCCGCCAGCACCGCGGCCGGGGCACGGCCCAGGCGCACACGTGCCTGCTCGAGCACTTCGCGCCCACCGCACAGCTCGGTCAGCGAACGCAACATGCCGGCCAGGTCAGCCGGCAGCGTGGCGGTCAGCTCGATCACTTCGTCGATGGCCTTGCGCTGCAGGGCGTCGAACAACTGCTGCTCGACCGCGCCCGACAGGCCGGCCGCACGGGCCAGGCCGCGGTAGATACCGACATGCCCGAGGTCCATGTGCACATCCGGCACGTCGGCCAGTTGCAGCATGGCCAGCATCAGGCTGATGACCTCGACGTCGCTGACCGGGCTGGCATCGCCGTACAGCTCGGCGCCCAGCTGAATCGGGCTGCGCGAGGTCGACAGCGCACGTGGCAAGGCGTGCAGCACGCTGCCGGCATAGCACAGGCGGCTCGGCCCTTCACGGCGCAGGGTGTGCGCGTCGATGCGCGCCACCTGTGGCGTGATGTCGGCCCGAAAGCCCATCTGCCGCCCGGATTGCGGGTCAATGACCTTGAAGGTGCGCAGATCCAGGTCCTGGCCGGCACCGGTGAGCAGCGATTCCAGGTACTCGATATGCGGGGTCACGACAAACTCGTAACCCCAGCTCTGGAACAGGTCCAACACCTGACGACGCGCGATCTCGATGCGCGCCGCCTCAGGTGGCAGTACTTCTTCGATGCCATCTGGCAGCAGCCAGCGGTCTACCGTTGCCATTACGCCATTTCCCCTATGGTCCGGGCGGCCTGCCCGCGGGCGAGCCTTGAGTGAAGCAGCTATCGGCACACAATGACGGGCAGCGCTGATTCCAGCGAAACCGCAGTACCGATACCCTCGTAAAACCTGAAGTGCGCCACAAGCCCGGGCCCGATAAAGGCCAATCGATCTTGCAGACGCAAAAAAGCCGGGAATTTCCCGGCTGCCGCATCATACACCCGTTTTCTCGCGGGAGGCACCCCGCCCGACGTTTTAGCCGCCGGGCGGGGTGTGCATGCTTACGGTTTGGTCTTGCCCATGAAGCGGAAGAACTCGCTGCTCGGGTCCAGCACCAGCACGTCGCTCTTGTCGGCGAAGCTCTCGCGGTAGGCCTTCAGGCTGCGATAGAACGCGTAGAACTCCTGGTCCTGGCCATAGGCCTTGGCGTAGATGGCTGCTGCCTGGGCATCACCATCACCACGGGTTTCTTCCGACTCGCGATAGGCTTCGGCCAGCAACACGCGGCGTTGACGATCGGCGTCGGCACGGATGCCTTCGGCCAGCTCGTTACCCTTGGCGCGGTGCTCGCGAGCTTCACGCTCACGCTCGGTGCTCATGCGTTCGAACACGCTGCGGTTCACTTCCTTGGGCAGGTCGATGGCCTTGACGCGAACGTCGACCACTTCGATGCCCAGCTCCTTGCTGGCCATGCGGTTCAGCGAAGCGGTGATGTCAGCCATCAGCGCGTCACGTTCACCGGATACCACCTCATGCAGGGTGCGCTTGCCGAACTGGTCGCGCAGGCCGCTTTCCAGACGGCGCGACAGACGTTCGTCGGCGATCTGCTTGAGGCCCGAAGTCGCGGTGTAGAAACGCTCGGCGTCCTGCACGCGCCACTTGGCGTAGGCATCGACCATCACCGCTTTCTTCTCCAGGGTCAGGAACCGCTGGGTCGGTGCGTCAAGGGTCATCAGCCGCGCGTCGAACTTGCGCACCTGGTTGACGTAAGGAACCTTCACATGCAGGCCAGGCTGCACATCGGCCTGTACCACACGGCCGAATTGCAGCAGCACGGCGCGTTCGGTCTGGGCCACGATGTAGAAGCTGTTCCAGGCGACGATCGCCAGCACCACGGCGACGATCACGGCGATCAGGGATTTATTGCTCATCAGCGGCTCTCCCTGGAGCGCGTCTCGCGCTGTTGCTGTTGCAGGTCTGCGGCGGCACGGTTGGCGGCGTCATTGGCCGACGGCGTGACGCTGGTGACCGGGGTGCTGCCACTGCGGCGGCTGTCGATCATCTTGTCCAGCGGCAGGTAGAGCAGGTTGCTCTGACCGTCCTTGCCGGATACCAGGACCTTGCTGGTGTTGCTATACACTTCCTGCATGGTGTCCAGGTACAGACGCTGACGGGTCACCTCTGGAGCCTTGCGGTACTCGGCCACCAGCTTGGTGAAGCGGTCGGCCTCACCCTTGGCACGCGAGACCACTTCATCGCGGTAGCCGTTGGCATCCTCGATGATGCGCTGCGCCTGACCACGGGCTTCCGGCACCACGCCGTTGGCGTAGGACTCGGCCTGGTTGCGCGCACGCTGCTCGTCTTCACGGGCACGGATCACGTCGTCGAAGGCTTCCTGCACTTCACGCGGGGCTGCCGCGCTCTGCACGTTGACCTGGGTCACGGTGATACCGGTGCGGTAGGTGTCGAGGAAGCGTTGCAGACGCTCCTTGATTTCCACGGCCATCTGCTCACGACCTTCGGTCAGCACCTTGTCCATCGAGGTGGAACCCACCACGTGGCGCAGGGCACTGTCGGTCGCGTGCTGCAGGCTGACTTCAGGCTGATCGACGTTCAGCACGAAATCCTGCAGGTTGGTGATCTTGTACTGCACGGTCAGCGGCACTTCGACGATGTTCTCGTCTTCGGTCAGCATCTGGCCCTGCTTGGTATAAGCACGCTCGCGGGTGACGTTCTCCATGTACTTGCGATCGATCGGCGGGAAGTAGATGTTCAGGCCCGGCCCTACGGTTTCGTAGTATTTGCCGAAGCGCAGCACCACGGCCTGCTCCTGTTCGTCCACCACGTACACGGCGCTGTACAGCCATATGGCCGCCAGTACGGCCAGGCCGATACCCAGCAGACCGAAACCGGCACCCTTGCCGGAGCCGCTGTCGCCGCCCCGTTTCTTGCCACTGCCGAACATGCCGTTCAGGCTATCCTGCAGCTTGCGGAAGGCCTCGTCGAGATCCGGTGGTCCCTTCTTGTCGCCGCCACCACGGCGCCCACCCCAAGGATCCTGATTGTTCGAGTTGCCACCCGGCTCATTCCAAGCCATAGCGCTCTCCATCTGATAAAGCAAAGACGCGCCCACGGCGCGCCGTCCAATGCTACAGAATGCCTGTCACGGCTGCCCGACCGCGAGGTCGGGCTTGTATTGCAAAGTGTGTTGCTCGATGAACTCCAGCGGTTTCATCCCCTCGCGGCTTACCAGGCGATTGAACTCGACCCGGGACAAGCGTACCGCCAGCAGGGTGTTGCCGTCTTCGTCATGGTCTTCGCTCTGCACCGCCCCCAGGTCGAAGAACAGCGCGCGCAACCGCGCGAAACGCTGTTCCAGGCGCAGGGTACCGATGAACAGGTCATCCCCCAGCAGTTCTGCAATCGCCTGCCCCACCAGCTCCAGGCCACGACCGTCACGGGCCGATACCCATACCCGCTGCGGCTTGCCGTCGGCATCGCGCTGGATCTGCGGCTCGACCCCTTCGAGCAGGTCGAGTTTGTTATACACCTCGAGGATCGGCAAGCCTTCGGCACCGATCTCGCCGAGCACCGCCATGACCTGCTCGATCTGCTCCATGCGCTCCGGCTCATGGGCGTCGATCACGTGCAGCAGCAGGTCGGAGTTGCTCGACTCTTCGAGCGTAGCCCGAAATGCCTCGACCAGCTTGTGCGGCAGGTGACGGATGAAGCCCACGGTGTCGGCCAGCACCACCGGCCCGACGTCATCCAGCTCGAGCCGACGCAGGGTCGGGTCGAGGGTGGCGAACAGCTGGTCGGCCGCATACACCTCGGACTGGGTCAGCGCATTGAACAAAGTGGACTTGCCGGCGTTGGTGTACCCCACCAGCGACACCGAGGGGATATCCGCGCGCTTGCGCCCGCGCCGTGCCTGCTCGCGCTGGCTGCGCACCTTCTCCAGGCGACCCTTGATCTGGCGCAGGCGTATGCGCAGCAGGCGCCGGTCGGTTTCGAGCTGGGTTTCACCCGGCCCGCGCAGACCAATACCGCCCTTCTGCCGCTCGAGGTGAGTCCAACCGCGCACCAGGCGCGTGCTCATGTGCTCGAGCTGGGCCAGTTCGACCTGCAGCTTGCCTTCGTGGGTACGTGCCCGCTGGGCGAAGATGTCGAGAATCAGACCCGTGCGGTCAAGCACGCGACACTCGAAGATACGTTCGAGGTTACGTTCCTGACTGGGCGTGAGGGTGTGATTGAAAATGACCAAATCGGCCTGTTCGGCTTTGACCAGGTCGCGAAATTCCTCGACCTTGCCGCTGCCAATCAGGAACTTGGCGGTAGGCTGGTGTCGCGCCACATTGGCGAACGCGACAATATCGGCACCGGCCGACAGGGCCAGCTCGCGGAACTCCTGCGGGTCTTCGCGCGCCTCAGGGCTCTGACCTTCCAAGTGAACGAGGATTGCCCGTTCACCACCACCGTGGCGCTCAAAGAACAAAGCAGACTCCTATCAGGCGTTACCTGGCTCAGCGTCGCCCTGTTCGGCGTCGGCTGCGCTTGGCAGACGAATCGGACGAACCGGCACCACTGTCGAGATCGCGTGCTTGTAGACCATCTGGCTGACGGTGTTCTTCAGCAGAATCACGAACTGGTCGAACGACTCGATCGTGCCCTGCAGCTTGATGCCGTTGACCAGATAGATCGAAACGCCGACCTTCTCTTTTCTCAAAGTATTCAAGTAAGGGTCTTGTAGCGAATGCCCTTTTGACATATGCCGCACTCCTGTAAGGATCAATAGTAAAAAATCAAAGAAATATGATGGCTCAGGCCGCCCCACCCCCAAGAGTAGACGGCAATTGCAGGGACTCAGCCCAATATGGAGACCGATCCCAGGTATTTCAAGGTGCGTGGCAGATTGTCGCAAGCCAGGCTGTCCAACCAGTGCAGATCGGCCCAACTGCGCAACCAGGTAAACTGCCGCTTCGCCAATTGGCGAGTGGCAATGATGCCGCGCTCCTGCATTTCAGCTGCACTCAACTTGCCATCAAGGTGATCCCAGACCTGGCGATAACCGACTGCCCGTATAGACGGCAGCCCTGCATGCAAGTCACTTCTGGCACGCAGTGATCGGACCTCGTCGACGAAGCCCTGTTCCAGCATTTGCCCAAATCGTAGCGCAATTCGCTCGTGCAGCACCTTTCGATCCTGCGGGGCGATTGCCAGGCTGGCGACAGTATAGGGCAATTGTTCCTGGCCCGAAGCGCCTGCGACGCTACTTTGCGCCGATTGACGCTCGCGATGTGACGTCATCGTCATGCCGCTGACCCGGTACACCTCCAGCGCCCGTACCAACCGCTGCGGATCGTTGGGGTGAATGCGCGCCGCCGATTCGGGGTCGACCGCCGCCAGCTGGGCGTGCAAGGCCTGCCAGCCCAGCTGTGCAGCCTCGGCTTCAAGCTCGGCACGCACCTGCGCATCGGCCGCAGGCATATCGGCCAGGCCTTCGAGCAGCGCCTTGAAATACAGCATGGTGCCGCCCACCAGCAGCGGGATATTGCCGCGCGCGGTGATCTCGGCCATGGCCTGCAGCGCATCGCGGCGAAAATCGGCTGCCGAATAGCTCTGGGCCGGGTCGAGGATGTCGATCAGCCGGTGCGGGTGCTCGGCCAGCAACGCCTTGGACGGCTTGGCGGTGCCGATGTCCATGCCGCGGTAGACCAGCGCCGAATCGACACTGATCAGCTCGCACGGCAGCACCTTGGTCAGCTCGATGGCAAGGTCGGTCTTGCCGGCGGCGGTGGGGCCCATCAGGAAGATGGCCGGGGGATTGCGAACTGCCATATCAGCGACCGCGCAGGAACAGTTTGTCCAGATCGTCCAGGCCCATCTGGGTCCAGGTCGGTCGGCCATGGTTGCATTGACCGCTGCGCTCGGTGTTTTCCATGTCGCGCAGCAGGCCGTTCATTTCCGGCAGGGCCAGGCGCCGGTTGGCGCGAATCGCGCCATGACAGGCCATGGTGCCGAGCAGCTCGTTCAGGTGTGCCTGGATACGGTCGCTGGTGCCGTATTCCATCAGGTCGGCCAGCACGTCCTGCACCAGGCGATTGGCCTCGGCCTGCTTGAGCAACGCAGGGATCTGCCGGATCGCCAGGCTTTCCGGGCCCAGGCGCTGCAGTTCGAAGCCCAGGCGCTGGAACCACGCCGCGTGTTCTTCTGCGCAATCGGCTTCGCGCTGGCTCAGGGCCAGGGACTCGGGCACCAGCAGCGGCTGGCCGCTCAGGCCCTCGCTGGCCATGGCCACCTTGAGCCGCTCGTACATGATCCGCTCGTGGGCCGCATGCATGTCCACCAGCACCAGGCCCTGGGCGTTCTCGGCAAGAATATAGATGCCCTTGAGCTGCGCCAGCGCATAGCCCAGCGGCGGAATATCGCCCTGGCCCTGAGGCAGGTTGGCCGGCTCGCTGCCGGGCAGCGGGGCGAAGAATTCGCGATACACCCCCTGGGCCTCGGCCGCGGGCAATGCCTGTGCCGGACGCGGGGTGTACTGGTACTGGTAGCCGGCGCCCGAGCCACTGCCCGCGGCGCCGCCCGCCGTGTTCAGCATCGGCTGCGCCGGAGGCTGTTCGAGCAGGTTGGCGGCCAGGCGCATCTCGCCCTGGGGGCCGAACTCGCCGGCCTGCAGGCCACTGGGGCGCTCCACCTCGGGGGCAGCGGCTGCACCCGGCTGGTGATCCTGCGGGCGCACATCGGCCAGCGCCCGGTGCAGGGTGCCGTACAGGAAGTCGTGCACCATGCGCCCGTCACGAAAGCGCACCTCGTGCTTGGTGGGGTGCACGTTCACGTCCACGCCGGTGGGGTCGACCTCCAGAAACAGCACGAAGGTCGGGTGCCGGCCATTGAACAGCACGTCGCGGTAGGCCTGGCGCACCGCGTGGGCGACCAGCTTGTCGCGCACGGCACGGCCGTTGACGAAGAAGTATTGCAGGTCGGCCTGGCTGCGCGAGAAGGTCGGCAGGCCGACCCAACCCCACAGATGCAGGCCGTTGCGCTCCACCTCGATCGGCAGCGCCTGCTCCAGAAAGCCCGGGCCGCAGATCGAGGCCACGCGCCGTGCGCGGGCCGTGTCGTCATGGGCTTCATGCAGGCTGAGGACGCTCTTGCCGTTGTGGCGCAAATGAAAGGCCACGTCGAAGCGCGCCAGCGCCAGGCGCCGGATGACTTCCTGCAGATGGTCGAATTCGGTTTTTTCGGTCTTGAGGAACTTGCGCCGGGCCGGGGTATTGAAGAACAGGTCGCGCACCTCGACCGAGGTACCCACCGGATGCGCTGCCGGCTGCACCCGCGGGGACATGTCGCGGCCTTCGGTTTCAACCTGCCAGGCCTGGTCGGCGTCGCGGGTGCGCGAGGTCAGGGTCAGGCGCGCGACCGAGCTGATCGACGCCAGTGCCTCGCCGCGAAAGCCCAGGCTCATTACCCGCTCGAGGTCTTCCAGGTCGCGGATCTTGCTGGTGGCGTGCCGCGCCAGGGACAACGGCAGGTCGTCGGCAGCGATACCGCTGCCATCATCGCGCACCCGCAGCAGCTTGACCCCGCCCTGCTCCACCTCGACGTCGATGCGCCGGGCGCCGGAGTCGAGGCTGTTTTCCAGCAGCTCCTTGATCACCGAGGCCGGGCGTTCGACCACCTCGCCTGCGGCGATCTGGTTGGCAAGCCGCGGGCTGAGCAGCTCGATGCGAGCGCCGCTGCTCATGGCTGGCCAGCCAGCGTGGTGGCCGGTACGTCGAGGTTCTGGCCCACCTTCAGCTCATCGGTTTTAAGGCCGTTGGTGCTGCGCAGGCTGGCCACGCTGACCTGGTAACGCACGGCGATCATGGCCAGGGTCTCGCCCGGACGCACGGTGTGCTCGCGCGGGCCCTGGGCGATCTTGCCGCTGTCTCGCAGGAAGGCGATGTAGGTGCCCGGCGGCGGGTTCTGCTGGAAGAACTGGCGCACGCCACTGTGGATCGAGCGTGCCAGGGCCTGCTGATGGCTGGCAGTGGCCAGCTTGGAGGCCTCGTTGGCGTTGGAGATGAACCCGGTTTCCACCAGGATCGACGGGATGTCCGGCGACTTGAGCACCATGAACCCGGCCTGTTCCACGCGGCGCTTGTGCAGCGGCGTGACCCGGCCGATATTGCCCAGCACCTTCTGCCCCACGTTGAGGCTGGAGCTGAGCGAGGCGGTCATCGACAGGTCGAGCAGCACGCCCGCAAGCATGCGGTCCTTGTCGTCGAGGCTGACGTTGCCGGCACCACCGATCAGGTCGGAGCGGTTTTCGCTGTCGGCCAGCCAGCGCGCCGTCTCGGACGTGGCGCCACGGTCGGACAGGGCGAACACCGAGGCACCGAAGGCCGCCTTGGACGGCGCGGCGTCGGCGTGGATCGAGATGAACAGGTCGGCGCCCTTCTTGCGCGCAATCTCGGTACGCTTGCGCAGCGGGATGAAGTAGTCGCCGGTACGCGTCAGCTCGGCGCGAAAGCCCTTCTCGCTGTTGATCTGGCGCTGCAGTTCCTTGGCGATGGCCAGCACGATGTCTTTCTCATGCTGGCCGCGCGAGCCGGACGCACCCGGGTCTTCGCCGCCGTGACCGGCATCGATGGCGATCACGATGTCACGCTTGCCGCTTGGCACCGGGGTCAGCTTGATCGCCGGCTGCGTGGGGGTCACCGGCACGGCCGGCGTGGTGGCCACCGACGGGGTCGGGGTGGGTGGCGTGGCGTCGGATTCCTGATCGAACAGGTCGACCACCAGACGGTTGCCGTACTGGGCGTTGGGCGCCAGGGTGAAGCTCTTGGGCGTCACCGACTTTTTCAGGTCGATGACCACGCGAAGGTCGGTAGGGGTGCGCTGCGCCGAGCGCACGCTGGTGATCGGGGTATTGGAGGTGGACACGTTCAAAGGCGCACCCAGGGTTGCGCCATTGATGTCGATCACCAGGCGATCCGGGGCCGTCAGGGTGAACACACTGTGCTGCACCGGGCCGGACAGGTCGAACACCAGGCGTGTGTTGTCCGGCGCACGCCATAAACGGACACTCTTGACTTGCGTGATCGCGAAGGCATCGACGGTTACTGCCGCCAGCAGCAGTCCTACAACGCCAAACAGTGCGCGAAAGCGCATACCTATCCCCATTTTCTAATTGATTTCCAAGGCCAGAGCGGCACACCAGGCTTCACCGCGAGAGCCCTGCGGCAACAGGTTCAGCGAACGCCCGTCCGCCTGGGGGCTTATGGTAATGGTCAGGTCGGGCTTTGGCAAAATGCCCGCCCCCTTCTGGGGCCACTCGAACAGGCACAGGGCGTCGTCTTCGAAGTAGTCGCGAATGCCCATGAACTCCAGCTCCTCCGGATCGACCAGGCGATACAGGTCGAAATGGAAGGCACGAATGTCGCCAATCTCGTAGGGCTCAACCACAGTGAAGGTAGGACTTTTCACCGCGCCGGTGTGTCCCAGACCACGGATGATGCCCCGTGACAGGGTGGTCTTGCCGGCCCCCAGGTCACCCTCGAGGAAAATCACGCCGTGACCCTTGGTCACCTGGGCGATACGGGCACCGAACTCACACATGGCCGCTTCGTCGGCCATAAACAGGGTTACACCTGACACGCTGAATGCTCCTCCAGAACTTGACGAATGACCGGTATCAGGTCGCTGGCCGCCAGCCCGCGACCTTGTACGCCCAGGCGCTCGCCGGCACAGGCGTGCAGCCACACCCCCAGGCAGGCGGCGTCCCAGGCCGGCATGCCCTGGGCCAGCAGCGCACCCAGCACGCCGCTGAGCACATCGCCCAGGCCGGCACCGGCCATGGCCGGGTGACCGCGCTGGCACAGTGCCAATTGCCCGGCCGGGTCGGCCACCAGCGTGCCGGCGCCTTTAAGCACACACACCGCCGCGTACTTGCGCGCCAGCTTGAGCGCCGCCCAGGAGCGATCGGCCTGCACCGCTTCGGTGGAAATCCCCAGCAGGCGCGCCGCCTCTCCCGGATGCGGGGTAATGATGCTGCCCGCCGCCAGCGGCAAGGGTGCTTGCGCCAGCAGGTTCAGCGCATCGGCATCCCACACCTGGGCGTGCCTGGCCGGCACCACCGCCGAGAGCAGGCTGCGCCCCCAGGCGGCCTGCCCCAGTCCGGGTCCGACCACCAGTACGGTGGCGCGTTCAATCGGCGCCATCAACTGGTTGGCCGAATGCACGCCCAGGCTCATCACCTCGGGCAGGCGGGCCAGCGCGGCGGGCAGTTGCTCGCTGCGGGTGGCCAGTGACACCAGGCCGGCGCCGCAGCGCAGCGCCGCCTCGGCACTGAGCAGCACCGCACCGCCCGTGCCACGGTCGCCACCGACCACCAGCACATGGCCGAAGTCGCCCTTGTGTGCGGCATTCGAGCGCGGCGCGAGGCTCGCCAGGGTGACGCTGGTGAGCACCAATGGCTGATTTGCAGGGTGTTTGGTCTGAGGCATGCGTCGTTCGGCTCCGATGTCTGGCAGAATTATACGCACCTGAGTCATCGTTGCCCTATTTCGCATGTCTGCTTCCCCCCTCGATCTACCCGCCCTCGCCCAATCGATCAAGGATTGGGGCCGTGAACTGGGCTTTGCGCACGTCGGCATTGCCGGTGTGGAGCTGGGCGAACACGAAAAACACCTGGAACGCTGGCTGGCCGAGGGCTATCACGGCGAGATGGAGTACATGGGCGCCCATGGCAGCAAACGCTCGCACCCCGACGAGCTGGTGCCGGGCACCTTGCGCGTGGTGTCGCTGCGCATGGACTACCTGCCGGGCGACACGCAGATGGCGCAGATGCTCGCCCAGCCCGAAAAGGCCTACATCTCGCGCTATGCGCTGGGGCGCGACTACCACAAGCTGGTCCGCAAGCGCGTACAGCACCTGGCCGAGCGCATCCAGAAAGACATCGGGCCGTTCGGCTTCCGCGCCTTCGTCGACAGCGCGCCGGTGCTGGAAAAGGCCATCGCCGAACAGGCTGGGCTGGGCTGGATCGGCAAGAACACCTTGTTGCTCAACCGCAAGGCGGGCAGCTACTTCTTCCTCAGCGAGCTGTTCATCGACCTGCCGCTACCGGTGGACGAGGCACAGGCCACCGAGCATTGCGGGCGGTGCAGTGCATGCCTGGACATCTGTCCCACCCAGGCCTTCGTGGGGCCGTATGTGCTGGATGCGCGGCGCTGCATTTCGTACCTGACCATAGAACTGAAGAGCGCGATCCCCGAAGAGCTGCGGCCGCTGATCGGCAACCGGGTGTTCGGCTGTGACGATTGCCAGATCGTGTGCCCGTGGAACCGCTTTGCCCGGCCCACCGGTGAAGCGGATTTCAAGCCGCGCCACGGGCTGGACAACGCCGGGCTGGCGGAGCTGTTCCTGTGGGATGAAGAGACGTTTCTGGCCAGCACCGAAGGCTCGCCGCTGCGCCGGGCGGGGTATGAGCGATGGTTGCGCAACCTGGCGGTGGGGCTGGGCAATGCGCCCTCGACCATACCGGTGCTGGAGGCGCTCCAGGCGCGGCGGGAGTATCCGTCGGAGCTGGTGAGGGAGCATGTGGAGTGGGCGCTGCGTCAGCATCAGGCACGGCTTTAGGTCTGCAGCGCGACCATCGCGGGTCAAGCCCGCTCCCACAGGGACAGCACCGGTTTCAAGAACTGTGGTGATCCTGTGGGAGCGGGCTTGACCCGCGAAGAAGCCCTCAATGCTCGTCGTTGTACTGGAACTTCGGCATTTCCCAGCGAAACCGTATCGCCAGCAGCCTGAGCAGCAACCCGCCAAACAGCGTCAGCAGAATCGCCTGCTCCCCCGGCACCTTGAAGTACACGCACCCCAGGTAGAACCACGCCGCCAGAAACGACACGCTGGCATACAGCTCACGCCGGAAGATCAGCGGAATGTCGTTGCAGAAGATATCCCGCAGGATGCCGCCAAACACGCCGGTGATCACCCCGCTGATCGACGCCACCAGCATGCCCTGGCCCATTTCCAGCGCCGTCATGCAGCCAATCAGGGTGAACGCCACCAGCCCCAGCGCATCGAGCACCAGAAACAGCGAACGCAGGTGGCGCATCAGCGGCGCGATAAAAATGGTGATCAAGGCCGCCACGCTGGTCAGCACCAGGTACTCCGGGTGCTTCACCCAGGTCAGCGGGTAGTGGCCCAGCAGCACGTCGCGCACCGAGCCTCCGCCCAGGGCCGTGACGCAGGCGATCAGCACCACGCCGAACCAGTCCATGCCGCGCCGCCCGGCCGACAGCGCCCCGGTCATGGCTTCGGCGGTAATGGCGATCAAATAGAGCATCAACAGCATGATGGCGCAGGTCCGTGCAAAGAGGCGCGCAGTCTACCCAGTTGCCCCAGGCACCAAAAGGGGGCGCGCCAACGATTGTTGGCGCAGTGCGGGTCAGAACTTGATGAAGTGCTCGCGGTAGTGGCGCAGCTCGGCGATGGATTCGCGAATATCGTCCAGCGCCAGGTGCGTGCCACCCTTCTTGAAGCTGTCGCGCACCTCGGGAGCCCAGCGTGCGGCCAGCTCCTTGAGGGTGGACACGTCCAGGTTGCGGTAGTGGAAGAAATTCTCCAGCTCGCGCATGTGGCGGTACAGGAAGCGACGGTCCTGGCAGATGCTGTTGCCGCAGATCGGCGACTTGCCCTTGGGCACCCACTGCTCCAGGAAGCGGATCGTCTCGGCCTCGGCCTCGGCCATGCTCACCTTGCTCTCGCGCACGCGCTGGGTCAGGCCGGAGTTGCCGTGGGTACGGGTGTTCCACTCGTCCATGCGCGCCAGCACCTCGTCACTGTGGTGGATGGCGATCACCGGGCCTTCGGCCAGGGTGTTCAGGTCACTGTCGGTGACGATGGTGGCCATCTCAATGATGACGTCGCTGTCCGGATCCAGGCCGGTCATTTCCAGATCGATCCAGATCAGGTTCTGTGGGTTCTGCATGATTCTGCTCCTCGGTAGGCGCGCAGTTTAGCCTAGTGGAGCGTGCTAGACTCGACGCCGTTGCACCCTCACATGCTTTGCTTGACGAAACGAGACCTACATGGCCAAACGCCAGCTCAATCGCCGCCAGAACTGGCGCATCGAAAAAATCCAGGGTGAGCGCGCCGCCCGCGCTGCCAAACGCGAACAGCACACGCTGGACACCCTCGAAGGCGGCGACCTGGGGCCTGAACAACTGGGCCTGGTGATTGCACACTTCGGCGTGCAGGTAGAAGTCGAAGCACAGGACGGCGACGTGGCCGGCCAGGTGTTCCGTTGCCACCTGCGCGCCAACCTGCCGGCGCTGGTCACTGGTGACAAGGTGGTATGGCGCGCCGGCAACCAGGGTATCGGCGTGATCGTGGCGCAGATGCCGCGCAGCACCGAGCTGTGCCGCCCCGACAGCCGTGGCCAGCTCAAGCCGGTGGCGGCCAACGTCGACCTGATCGTGATCGTGTTCGCCCCGGCCCCCGAGCCGCATGCCAACCTGATCGACCGTTACCTGGTGGCCGCCGAGCATGCCGGTATCCGCCCGCTGCTGCTGCTGAACAAGGCCGACCTGATCGACGAGCAGAACGCCCCGGCGCTGAATGCGCTGCTGGCGGTGTACCGTCAGCTGGGCTACCCGCTGCTGGAAGTGTCGGCGCACCATGGCGACGGCATGCAGCAGTTGCAGACCTTGCTCGATGGGCACATCAGCGTGTTCGTCGGCCAGTCCGGGGTGGGCAAGTCGTCGCTGGTCAACAGCCTGCTGCCCGATGTCTACACCCGCGTAGGCGAGCTGTCGGAGTGGTCGGGCCAGGGCCAGCACACCACCACCACCGCGCGGCTGTATCACTTCCCGGGTGGCGGTGAGCTGATCGACTCGCCGGGCATTCGCGAGTTCGGCCTGGGGCACGTGAGCCGGGCGGACGTGGAGGCCGGCTTCATCGAGTTCAACGACCTGATCGGCACCTGCCGCTTCCGCGACTGCAAGCACGACCGCGAGCCGGGCTGTGCGCTGCTCAAGGCGCTGGAAGACGGGCGCGTGCAGCAGCAGCGCATGAACAGCTATCGCTCGATCATTGCCAGCCTGCCGCAGGACAGCTACTGACGGTCATGGCGCAGGCGTTTGTTCGATGAACATAGCGTGCGCCACATCCTCGACCAGGGCCTTGGACATGCCGCTCAGGTAATGTGCCGCCCAGACAAGCGTGCCATCCGGCTCGATGCCGGCTTGCAAGGTGAGCTTGTAGGCGCAACTGAGCAGCAGGGCCGATTGCTCCAGCGCGAAGTCGGCGTTGTGCCCGGCTTGCACGCGAAACAGGCGCTCGGCGGTGGGGCCACCCTCGCCTTCGCCGAAAGTGCCGACGCCTAGTGTCTTGAAGACTGAGCTGTTTTCCATCTGTTATCTCCCGACGACTTTCTTAATTGGCTCTACGGGCGTCTTCGCCGGCAAGGCCGGCTCCTACAGGTACTGCGAGCCTTTGTAGGAGCCGGACTTGCCGGCGAACGAGCGCGCAGCGCTCGCGATCAGTGCACGAGAGGATGTCTTCGAGGGGCAGATTGGCGTATTGGGGTGGATCGGGGACGATTTTCAACATGACCAACTCCAGTATCAGTGGAGCTACCACGCTTTGCTGTCAAACAAATAGGTGGCAGCTGTACGCGGGTTGACAGACCGAGGATACCGGAACTCGGCGCACACGAAGTGCCCCACGCACAGCCGCCATAAAGCGATGCACATGTGGTCCGAAATCAGTAACGGCCTGTCAAAACCGGTCGTTGAACACCAACGACGCAACGCAGACTAGAGCGCTACCGTGACCACCGCAATGGCGGGAAAGCGGCAAAAGTATGATTGGGAAGGGGCCTACAGGGAATAGGGAAATTCCGAAGATTCGCCTTACGCGGACACCTGTAGGAGCCGGCCTTGCCGGCGAAGGCGTCAGTTGTCGCAACACATTTGTAGGCCTTTTCACCCAGGCATGTAGTCCACCTCCTGATTCAATCCCACGCCTTGCACCACGCGTCGTAATCATCAAAGGTATCCCGCACCAGATTTGCGCCCACCAGGGACCTCCGGATGCCAGTCTCACTCCTCTACTGCCGCAACGACCTGGCCGCCGCCATGGCCATCGGCGAGCACCTGCGCCTCGAGGGCCTGGCCACCTGCCTGGAGGCCATCGACCCCCAGGCCGACGATGCCTGCACCCTCACCACCCTCATCAGCCGCAGCCTGCACGGCTGCACCCACCTGATCGTGCTGGTGTCGGGCAACACCTGCGGCGCCTGGTGGGTGCCCTTCGCCCTGGGCGCCGCAGCGCTGGCCGACCGACGGGTCGCCACGTTCCAGCTGGGCGAGCCGGCCAGCCCCACCTACCTGGGCGAACTGCCGACCATGGCGCAAGCCACCGACCTGGACCTGTTCGTCAGCGCGTACCGCCTGGAACACACCCTTGGCCGTGCCCTCAACCTGCCCACGCAGGCCGCACCCGGCGACAATCGCTGCAATGCCCAGCACTTCCAGGCCGAGCTCAAGGCCAGCATCGGTCGCGGCTACTGAAATGCCGAACCCCACACAGCACAACGCCCGCACGGATCACTCCATGCGGGCGTTGTCGGCTGCCGGCTCACTGCGGCTTGTTGGGCTCGTCCATCTTCAACACGCCATCCTCGAAGATGTTCAGCTTCTCGCGCAGTTCACGCGGCTGCATCGGCTCGGGCTCGGGCGTCGGTGCCGCAGCGCCCGGCGCAGGTGCCGCGCCCGGCTGGGCTGCGTCCGGCGGCGTCGGCGAGGTCTGTTCGCCCTCGATGGTGCGCTGGGCCTTCTTGGTCAGCACGATGATGTCGATACGACGGTTCACCGGGTTGAGCGGGTTCTCGCGGTCGAACAGCGACGACGATGCATACCCCACCACCCGCGCCACCTGGGCATCCGGATAGCCACCGGCCACCAGCGCCCGACGCGCCGCGTTGGCACGGTTGGCCGACAGCTCCCAGTTGCCGTAATCACCGGTGCCGGCGTAGGGCTTGGCATCGGTGTGGCCGCTGATGCTGATCTTGTTCGGCACCGCCTTGATAGTGTCGGCCATGGCCAGCAGGATGTCCTCGAAGTACGGCTGCAGGCGCGCACTGCCCAGGTCGAACATCGGCCGGTTCTCGGCGTCCATGATCTGGATGCGCAGGCCGTCCTGGGTGATCTCGAACAGGATCTGGTCCTTGAACTTCTGCAGTTGCGGGTTCTCTTCGACCTTGTTCTGCAGCTCCTGCAGCACCAGGTTCAAGCGGTCTTTCTCGACCTGCTCGGCCATGCTCTCGACCGCGTCCTTGTCCAGCTGGATGCTGGTGTCAGGAGTCGGCTCGGACTGCACTTCAGGGTTGATGGTCTTTTCCGGGGCCAGCTCCGGCGAGCCGCCCAGGTCGATGATGTACGGGGTGCCACTCTCGGAGAACCCGATGGGGTCCTTGAAGTAGCCGGCAATCGCGATCTTCTGCTCGGGCGTGGCGGTGGACAGCAGCCACAGCACAAGGAAGAACGCCATCATCGCCGTGGCGAAGTCGGCGAACGCGATTTTCCAGGCGCCGCCGTGATGGCCGCCGCCGAAGCGCTTTACGCGCTTGATGATGATCGGCTGATTGTTTTCCATGGATCAGCGACCGCGAACTGCTTGTTCCAGCTCGGCAAAGCTTGGACGGTGCTTGGGGAACAGCACCTTGCGACCGAACTCCACCGCCAGCGATGGCGGCATGCCGGAGGCCGACGCCACCAGTGCGGCCTTGATCGCCTCGTACACGTTGACCTCTTCCTTGGCGTCGTGGGCCAGGGAGGTGGCCAGCGGGCCGAAGAAGCCGTAGGCCGCCAGAATACCGAAGAAGGTACCCACCAGCGCCGCACCCACGTGCAGGCCGATGGACTTCTGGTCGCCTTCGCCCAGCGAGGCCATGGTCACCACGATACCCAGTACCGCCGCCACGATACCGAAGCCGGGCATGCCGTCGGCGATGCCGGTCACGGCATGGGACGGGTGGTCGAGCTCTTCCTTCATGCTCAGCAGTTCCATGTCGAACAGGCCTTCGAGCTCGTGCGGGGCCATGTTGCCGGTGGACATGATGCGCAGGTAGTCGCAGATGTACGCGGTCATGCGCTCATCCTTGAGTACCGCCGGGTACTTGGCGAAGATCGGGCTGGCCGCGGCGTCTTCGATATCGCCCTCGATCGCCATCATGCCTTCGCGCCGGCTCTTGTTGAGGATCTCGTAGATCAGGCCCAGCACTTCTATATAGAAGGTGTGCGAGAAGCGCGAGCCGAACATGCTCAGCGACTTCTTGATCACGTGCATGGTCATGTAGCCGGGGTTGGCCTGCAGGAACGCACCAAAGGCGGCACCGCCGATGATCAGCACCTCGAAAGGCTGAATCAGGGCCGCGATCTTGCCGTGAGAAAGAACGTATCCGCCAAGCACGCTCGCGAATACGACAATGATGCCGATAATTTTAGCCATAGATTGGAAGCACTTACTGTCGTGGTCAGGGTCGGGGGCGGAAGTTCGTAAAACTCTTCTTCTACTTATCGGCAGTTCTGCGCCAGACTATAGCCAGTCAAGGCGAAAAGCCAGTTCGGCCACCTCCCAGCATGCCTAGTGAACTCACGTGCCAACTCAAATTCCAAAGACCCTAGACGCCTGGATCAAACTGCTCGACAGCGTGCAACTGCCGGTGCCGCTGGACAGTCACGAGCGGGTAAAAGCCGCCATCGGCGACAGCCGCCGCTCGCTGCGTGACATCGCCGACCTGATGCAGGACAGCCCCGCGCTGGTGCTCAGCGTGATGCGCGAAGCCAACCGGCATACCCACGCCAGCATGGCCGAGCCGGCCGAAAGCCTGGAAATCGCCCTCAACCGGCTTGGCCTCAAGCGCGCCGAAGAACTGCTGCTGCGCCTGCCCACCGCGCCGCCGGCGCAGATCCCCAAGGCCCTGCGCCACCTGCAGATGATCAGCCTGCATGCCAGCCAGCAGGCCAGCGGCCTGTTCGCCAGCCAACTGGCGCGGCTGTGGCAGGAGATCCACTGGGGCAGCCTGCTGTTCCTCTCGCCGTTGTGGACCCTGGCCCTGGCGCACCCCAAGCTGATCGAGGAATGGGAAGTGCGCGTGGTGCACCGCGGCGAGCCGGCCCTGCGCGTGGAGCGCGAACTGTTCGGTGTACCCCTGCTGGCGCTGTGCCGCGCCCTGGCCGACTACTGGCGCCTGCCCAACTGGGTCACCCAGGGCTACCACGTGCTCAGCGAAGAACGCCGCCTGCTGGTCAAGGTCATGCACATCGCCCGCCTGCACGACAACCCGCTGCGCCAGCAACAGCTGCTGGACGCCGACCCGGCCCTGCGCCGCTGGCTCAACCAGCCGGCCAACACCGTGCTGCTGGCCAACGGCCTGGCCCTGGCGGCGCAGCACGCCTGGGACTGCCCGCACAGCCAGCGCTGGCAACGCCTGACCAGCCTGTACCTGCAGGTGCCGCTGAGCGACGTGCAGCAACAGGTGCACCAGCAGGCCGCCAACAGTGCGCGCCTGCACGCCGACGACGACCTCTACCACCCCGCCGAATCGCTGATCTGGCCGACCGGCTCGCACTACGTGCACCGCCGCCTGCGGCCTGCCGACGTGCCCTCGACCGAATCGCTGGGGGCCTGGCGCAAGTACTGCGCCGACCTGCTGGTGGAGCCCAGTGCATTCACCAACGCCATGCACCTGACCACCTACGCCCGCGATGCCCTGGTGGCCTGCGGCATGCAGCGGGTGATGATGCTGATGGCCGACAAGGGCATGACCCACCTGCGCGTGCACCAGATCGCCGGGCTGCCCGCCGAGGCCGGCGGCCTGGTGGTGCCGCTCGCCCAGAGCAAGCTGCTGCAACGCCTGCTGACCCAGTCGGCACAACTGCGCCTGACCCCGGACAACTATGCCCAGTTCGGTGCCCTGCTGCCCGGCACCCTGCGCGTGCTGTTCCGTGGCCAGCACCTGCTGCTGCGCTCGCTGTCGAGCAACGGCAAGGTGGTGATGGTGGTGCTGGCCGACCAGGGCGGCGGCCCGTTCTCGGAGATCAGCGTGCAGGCGTTCGGCAAGACCGCCCAGTGCATCGAGCGCGCCCTCACCGCCTTCAGCAACCGCAGCACCTGACCCATGCGCTACAATCGCCCACTCTGTTCCGATCTGGAGACTCTGGATGACTGACTTTTCCGGCTTGCCCCTGGTGATTGAACCCGCCGACCTGCAAGCCCGCCTGGATGCGCCGGGGCTGATCCTGGTCGACCTGACCAGCACGAAACGCTATGGCAGCGGGCACATTCCCGGTGCGCGCTTCGTCGACCCCAAGCGCACCCAGCTGGGCCAGCCACCGGCGCCCGGGCTGCTGCCGAGCCAAGGCGACCTGGAAAAGCTGTTCGGCGAGCTGGGGCACAACCCGGACGCCGTGTATGTGGTGTATGACGACGAAGGCGGCGGCTGGGCCGGGCGCTTCATCTGGTTGCTGGATGTGATCGGCCATACCCGCTATCACTACCTCGACGGTGGCGCGCTGGGCTGGACCGGCGAGCTCTCGACCGATGTGCCCGCGCCCGCTGCCGGCAGCGTCAGCCTGACCCTGCACGAAGCCCCCACCGCCACCCGCGAATACCTGCAAAGCCGCCTGGGCGCTGCCGACCTGGCGGTCTGGGATGCCCGCAGCCCGCAGGAATACCGCGGCGAGAAAGTGCTGGCCGCCAAGGGCGGACACGTCCCGGGCGCGGTCAACTTCGAGTGGACAGCCGGCATGGACCAGAACGATCACCTGCGCATCCGCAAGGACATGCCCCAGATCCTCGAGCAGTTGGGCATCACCCGCGACAAGGAAGTGATTACCCACTGCCAGACCCACCACCGCTCCGGCTTCACCTATCTTGTGGCCAAACACCTGGGCTACCCACGGGTCAAGGCCTATGCCGGCTCATGGGGCGAATGGGGCAACCACCCCGACACGCCTGTAGAAGTTTAAGGAAATTCAATGAAATCCCGCTTGTTCATCATCAGCCAGTACCTGCTGCCCCACCACCTGCTGTCGCGCCTGGCCGGCTGCGTGGCCGAATGCCGCGTGAAATGGTTCAAGAATGCCTTCACCGCCTGGTTCGCCAAGCGCTACCAGGTCGACATGTCCCAGGCCCAGGTCGAAGACCTGACCGCCTACGAGCACTTCAACGCATTCTTCACCCGCGCGCTCAAGCCGGATGCCCGCCCGCTGGACCAGACCCCGGGGGCGATCCTGTGCCCGGCCGACGGCGCTGTCAGCCAGCTGGGCCCGATCGAGCATGGCCGCATCTTCCAGGCCAAGGGCCACAGCTTCAGCGCCCTTGAGCTGCTGGGCGGCGACCCGGCCAATGCTGCGCCGTTCATGGGCGGCGAATTCGCCACCATCTACCTGTCGCCCAAGGACTACCACCGCGTGCACATGCCGCTGGCCGGTACCCTGCGCGAGATGATCTACGTGCCGGGGCGGCTGTTCTCGGTCAACCAGACCACCGCCGAAAACGTGCCGGAGCTGTTTGCGCGCAACGAGCGCGTGGTGTGCCTGTTCGATACCGAGCGCGGGCCGATGGCCGTGGTGCTGGTGGGCGCGATGATCGTGGCGTCGGTCGAGACGGTATGGGCCGGGCTGGTCACGCCGCCCAAGCGCGAGCTGAAGACCTTCCGCTACGACGAGGCAGCGCGTGCACCGATCCACCTGGAAAAAGGCGCCGAGCTGGGCCGCTTCAAGCTGGGTTCGACGGCTGTCGTGCTGTTCGGGCCAGAGCAGGTGAAGTGGGCCGAATCGCTGGGTGCGGGGTCGGTGGTGAACATGGGCGAATGCCTGGGGTTGCCGGCGCAGCACGCCTGACCCAACAAAAAGCCCGCAGCGATGCGGGCTTTTTTGTGCCTGGCTGTCGGGCCTCATCGCGGGTCAAGCCCGCTCCCACAGGGGCTGCACGGCCTTCTGAAGCGATGGCAAACCTGTGGGAGCGGGCTTGACCCGCGCAGCGGCCGCGCTTTCTCAGTCGCGACCGTCGCGATCCCTGAAGCCCAGCAGGTACAGCACCCCATCCAGCCCCAGCGTCGAGATCGCCTGCTTGGCCGACTGCTTGACCAGCGGCTTGGCCCGGAACGCCACGCCCAGGCCGGCAATCGCCAGCATCGGCAGGTCGTTCGCACCGTCGCCCACGGCAATCGTCTGCTCCATCTGCAAGCCTTCCTTGCGTGCCAGCTCGGTCAACAGGTCAGCCTTGCGCTGCGCATCGACAATCGGCTCCACGGCCACGCCGGTCACCTTGCCGTCCACCACTTCCAGCTCGTTGGCAAACACATAGTCGATGCCCAGCTTGGCCTGCAGCTGCTTGGCAAAGTAGGTGAAGCCACCCGACAGGATCGCGGTCTTGTAGCCCAGGCGCTTGAGCTCGGCGAACAGCACCTCGGCGCCCTCGGTCAGGCGCAGCGAAGCACCGATCTCGTCCAGCACGTTGACGTCCAGGCCCTTGAGCAGCGCCAGGCGCTCCTTGAAGCTGGCACGAAAATCCAGCTCGCCACGCATGGCACGCTCGGTGATTTCCGACACCTGCTCGCCCACGCCTGCCGCCTTGGCCAGCTCGTCGATGACCTCGGCCTCGATCAGGGTGGAGTCCATGTCGAACACCGCCAGGCGACGGTTGCGGCGGAACAGCGAGTCCTGCTGGAAGGCGATGTCGACGTTCAGCTCCTGCGCCACGCTGAGGAACTCGGCACGCAGGGCCTGCGGGTCGGCCGGCTCGCCACGCACGGAGAACTCGATGCAGCCCTTGCCCTGGTCGGCCGGGGTGTCCAACGCGATACGACCCGACAGACGGTCGATATGGTCGATGTTCAACCCGTACTGGGCGGTGATGGAGCTCACCCGCTGCAACTGCTCGGCAGTGACCTTGCGCGTCAGCAGGGTCACGATGTGGCGGGCCTTGCCCTGGCCGTCGACCCACTGCTGGTAGTCCTGCTCGGAAACCGGGGTGAAGCGCACCTGCTGGTCCAGCTTGTACCCGGTGAAGAGGATGTCCTTGAGCACGGCGCTGGCCTGCTCGGTGCTGGGGATTTCCACCAGGATGCCGAACGACAGCGTGTCGTGGATGACCGCCTGGCCGATGTCGAGGATGTTCACCCCGCCCTGGGCGAGCACGCCGGTAATGGCCGCGGTGAGACCCGGACGGTCCTCGCCGGTGATGTTAATCAGAACGATTTCGCGCAAAACGGGCTCCGACACAGTGACAAAACGCGCATTCTACCCACTTTCGCAGACCATCGGGCGCAGTCGATACTTTGCCGGCCCATGCCCTGTCGCTATACTGCGCAGCACCTTCTCCGACATAAAGAGCCGCGCTCTGTGAACCGGCCCACGCCAGTTAAAACCGACAATTTCTTCCTGCTGATCTTCCGTGCCCTGCGCCAGCGCCGTGTGCCGTTGGCCTTGCGGATCGCCTGCCACAACGTGTTTCTGGTAGCGCTGGCGCTGGTCATCTACGCCGGGGTCATGGGCCTGCAGTTCAAGCAGGCCATGCACGAGCAGGCCGACGCCCTGGGTCAGAGCCTGACCACGCAGACCGCCACGTCTGCCACCGAACTGCTGGTGTCCAACGACATCCTCAGCCTCAACGTGCTGCTCGGCAACCTGGTGAAGAACCCGCTGGTGGCCCATGCCGCCATCTACAGCGTCGACAACCGGATCCTCGCCGAAGCCGGCCAGCGCCCGAAAAACGGCCTGCTGGGCGAGGTCGAGGGCCTGTACCAGACCAAGATCACCTTCCAGGACGTGACGGCCGGGCAACTGCGCATCAGCCTGGACATGAGCCAGTTCCAGCAGCCGCTGACCATCAGCCTGCAGAGCATGGGCATTCTGGCGGCGATCCTGCTGGCCCTGGCCCTGGCCTTGAGCCTGCGCCTGGGGCGCTTCATTTCGACGCCGCTGCTGCAACTGCGGGTGTGGCTGCGCGACCTGGATGCCTACACCCCGGCCACCGACCGCCAGGACGAGATCGGCGACCTGGCGCGCCAGCTGCATTCGCGCTTTGCCCCGCCACCGCCGGAGCCTGAAGCAGAGCCCGAGGAAGAAGACGACTACGAGGAACACGAAGCGCAGCCGGCCTTCCAGGTGCGCAACCTGCGCGAGCCGGCGCTGGAGCCCAAGCCGGCGCTGCCCAGGCCTGTAGCGCATGATGAAGACGACGACGAGGCGTTTGCCGACCTGCGCGACGACAGCGATGCCGCGCCGCAGGCTGTAGTACCCACTGCGCCACGCGAGCCGCAGGCCAGTGCGGTGCTGGCGGTGCAACTGGGCTCCCAGGAGCAACTGCGCCGCCTGCCTCGGGCACGTCTGACCGAACTGCTGGACCGCTACCGCGACTGCCTCGACCAGGCCGCGTCGCTGTATGAAAGCGAAGTGCACACACTCAACGATGGCAGCACGCTGCTGCTGTTCCACAGCTCGGAAAGCGGCGAGGACTACCTGACCAACGCCATCTGCTGTGGCGAACTGCTGCGTGCCCTGGGGCATGCGTTGCAGGTGGAAGTGGCCGACAGCGGGATTACCCTGCAATTGCAGCTGGGCCTGGCGCTGGGTGAAGACCTGCACGGCCTGAGCCAGATCGACCTGCTGCTGACCGACAAGGCCCAGGATGCCCTGGCGTTGTCGCAACACAGCCGCAACCTGCTGCTGGTGGAGCGCAAGGTCAGTGATGATGCGCTGATTCGCCAGCGTGCCCGCATCCGCCCGATTGCCAGCCCTGAAGGGGCGTGCTGTGTGGAGCGCCTGATGGAGCCGTATCCGTCGATGCTGGAGCGCCAGCTGGCACGGATGCACGAGCGCCAGATCAAGACCTGAGGCCCCGTAGGAGCCGGTTTCAACCGGCCACAAAAAAGCCCGCATCGCTGCGGGCTTTTTTGTGGCCGGTTAAAACCGGAACACTTCCATCTCGGTACGAATCGGTGTCGCCATCGGAATCTTCGGCTTCTCCGGCTCCTTGCGCACCTGCTGTACCGGCGTGGCCTTCTTCGGCTGTTCCTGCACGATCGGCGGCTGATTGGCCAACGGCTTCAACGCCACGCTCAGCTGCTCGGCCAGACGCTGAAGCAGTTGCCCCTGCGCCTGTACCTGCGCCGCCGAGCTGCCTTCATGGGGCTGCTCGAAATGCACGATGCGGTTGTCACGCACCTGGCCACGACGATCAAGCAAGCGCCACTGGGCATCGAGGATCGCCGGCTGGCCAACGCCCGAGTCCAGGCGCGTGATCGACAGCAGCACCTGCACATCCGGGTTGAACCCGGTGCTGGCCGGTGCCAGCACCACACGCTGGCTGTCCAGGCGCCAGGCCAGCTGGCGCACCAGCAACTGGTCGATATCGGCCGACAGGCTGCCCGCCCAGCGACCATCGGTCGCCGCCGTCAGGCTGCCGTCACGCTGGCGTTGCAGCAGGGTTTCGCGTTGCAGGTAGTCGGCCACCGAGACCGGCCCCAGCACCACGGCCATGCCGTTGCTCTGGCCAGGTTGCCCCGGCTCGCCACTGTCGAGCTGATACAGCGCTACCGGCTGGTGCATGCTGCACCCGGCCAAGCCCAGCACGCCACTGAGCAGTAGAACAAATGGAAGGCGCAGAAAAGTCATCATCCCATCCAGGCGGCCGCCACACGGCTTGCCGCAGTGATACTCATGAATACGTCGGGCACACAGCTACGCTGGCACCACAAGGGGCCTATCATCCGCGAAAGTTCCGTGCGACTCCAGTGTTTAAGCCGCAAACGGTCACTAAAATACCCGTTTGCGGCCACCAGGTCGCTTATTCGACGTTTTCCACCAGCAGCGCATCGACCCGCTGGAAGCCGCGCGGCAGCTTGTTGCCACGCCGCCCACGCTCGCCCTTGTAGTGCTCCAGGTCATCGCCCTTGAGCGACAGGGTACGCTTGCCGGCCTGCAATACAAGGGTCGAACCTTCGGGAATCACTGCCAGGTCGGTGACAAATTCTTCACGACTGGCCACGCGGTCGCCCGGAATGCCGATGATCTTGTTGCCCTTGCCTTTGCCCAGCTGTGGCAGGTCGCTGATCTTGAACACCAGCAGGCGCCCTTCGGTGGTCACCGCCGCCAGCCAGTCCTGCTCGCGGTTGCCCACCGGGCGCGGCAGGATCACCTTGGCGTTGTTCGGCAGGCTCAACAGGGCCTTGCCGGCCTTGTTCTTGGCCTGCAGGTCTTCGCCCTTGACCACGAAGCCGTAGCCGGCATCGGAGGCAATCACGTACAAGCCGTCATCCTCGGGCATCAGCACGCACTCGAACGAAGCACCGGGCGGCGGGGTCAGGCGACCGGTCAGCGGTTCACCCTGGCCCCGTGCCGACGGCAGCGTATGCGCCGGCACCGAGTAGCTGCGGCCGGTGGAGTCGATGAACACCGCGTACTGGTTCGAGCGCCCCGCGGCTGCGGTCTTGAAGCCGTCACCGGCCTTGTACGAGAGCCCGGTGGCATCGATGTCGTGGCCCTTGGCCGAACGTACCCAGCCCTTCTCGGACAGCACCACCGTGACCTTTTCGTTGGGCAGCAGGTCGTGCTCGGTCATCGCACGGGCTTCGGCGCGCTCGACGATCGGCGAGCGACGGTCGTCGCCATAGGTTTCGGCGTCCTGCAGCAGTTCGGTGCGCACCAGTTTCTTGAGCTTGGCTTCGCTGCCCAGCAGCGCCAGCAACTTGGCCTGTTCCTTGAGCAGTTCGTCCTGCTCGTTGCGCAGCTTCATCTCTTCCAGACGGGCCAACTGGCGCAGGCGCGTGTCGAGAATGTAGTCGGCCTGGATCTCGCTCAATGCAAAGCGCTCGATCAACCTGGCCCGCGGGTGCTCCTCGGTACGGATGATGTGGATCACTTCATCCAGGTTGAGGTAGGCGATCAGCAAGCCGTCCAACAGGTGCAGGCGACGCTCCACCTTGTCCAGGCGGAACTGCAGGCGACGGCGCACGGTCTGCACGCGGAACTGCAGCCACTCGACCAGCAGCGTGCGCAGGTTCTTCAACTGCGGCTTGCCGTCCAGGCCGATGATGTTGATGTTGACCCGGTAGCTGGACTCAAGGTCGGTACTGGCGAACAGGTGCTGCATCAGCGCTTCGTGGTCGACGCGGCTGTGCACCGGGATGATCACGATGCGGCACGGGTTCTCGTGGTCCGATTCGTCACGCAGGTCGGCCACCTGCGGCGCCTTGGACGGCTTGGCCTGCATCATCGCGGCGATCTGTTCCAGCACCTTGGCGCCCGACACCTGGTGCGGCAGCGCGGTGACCACGATGTCGCCGTCCTCGATGTGGTACACGGCGCGCATGCGCACCGAGCCACGGCCGGTTTCGTAGATTTTCAGCAGGTCGGCTCGCGGGGTGATGATCTCTGCTTCGGTCGGGTAGTCCGGGCCCTGGATGTGCTCGCACAGCTGTTCGACCGTGGCCTTGGGCTCGTCGAGCAGGCGCACGCAGGCGGTGGCCACTTCGCGCAGGTTGTGCGGCGGCACGTCGGTGGCCATGCCCACGGCGATACCGGTGGTGCCATTGAGCAGGATGTTCGGCAAACGTGCCGGCAACACCAGGGGCTCGTCGAGGGTACCGTCGAAGTTCGGGCCCCAGTCCGCAGTGCCCTGGCCCAGTTCGCTGAGCAGCACCTCGGAATAGCGCGACAGGCGCGCTTCGGTGTAGCGCATGGCCGCGAAGGATTTGGGATCGTCCGGCGCACCCCAGTTGCCCTGGCCGTCGACCAGGGTGTAGCGATAGCTGAAGGGCTGCGCCATCAGCACCATGGCTTCATAGCAGGCCGAATCGCCATGCGGGTGGAACTTGCCGAGCACGTCACCGACGGTACGCGCCGATTTCTTGTGCTTGGAATCGGCGTCCAGGCCCAGTTCGCTCATGGCGTAGACGATGCGTCGCTGCACCGGCTTCAAACCGTCGCCGATATGCGGCAGCGCACGGTCCATGATCACGTACATGGAATAGTTGAGGTAGGCCTGTTCGGTGAAGTCAGCCAGTGACCGGCGCTCTACGCCATCGAGGCTGAGATCAAGGGAGTCGCTCATGCGGGCCTCATCATTTCAAGGTCTGGCGCAGCAGCAAGGTGCCGCCGCGCTGGGTAAATTCGAGTCGTTTCAGGGCACTCATGCCCAGCAGTACCTGCTCGCCGTCCAGCCCCGGCACCACCAGGGCGCGTACGTCGCGCAGCAGAATATCGCCCAGTTGCAGGCTGTCGAGGCGGGTGCGATAGCCCTCGGTACGACCATTGGCGGTACTCAGGGTCACGGGCGCACCACGCTCCAGGCTGAACTGCCGGGCCAGGCTCTCGGGGATCGCCACGTCGGTGGCGCCAGTATCCAGCAGAAAATGCACGGCCTGGCCGTTGATCAGACCGTCGGCCACAAAATGCCCCTGGCCATTGCCCAGCAGCCGCACCTCGACATAGCCATCGCCGTGCTGCGAGCTGATCTGGCTGTTGGGGTTGGCCTGGCGCTGTTCCCAGTCGCCGAAAAAGCGCGTAGCCAGGAACAGGCCGGCCGCCCACGCCAGCACCAGCATCACCCGGCCGGCACGCTTGCCCGGTGCCTGGCTCACGGTTTGGCGCTCCAGCCGCCCTGGGGCGCTGCAAAGCGCCACACGATCGGGCGGTTTTCGCCATCGGCGCGGCGACCGCCGTTGTTGTCCAGGCCTATCCAGGCACCCTTGGCATCGATCACCAGGGCCTCGGCCAGGCCGAACGGCTGCGAGTACTGCCGCGATTCGATCAGGGCATCGGCAGCGAACGACCAGCAGCGCTCCACGCTTCCAGTGTCGGCATCACGCCGGCAGATACGGTAGGCGTTGCGCTCCAGGGTGAACAGCTTGCCTTCGAACAGCGCCAGGTCGGCAAAATCCCGGGGCCGCTCGCGGGCGTTGGGCATCTGCGCAGGCTGCATCTCGGTGCCGGCCTCGCTGAGCAGCACGCAGCCATCACCGCAGTGCCAGGTGGTCTGCTGGCGATTGATCGAAATCAGCCCGCGGCGCTCGCGCTCGGCGGCCAGCCACAGGCGATCGCCGGCCGGGTTCACGGCGATGCCTTCGAACAATGCATTGAAGTGCAGCAGCATGCCGCTGGCGCGCGCCTGGCGGACCATGCTCGGGTCGATCTTCAGCCAGCTGGGGTCGCCTGCGACCGGTACCTTGAGCACCGCCACATGGGTTTCGCTGACCAGGTAGTGATTGCCTGCGGCATCGCAACTGATGCCTTCGAAATCCAGCTCGCCGCCGCGCACGTAGGACATTGCCCAGTTGCTCGAGCGCAGGCCCCAGGGCAGGCCGCTGTCCGGCACCGGCGGCACCTCCAGGCGAATACCTTCGGCCTGCCACACCGTCTGGGTGGTGTCCAGGCGGTACAGCAGGTCGTCGTCGCGGTCCGAGACGGTCCAGAGCTCGCCGTTGCACAGGGCCAGCCCCGACAGGTTGCCGCCACGCATGCCCTCTACCGGATGCTCGCTCTGCATCGCCAGCTCCGGCCAGGTTTCGGCCAGCGCCGGCACGCCCAGCAGTGACAACAGCGCTGCCAGGCACCGAGCGATCAAGCCAGTACCTCGGCCAGGTTGCCTTTGGACTCCAGCCAGCTCTTGCGGTCGCCCGCACGTTTCTTGGCCAGCAGCATGTCCATGATCTCGCGGGTGCCTTCGAGGTCTTCCAGGGTCAACTGCACCAGGCGCCGGGTGTTCGGGTCCATGGTGGTTTCACGCAGCTGCGGCGGGTTCATCTCGCCCAGGCCCTTGAATCGGGTGACCTGCGGCTTGCCGCGCTTCTTCTCGGCCACCAGGCGGTCGAGGATGCCGTCGCGTTCGGCCTCGTCCAGGGCGTAGTAGATCTCCTTGCCCAGGTCGATGCGGTACAGCGGCGGCATCGCCACGTACACGTGGCCGGCCTCCACCAGCGGGCGAAAGTGCTGCACGAACAGGGCGCAGAGCAAGGTGGCGATGTGCAGGCCGTCGGAGTCGGCGTCGGCCAGGATGCAGATCTTGCCGTAGCGCAGCTGGCTCATGTCGGTGGCACCGGGGTCGACGCCGATGGCCACCGCGATGTTGTGCACTTCCTGACTGGCCAGCACTTCGCCGCCGTCGACTTCCCAGGTGTTGAGGATCTTGCCGCGCAGCGGCAGGATGGCCTGGAACTCCTTGTCGCGCGCCTGCTTGGCCGAACCACCGGCCGAGTCACCCTCGACCAGGAACAGCTCGGCGCGCATCGGGTCCTGCCCGGCGCAGTCGGCCAGCTTGCCCGGCAGTGCCGGGCCCTGGGTCACGCGCTTGCGCTCGACCTTCTTGCTCGCCTTGAGCCGGCGCCCGGCGTTGTTGATCGCCAGTTCCGCCAGTTGCATGCCCACTTCGGGGTGGGCATTGAGCCACAGGCTGAAGGCATCCTTGACCACGCCGGAAACGAATGCGGCGGCCTCGCGGGACGACAGGCGCTCCTTGGTCTGGCCGGAGAACTGCGGCTCCTGCATCTTCATCGAGAGCACGAAGCTGATGCGCTCCCACACGTCCTCGGGGGCCAGCTTGACCCCGCGCGGCAGCAGGTTGCGGAACTCGCAGAACTCGCGCATGGCATCGAGCAGGCCCTGGCGCAGGCCGTTGACGTGGGTGCCGCCCTGGGCGGTGGGGATCAGGTTGACGTAGCTTTCCTGCACGCTGTCGCCGCCTTCGGGCAGCCACAGCAAGGCCCAGTCCACGGCCTCCTTGTTGCCCGCCAGGCTGCCGCAGAACGGCGCATCGGGCAGGCGCAGGAACTCGCTTACCGAGTCTTCGAGGTACGAGCGCAGGCCGTCCTCGTAATGCCACTCGACCTTCTCGCCGGTGCCTTTGTCCTCGAAGCTGACCAGCAGCCCCGGGCACAGTACGGCCTTGGCCTTGAGCACATGCTTGAGGCGGCTGATGGAAAACTTGGGCGAGTCGAAATACTTGGGATCGGGCGCGAAGTACACGCTGGTACCGGTGTTGCGCTTGCCGACGGTACCGATCACTTCGAGCTCGGTGGCCTTGAAGCCGTCGGCGAAGGTCATCTGGTACTCGTTGCCGTCGCGCTTGACCCGTACCCGTACCTGGTTGGACAGGGCGTTGACCACCGAGATGCCCACCCCGTGCAGGCCGCCGGAGAACTGGTAGTTCTTGTTGGAAAACTTGCCGCCGGCGTGCAGCTTGGTGAGGATCAGCTCGACGCCCGACACGCCCTCTTCGGGGTGGATGTCCACGGGCATGCCGCGACCGTCGTCGGACACTTCCAGCGAATGGTCTGCATGCAGGATGACCTGCACGGTGCGGGCGTGGCCGGCCAGCGCTTCGTCGACGCTGTTGTCGATGACTTCCTGGGCCAGGTGATTGGGCCGGCTGGTGTCGGTGTACATGCCCGGGCGCTTGCGCACCGGGTCAAGGCCGGAGAGGACTTCGATGGCGTCTGCGTTATAGGCGCTAGCGCTGGGATTGGCCATGGGTTCTCGTCGTCAGTCGTAGGTGAAAATAATCAGTCAAAGTACAGAAAAATCGAATGCCTGGTACACCTGCGGTGCAATGCCGGCAAAGCTCAGCATGGCCGGCAGGTGCTGCGCGAAGCCCTGGAAGCTGTGGTCGCCACCGGCCTCGATGCGTAGCGCACAGGCCCGATAGAAGGCCTGGGCACGGCGGTAGTCCAGGGTTTCATCGCCCGTCTGCAGCCATACCTGGAAGCGCTCGGGGTCGCTCGGTGCGGGCACTTCCAGCTCGGCCAGGGCCTGCACGTGGTCCAGTGTCAGCTCCCAGGTTTCCCCGGTGTAGAAATTCTGCTGCGGGCCCAGGTAGCCGTCGAACAGCTGGTGCGGATTGACGGCCGGGTTGATCAGCAGGGCCTTGAGCCCGTGGCGCTGGGCCAGGTGGGTGGCATAGTAGCCCCCGAGCGAGCTGCCGACCAGCAATGGCGAACCCAGCTCGGCGATGGCACGTTCAAGCTGCGCCACGGCCTGGCGCGGATGGTTGTCCAGCAGGGGCACGCGCAGCTGCCCGGCCAGCCCCAGCTGCTGCATCACACTGCTCAGCTGGCTGGCCTTGGTCGAACTGGGCGCACTGTTGAACCCGTGGATATAAAGAATCGAACCCGACATGATCGCCCCCGATGCCCATGCAACGCCCGTCGCAACGAGCACAAAAGACGCGCAGTTTAGCCTGTTCGAGAAGCCTTGAGCGGCAACTTTCAAACATCAGGTTACAACCGGGCGTTGATATTCGCGTTCACTTGCAGCTTGCAGCGCTCAGTACCCACTGCTGCCGTAATCGACGGTGAAGGCAAAGTCGGTCACGCGCGAGACCCCGGTCTCGAGCCTGCCGTCGTCATGCAGGCGCAGCCAGCGATACCCCGGGGCCTGGTCGCCCACCTTGAAGTCTTCACTGCCCGGCTCGAACTGAATGCAGGTGGACGGCGAAGCGAGCAGACGCACACCGTCACGCAACTGGTCCCACTCCTGGTGGATATGCCCCCAGAGCAGCGCGCGCACCTGTGGATAACCCTTGAGCAGGTCGAACAGCACATCGGCGTTGCGCAGCCCGATGGGCGCCATCCAGGCGCAATCGATGGAAACCGGCTGGTGATGGAAGCAGATCAGGCAATGGCGCTGCGGTGCGGCCTCCAGGGCCTGCCTGAGCAGTTGCAGCTGATCGTCTGCCAGCAGCCCCGGCACCGAGCCGCACACGGCCGAGTTGAGCATGATCACCCGCCAGGCGCCGGCATCCACCACCGGCTCGAGCAGCGCGCTGCCGCGTGCCACCTGCGCCATGGGGAACGGTTCGTCGTGATTGCCGGCCAGCCAGCGGGCCGGGGCCGGGATCCTGCCGCTGAGGGCCAGAAACTGCAGATAGGATTCGACGCTGCCATCCTGCGACAGGTCGCCGGTGGCCAGCACCAGGTCGACCACCGGCTGTTCGTCGAGTACCCGCTCGACCACACGGCGCAGGCTGTCGCGGGTGTTCATGCCCAGCAGCGTGCCTTCGGCTTCGGCGAACAGATGACTGTCGGAGAGCTGCACCAGCAGCACCGAGGCGTCACGGGAAGGGATGATCGAGTGCGGCAAGGCCGTCTCCTTGGGCGGATTCTGCACGATTATGGTGGGAATGCAGGCAACGGCAAACCCCGCGCCCACGACACCGGTCACATTTTCAGCGAACCGCTTCCAGTTCGTGGCCGCAGGCCAGGCAATGGCTCAGCCACTCGCCAAGGAACAGGTTGAGCTGGGCCTTTTCGTCCGGCTGGTGCATGGCCGCATTGGGGTATGGGTAGACACTGCGAAAGCGCCGCGCATGCTCGGCACTGACCACCTCGGCCATGCGCGCGTCGTGGTACACCTGCACCTCCAGCTGCGGCACCGGCAGCCACGGCAGGCTGTGCTCCTGGCGCACGCGCAGGGTGGTGGTGTAAGGGCAGGCCAGCACCACGTCGAGCACCAGCACGCCGAGCATCTGGTCACCCTGGGTCATGCCGATGCGGCGCGAGCTCTGGGTGGTGCGCATGTCGGGCAACAGGCGCATCAGGCGCGCATAGTTGGCCTCGCAGGCAGCCTGCAAGCCGACCAGATCGACCCGGTAGCGCTCGCGCAACAGATTCACGACCACAGCCCCCTGACTTCGTCACGGTTCAACGCCAGCCATTGCAGGGCGATGATGCTCGCGGCATTGGCAATGCGCCCATCGCGCACGGCCTGCAACGCATCCTCGAACGCCCAGGCCTTCACGCGAATGTCTTCGCCCTCTTCTTCCAGCCCGTGCAGGCCGCCCGCGCCGTCGCTGTGGCAACGCCCCAGGTACAGGTGCACGAATTCATCGCTGCCGCCGGGCGACGGAAAGTACTTGGTCATCGGCCACAGCGCACTGAATGTCAGCCCAGCTTCCTCCTGCGCCTCGCGGTGCGCAACCTCCTCGGGCTGTTCGTCCTTGTCGATCAGACCGGCGACCAGTTCCACCAGCCAGGGGTTGTCGACCTTGCCCATGGCGCCGACACGAAACTGCTCGATCAGCACCACTTCGTCACGCTGCGGATCGTAGGGCAGCACGCACACTGCGTCGTGGCGCACGAACAGCTCACGGCTGATCTCGCGGCCCATGCCGCCGGCAAACAGCTCGTGGCGCAGGTGCAGCCGGTCGAGCCGGTAAAAGCCCTTGAAGCAGTTTTCGCGCCGCACGATCTGTACGTCGGTCGGCATGGCCTTTGGCTTGTCTGTCATGGATACCTCGTTACCCCATTACCACGTCGCGCCATCCTAACCTGCACACTGCGCGGTTTCACCCCTTTAAAACAATCGTGCGGGCTGCGAGGATAGGCGCAGCCTTTCTTGTCAGCTTAGTGGCGAACCGACGGCATTGCCGACGGTCCAAGCCCGATTACCGTTGCACTACAAGGATCATCATGTCACTTGCGAAATTAGCCTGCGTGACCGCCCTGGCCTTGACCCTGGGCGCCTGCCAGAGCCTGTTCCAGCCCAACATGCGCGTGCCGCTCGAGGTCAAGCGCGACAGGTGGGAGCACATCAAGCCGGGCTGCACCGCAGCCGACTGCCCGCTGGTGAACATCGACACGGTGCACTTCCCCACCAACCCCAAGCTCGATGCGATCGTCGAGCGCAGCCTGCTCAAGCTCACCAGCGATGGCGAGGGCGCACCGTTGCCGGCCTCGCTCAAGTCCTACGAGGACAGCTACCTGCAATCGGCCCAGAGCCGCAACAGCAGCTACCTGCAGGCCAAGGTACGCGAGCAGCATGACGGCTTGGTGATCATCGAGTTGTCCAGCTACCTGGACACCGGCGGCGCGCACGGCATGCCGGGGCGCGGCTTCATCAACTATTCTCGCCAGCAGGACAAGGTGCTGACCCTGCAGGACATGCTGGTGCCGGGCCAGGAGGCAACCTTCTGGAAGACCGTCGAAGAGGCCCACAAGGGCTGGCTGATCAGCACCGGCATGGACAAGGACGCCGAGTTCGTGAAGAACTGGCCATTCCAGAAGTCACCGCACGTCGCCCTGACCTACGGCGCGGTGGTGGTGAAGTACGAGGTGTATGCCATCGCCCCGTACTCCATGGGCCACATCGAGCTCAAGATCCCCTACCCGCGCCTGAACGGCGTGATCAGGCCCGAGCTGTTTCCCGGCCGCGGTTGAAGCCCAGCAACAGATGCAGCGCCCCTGCCAGCAGCAAGGCTGGCAGGGTGGCGCCAACGTCCGCGGCGTAATGCGCCAGCACATGGTAGGTCGCCACGCCACAGGCCCACGCCACCAGCGCCCCGTAGTGCAGGCCGTCGACCACACTGGGCAGGCGACGCCGGCGCAGCACGTAGTGATCGCTCAGCACCACACCGAACAGCGGCGCGAACACCGAGCCGATCAGCAGCAGGAAGTTCTCGTACTGGCCCAGCGGCGCGAAGCAGGCGATCAGGGTGCACACCACACCGATCACCAGTGCCAGGTGCTCGACCTTCACGCCTGACAGCAGGCTGCTGGACACCGCCGCCGAGTGGATGTCGGCAAAGGCCTTTTCCGACTCGTCGAGCAGCACCAGCAACAGCGGGATGCCAAAGCCTGCGCCGGCCAGCGCCAGCAGCAGGGTGCTGGCTTCGCCATCGGTGGCGAAGGCCAGGATGTAGGCCACCCCCAGGCTCATCATCCACAGGTTGCCGATGAAGTAGCCCAGTGCGGTACCCACGAACACCTGCCCCGAATGCCTGCCGAAGCGCGAGTAGTCGGCAATCAGCGGCAGCCACGACAGCGGCATGGCGATGGCGATGTCAAAGCCCACCCCCAGCGACATCGAGCCATCCCCGGCGCGGGCCCACAGGGCGGCCAGGTCGGCCTTGGCGAACAGGTTCCAGGTCAGCCACAGGCAGGCGCCCAGCAGCAGCCAGATGCCCCATTTGCGCAAAATGCGGCGCACGAAGGTCAGCGGGCCGGCCACCGCCAGCGCGGTGGCCAGGGCGCCGAAGCACAGTGCCCACAACAGCGGGCTGACCCACAGGCTATCGGCGCCGAAGGCCCGCGCACCGAGCAGACTGGCGGCGTCGCGCATCACGATGATTTCGAACGCGCCCCAGCCAACCAGTTGCAGCAGGTTGAGAATGGCCGGCAGCGCCACGCCGTGGCGGCCCAGGCTCAGGCGCAGGGTGCCCATGGCCGACAGGCCGGTGTCGCTGCCGATGACGCCGGCGGCGGCCAGCAGCAGAACGCCGACCAGCGTGCCGAGGGTGATGGCCAGCAACGCGCCGGACAGGCCCAGGCCGGGGCCGAGCAAGGCGCCGGTCTGCAGCACCATCAGGCCGATGCCGAGGGAGAACCACAGGGAGAACAGGTCCCGCGCACCGAAGACGCGCTGGCTGTCGGGAATTGGGGAATCGGGGGAGTAGTGGCTGGGTGTGCTCACGATGAAGACTCGGCAGGAAATGTGGGTTGGATGGAAGGCCCTTTCGCGGGTCAAGCCCGCTCCCACGGGGTATCGCTGCTCTCTAGGGCAGCGGCATACCTATGGGAGCGGGCTTGGCCCGCGATGCTTTCAGACCTTCTGGTACAACTGGCTGCCTTCCTGGCGGAACCGCTCGGCCTGCTCGCGCATGCCCTCTTCTACCGCCACCTCGACCGGCTGGTTGGCGGCGTATTCACGCACTTCCTGGGTGATCTTCATCGAGCAGAACTTCGGCCCGCACATCGAGCAGAAGTGCGCGACCTTGGCCGAATCCTTGGGCAGGGTCTCGTCGTGGAACGAGCGTGCGGTGTCCGGGTCCAGGCCCAGGTTGAACTGGTCTTCCCAGCGGAACTCGAACCGCGCCTTGCTCAAGGCGTTGTCGCGGATCTGCGCGCCCGGGTGCCCCTTGGCCAGGTCCGCCGCGTGCGCGGCGATCTTGTAGGTGATGATGCCGGTCTTGACGTCGTCCTTGTTCGGCAGCCCCAGGTGCTCCTTGGGCGTCACGTAGCAAAGCATCGCGCAACCGAACCAGCCGATCATCGCCGCACCGATGCCCGAGGTGATGTGGTCGTACCCCGGCGCGATGTCGGTGGTCAGCGGGCCCAGGGTGTAGAACGGCGCCTCGTCGCAGCACTCGAGCTGCTTGTCCATGTTCTCCTTGATCAACTGCATCGGCACGTGGCCGGGGCCTTCGATCATGCACTGCACGTCATGCTTCCAGGCGATCTTGGTCAGCTCGCCCAGGGTCTCCAGCTCGCCGAACTGCGCCGCGTCGTTGGCGTCGGCGATCGAGCCCGGACGCAGGCCGTCGCCCAGCGAAAAGCTGACGTCGTAGGCCTTCATGATTTCGCAGATTTCGTCGAAATGGGTGTAGAGGAAGTTTTCCTTGTGATGCGCCAGGCACCACTTGGCCATGATCGAGCCGCCGCGGCTGACGATGCCGGTCACGCGCTTGGCGGTCAGCGGCACGTAGCGCAGCAGCACGCCGGCATGGATGGTGAAGTAGTCCACGCCCTGCTCTGCCTGTTCGATCAGGGTGTCGCGAAACAGCTCCCAGGTCAGGTCCTCGGCCACGCCGTTGACCTTCTCCAGTGCCTGGTAGATCGGCACCGTACCGATCGGCACCGGCGAGTTGCGGATGATCCACTCGCGGGTTTCATGGATGTGCTTGCCGGTGGACAGGTCCATTACCGTGTCCGAGCCCCAGCGGATGCCCCAGGTCAGCTTGGCCACTTCTTCCTCGATGGAGGAGCCCAGCGCGCTGTTGCCGATGTTGCCGTTGACCTTCACCAGGAAATTGCGGCCGATGATCATCGGCTCCAGCTCCACATGGTTGATGTTGGCCGGAATGATCGCGCGGCCGCGAGCGACTTCCTCGCGCACGAATTCGGCGGTGATCTCCTTGGGGATGCTTGCGCCGAAGCTGTGCCCGGCGTGCTGCTGGTCGAGCAGGCCGGCAGCGCGGGCCTCCTGCAGCTTCATGTTCTCGCGGATGGCCACGTACTCCATCTCGGCGGTGATGATGCCCTGGCGCGCGTAGTGCATCTGGCTGACGTTGGCGCCGGCCTTGGCCCGGCGCGGGTTGCGCACGTGGGCAAAGCGCAGCTTGGTCAGTTCCACGTCGTTCAGGCGCATCTGGCCGAAACTGGAGGACAGCCCGGCCAGGCGCTCGGTGTCGCCGCGCGCGTCGATCCAGGCCGAGCGCACATCGCCCAGGCCCTTGCGCACGTCGATCTGCACGGTGGGGTCGGTGTAGGGGCCGGAGGTGTCGTACACCAGCACCGGCGCGTTGGCTTCGCCGCCGAAATCGGTGGGGGTGTCGTCCAGGCTGATTTCGCGCATCGGCACCTGGATATCGGGGCGCGAGCCCTGCACGTAGATCTTGCGCGAACGGGTGAACGGCTGCACGGACTGCTCGTCGACCTTGGCCGATTCACTCAGGTGCGCGGGGTATTTTTGTTTTTGGCTCATCACAGGCTCTCCAGACGGGTTGGCAGTCGGAGTGAACCTGAAAGGCACGGGCGCACCAGGGCTGGTGCTGTGCCGAAAACGGAAGATGCCACACCAGCCAAAAAGCTGAAATGACAATCCCGCAGCCGACACAAGAGGGCTCGCGGGAGACGAGCAATCTTGTTCCCTACGCAGGCGCTAACCTGATCAGGTTCAACGGGATCCGGAATTATCCGATCTCAGCCTCAACGCAAGGCACCCCGACAAGAACGCGCCCAGCATAGACCGGTGCGACGCGAAACGCCAACAGTCCAAGCACAAGCATGATAAAAGGCGCAAATAGCGGATTGTTGCAAAATGCCTGCGCAACTACACTCATCGGTTCAGAAATACTCAACCGTTCAAGGACTGCCCTATGCTGCGCAAACTTTCACTGGCCCTCGCCGTGTCGTGTGCTACCAACGGAATGGCCTGGGCAGCAGAACCGCCCCTGTCGGTACGCACCGATCTGGTCAGCGTGTATCAGGAAGCGGTGAACAACAACGCCGACCTGGCCGCTGCCCGCGCCGACTACGGCGCCCGCAAGGAAGTGGTGCCCCAGGCCCGTGCCGGCCTGCTGCCCAACCTCTCGGCCGGCGCCGAGATGATGAACAGCCGTACGAAGATCGATCACCCCTCGATCACCGCCAACCGCAGCGGCAACTCCTGGCAGGCCACCCTGGCCCAGCCGATCTTCCGCGCCGACCGCTGGTTCCAGTTGCAGGCAGCCGAAGCGGTGAACGAACAGGCGGCGCTGGAGCTGTCGGCCACCGAACAGAACCTGATTCTGCAAAGTGCCGAGAACTACTTCGCCGTGCTGCGCGCCCAGGACACCCTGGCTTCGACCAAGGCCGAAGAAGCCGCGTTCAAGCGCCAGCTCGACCAGAGCAACGAGCGCTTCGATGTAGGCCTGTCGGACAAGACCGACGTGCTGCAGTCCCAGGCCAGCTACGACACCGCACGCGCCAACCGCATCGTCGCGCAGCGCCAGGTGGACGACGCCTTCGAGGCACTGGTGACCCTGACCAACCGCGACTACAACTCGGTGCAGGGCATCGTGCACACCCTGCCGGTGCAGGTACCCACGCCCAATGACGCCAAGGCCTGGGTAGAAACCGCCGCAAAGCAGAACCTGAACCTGCAGGCCACCAACTACGCGGTCAACGCGGCCGAGGAAACCCTGCGCCAGCGCAAGGCCGGGCACGCGCCGACGGTGGACGCGGTGGCGCGCTACCAGAAGGGTGACAACGACAGCCTGGGCTTCAGCAACCCCAACCTGACGGGCCAGAACTACCGCGGCGACGTGGAGCAGACCAGCATCGGCCTGCAGCTGAACATCCCGATCTACAGTGGCGGGCTGACCAGCTCGCAGGTGCGCGAGGCGTACCAGCGCCTGAGCCAGAGCGAACAGCAGCGCGAGAGCCTGCGTCGCCAGGTGGTGGAAAACACCCGCAACCTGCACCGCGCGGTGAACACCGACGTGGAGCAGGTGCAGGCGCGCAAGCAGTCGATCATTTCCAACCAGAGCGCGCTGGAAGCGACCGAAATCGGTTACCAGGTGGGTACGCGCAACATCGTCGACGTGCTGGATGCACAGCGCCAGCTGTACACCTCGGTGCGCGACTACAACAACACCCGGTATGACTACATCCTCGACAACCTGCGCCTGAAGCAGGCCGCCGGGACCTTGAGCCCGCAAGACCTGAATGACCTGGGTCGCTACCTCAAGCCCGACTACAACCCGGACAAGGACTTCCTGCCGCCGGACCTGGCCAAGGCGGCGCAAGCCAATTTCGAAAGGCCCTGAAACAGCTTCGCCGGCAAGGCCGGCTCCTACAGGTGTTGCGCACCCGTGTAGGAGCCGGCCTTGCCGGCGAACAGGCCTCACGCCTTGAGCAGATTCCCCAGCCCATCCAGCAGGCGCTTCAACGCCCCCTGATTGGCCCGCATCACCCCGACCCCCGCCTCGCCCATCTTCAGTGCATCACTGGGCAGCTCGATCAGGCGCCGCACCTCGGCCGCCAGCCCCTGGGCATCATCCACTTCGCACAACGCCCCCGCCTCGCGCAGCATCGCCGCGATCTCGAGAAAGTTGAACAGATGGGGCCCACTCAGCACTGGCCTGGCCAGTGCAGCCGGCTCCAGCAGATTGTGCCCGCCGTTGGGCACCAGGCTGCCGCCGACGAACGCGATGTCCGCCAGCGCATACAGAAACAGCAGCTCGCCCATGGTATCGCCCAGCAATACCTGGCAATCCGCCGTCACCGGCGCCCCGCCAGAGCGGCGCACCGTGGAAAACTGCGCTGCGCACAGCCCATGCACCGCGTTGAAGCGCTCCGGATGGCGCGGTACCAGCATCAGCAGCGCGTCCGAATGGTGCGCCAGCAACTGCCGATGCGCTGCCAGGATCACCTCGTCCTCGCCCTCATGGGTGCTTGCGGCAATCCACACCGGCCGTTGCAGCGCCTGCCACTCTTCACGCAGCGCCCTGGCGCGCACCGGCAGCTGCGCATCGATGGTCAGGTCGAACTTGATCGAGCCGGTCACCTGCACGCACTCGGGCCGCGCACCGAGCTGGCGAAAACGCTCGGCCTCGGTTTCGGTCTGCACCGCGATCAGGCTCATCTCGGCCAGCATCGGCCGGGTCAGCCCGGCAAAACGCGCATAGCCCTTGGCCGAACGAGCCGACAACCGCGCATTGGCCAGCGCCACCGGTATGCCACGTCGGGCGCACTGGTGGATATGGTTGGGCCACAGCTCGGTCTCCATGATCACCGCCAGTTGCGGGCGTGCACGCTCCAGAAACCGCGCCGCCGCCCACGGCAGGTCGTACGGCAGGTAGCAGTGCTGGATGCGTGGCTCGTTTGCGAACAGCGCCTGGATGCGCTCGGAACCGGTGGGCGTCATGCAGGTGATGGTGATCGGCAACTGTGGATAACGTTGCAGCAGGGCACGCACCATCGGCGCGGCGGCGATGCTCTCGCCCACCGACACCGCATGCACCCAGATGCCCCCCGGCTGCAGGGGCGGCAGCTTCAGGCCGAAGCGCTCGGCGATGCGCCGGGCATAGGCCGGCGCCTTGCGCGAGCGCAGGTACAGGCGCAGCGCGACCAGCGGCAGGCCCAGGTGAAACAGCAGGGTATAAAGGGTTCTGTTCATGGCGCCGAAGTGTACTAGCCAATGGCGCACAAATGCACTGCGAAGCGCTCGGCCAGCCAGCGCGCGGCCGGCCCCAGCGGCTCGTCGCGGCGCCATGCCAACTCCACCACCAGCGCCGGCGGGCGCCACTCGCTGGCAAGCTCCACCATCTGCTGCTGGTAGGCCGGGTACTGCACCACATGGCGCGGCAGCCAGGCCCAGCCCAGCCCGCGCATGAGCATCTCGGCCATCACGTAGAAGCTGTCGGCGCGCCAGATCTGCGGGCTGATCGGTTCGCCGCCAGGGTAGCCGCTCTGCTGGGGCGTGATCAGCAACTGACGGTGCTGCGCCAGCTGCTGGCGATTGACGCTGGCCAGTTGCGCCAGCGGGTGATGCACCGCGCACACGGTGACCATCTCCACGCTGCCCAGCGCCTGGCGCTCCAGCGCTGCAGGCATGTGCTCGTGGTGAAACATCAGGCCCAGGTCGGCACGGCGCTCCAGCAGCTTGCGCGCCACATCGCCCTGGGCCCCGCTGGCCACCTGGATTTCCAGCAGCGGGTACTGCACGGCCAGCTCGTCGAGGCTGTCGAGCACCGGCTGGAAGGGCATGGCCTCGTCCTGCGCCAGGCGCAGTTGCGCCTCCTGCCCGCGCATCAGCGCCTGCGCCCGGCCGTCCAGGCGCTCGCACTGGCGCAGCAGCTCGCGTGCCTCCTCGAGCAACGCCTGGCCGGCATCGGTCAGGCGCGGCTGACGCCCGCTGCTACGCTCGAACAGCGTGACCCCAAGGTCGGCCTCGAACAACGCGATGGCGTTGCTGACCGCCGACTGGGCCTTGCGCTGCTCACGCGCCACCGCCGAGAACGAGCGCAGTTCGGCGACCCGCACGAAGGTGCGCAGCTGTTCGAGGTTCCATTGACCGTGCATGCCAGCCTATCTCCAGAATAGATAGGTAATGACTTTACCCCATTGCGCCATCCTCTAGAATGCGCGACCAGAACAGAGGACTACCATGAACGCCTATACCTACCTGGCCATCGCCATCTGCGCCGAAGTCATTGCCACCGCCTCGATGAAGGCGGTCAAGGGCCTGAGTACGCCGCTGCCCCTGCTTCTGATGGTGTGCGGCTACATCGTGGCGTTCTGGATGCTGACCCTGGTGGTTCGCAGCATTCCGGTAGGCATTGCCTACGCCATCTGGTCGGGCCTGGGCATCGTGCTGATCAGCATCGCGGCGCTGGTGATCTACGGGCAGAAACTGGATGTGCCGGCCATGCTCGGCATGGCCATGATCGTCGGCGGCGTGGTGGTGATCCAGGTGTTCTCCAAAACCACCGGGCATTGATGAGCGACAGGGTACGAAACCTCACAGGCTGTATACTGCGCTCCTGTCTTTGCTTGTGAGGTGCGTGCATGTCATCCGTTATTTCCACCGACGTGCTGATCGTCGGCGCAGGGGTCGCGGGCCTCTGGCTCAATGCCCGCCTGCGCCGCCTGGGCTACTCGACGGTGCTGGTGGAACGCGCCAGCCTCGGTGGCGAGCAGACCCTCAAGTCCCAGGGGATCATCCACGGTGGTGCCAAGTACGCCCTGCACGGTGCGCTCACCGGCGCCTCCGAGGCCATTGCCGACATGCCGCGGCGCTGGCGCGAGGCCCTGGCCGGCAACGGCGAACTGGACCTGAGCGGCGTGCGCCTGCTGTCCGAGGCGCACTACCTGTGGTCGCCCGGCACCCTGGCCGGCAACCTCACCAGCTTCTTCGCCAGCAAGGCGGTACGCGGCCGGGTCGACCAGGTCAAGGGCGAGCAGTTGCCCCCTGCCCTGCAGGACCGTGCCTTCAAGGGCAAGGTGTACCGCCTGGCCGAACTGGTGGTGGACGTGCCGAGCCTGCTCGCGCGCCTGGCAGAGCTGGCCGGCGACAGCCTGCTGGCCGGTGAACATATCGAACCGCTGCATGACGGTGACGAACTGGTCGGCTTGCGTGTCGATGGCCGCGATATCCGCGCCCAGCGCGTGGTGCTCAGCGCCGGTGCCGGCAATGCCGCGCTGCTGCAAAGCCTGGGCCTGAGCCAGCCGGCCATGCAGCGCCGACCGCTGCACATGGTCATGGCCAAGGGCCCGAGCCTCAAGCCCCTGTACGCCCACTGCCTGGGCGGCGGGCCCAAGCCGCGCATCACCGTGACCACCCACCCGGCCGCCGACGGCCAGTGGGTGTGGTACCTGGGCGGCGACCTGGCCGAAGCCGAGGGCGTTGCCCGCGAACCCGAAGCGCAGATCGCTGCCGCCCGCAAGGAGGTCGCGGGGCTGCTGCCCTGGGTCGACCTCAGCCAGGTGCAGTGGGCCACCGTGCGTGTCGACCGCGCCGAACCCGCGCAATCGGGCCTGGTGCGCCCCGACAACGCCTTCCTCGCCGATCAGCAGCGCCTGCTGGTGGGCTGGCCGACCAAGCTGGCCCTGGCACCGGACTTCGCTGACCGCGTGCTGAACAGCCTGGAACGTGACGGTATCAAGCCAGGCAATCTGCCTGCCCTGCCGCCCCTGCCAAAACCGCCCCTGGCACAACCGGTATGGGAGCAACTGCTGCCATGAGCCTGCCGACCCTGCACCCCTATCACCGCCCGCTGGGCAGCACCGGCCTGAGCGTTTCCCCGCTGGGGCTGGGCACGGTCAAGCTGGGCCGCGACCAGGGCGTCAAATACCCCAACGGCTTCACCATCCCCGACGACGACGAGGCCCGCCTGCTGCTGCGCCAGGCCCGCGAGCTGGGCATCAACCTGATCGACACCGCACCGGCCTATGGCCGCAGCGAAGAGCGGCTGGGCCCATTGCTGCGCGGCCAGCGCCACGACTGGGTGATCGTCAGCAAGGTCGGCGAAGAGTTCGACGACGGCCACTCGCACTTCGACTTCAGCGCCGCCCACACGCGCCGCTCGGTGGAACGCAGCCTCCAACGCCTTGAAACAGATTGTATCGATCTTGTACTGGTGCATTCCGACGGCAACGATCTGCGCATTCTGCAGCAGGAAGCGGTGTACGAAACCCTGGCCCGACTCAAGCAGGAAGGCAAGATTCGCGGCTTCGGGCTGTCCGGCAAAACCGTCGAAGGGGGGCTGCAGGCCCTGCAAACAGGCGATTGCGCGATGGTTACCTACAACCTCGACGAGCAGGGCGAACGCCCGGTGCTGGACTATGCTGCCGAACACGGCAAGGCCATCCTGGTGAAAAAGGCCCTGGCCAGCGGTCATGCCTGCCTGGCCCCGGGCGTCGACCCGGTGCGAGCCAGCTTCGAGCTGCTGTTTGCCCACCCCGGGGTGAGCAGTGCTATTGTCGGCACCATCAATCCCGTGCACCTGGCCCACAACGTGGGCGTGGTCGCCAAGATCCTGAGCCAGCGCTGAGCCGCCGTCGCGGCCGACCCCAACGCAAGAAGGAGCCGAGATGCCGCGCACGCTGATCCGCAAGAACCCCAGCAACTTCAAGACCCTGCCCCTGCATGTGGAAGCCGGCCCCGAGGGCCTGAGCTACCAGAGCATCGGCATGCCGCTGAACTTTGCCCAGACCCTGCAGCGGCGCAAGGCAATCCAGGTGGCCGACCCCGAGCGTTTCGCCGTGGAGCTGGCCAACCTGGGCGTTTCGGTGCGCCTCACCCTGCAGTGGCAGAACCGCGACTACTGGGTACTGGTGCGCCAGCGCCGCCAGGACCGCGGTGATGTGGTGCTCAAGCTGATCTCCGGTTACGTGCCCGCTCAGGAGCTGAACCTGCCCTTGCACACGGCCGTGCAGGAAGTGGCCGAGGAATGCCTGCTGGAGACCCCGGAAGGCTGGCTTGGCGGGCGTTTCAACGACACCTGGTTGCCGGCGCCGTACGCCGACGCGCTGCATTACCGTGAAGCGATGCCCTTCGTGCTGACCCCTCACTCGGGGGCCGCGCGACCGGTGCGCTGTGGCAACCAGCCGCTGATCGAGCGACCGCGAGCCTATGTCCACCTGCCCACGGCGTCACTGCAACTGATTTATGACCTGCGCCTGCAAGTGCCCAGGGAAGCCAAATCATTGAGCCTGTTCCATGTGGACGAGCGCCTTGAGGGCGACCAACTGGTGGCACGCCTCAACCGCAGCCGGCCAGACTTGTACCTGATGCCGCTGGAAGACGGACAGCCGCAGGCCGAGCTGTACACCCTGAAGAAGGACCGATTGGTGCCGGCGAGTACACGTGGTATCTACCTGGCCGAAAGCTTTGCCCGCCAGGATGGCTGGCTGGTGCGTGAAGAGCGGATTCGCTGGAAGGACTGGCTGAGGCAGCAGGGGCTGGTGGCGCCCAGGCCGGACTCGAAACTTAAAAGGCTGACGGGCAAGGCCCGCCAGCTGTTGGGGCTGGCTTTGCAGAAGTAGGACGTTTTTGCAGGCCCTAATCGCGGGTCAAACCACTCAGTTCTTGCGGATTTTCTCCACGATCGCCGTGGTCGAGCTGTTTTCCACCAGCCCCAGCACCTTCACCGTACCGCCATAGGCCTTGACGATATCGGCGCCCACCACCTGATCGATGCCGTAGTCGCCACCCTTGACCAGAACGTCGGGCTTGACCTCGGCAAGCAGGTTTTCCGGGGTGCCTTCGGAGAAGCTGATGACCCAGTCCACTGCCCCCAGCCCCGCCAGCACCGCCATGCGCCGGTCGACACTGTTGATCGGCCGACCCGGCCCCTTCAGGCGACTGACCGAAGCATCGTCATTGACCGCCACGATCAACCGGTCGCCCTGCGCACGCGCCTGCTCCAGGTAGGTCACGTGCCCGGCATGCAGAATGTCGAAGCAGCCATTGGTGAACACGATCTTCTCGTTGTGCGCCCGCGCATCGTCGATGGCCAGCAGCAACTGCTCAAGGCTCAGCACCCCGCGCTCGGAGCCTTCTTCGCGCTGGATGGCGCGGCGCAGTTCCGGCGCGCTGATGGCCGCCGTACCCAGCTTGCCGACCACGATGCCGGCAGCCAGGTTGGCCAGACCGACCGCATGGGGCAGCTCCTCACCGGCGGCGATCGCCGCCGCCAGGGTGGAGATCACGGTATCGCCGGCACCGGTCACATCGAACACTTCACGCGCCCGTGCCGGCAGGTGCATGGCCGGATGGCCCGGGCGCAGCAAGGTCATGCCGTGCTCGCCTCGGGTCACCAGCAAGGCGCCCAGTTCCAGCTCGCGCATCAGCTCGCCGCCCTTGTTGACCAGTTCGGTCTCGTCGGCGCAATGCCCGACGATGGCCTCGAACTCGCCCAGATTCGGCGTGATGACGCTGGCGCCGCGGTAGATCGAGAAATCCTTGCCCTTGGGGTCGGCCAGCACCGGAATGCCCTTGGCCCGCGCGGCCTGAATCAGGCTCTGATGGTTCTTCAATGCGCCTTTGCCGTAGTCGGACAGCACCAGCACCTTCACCCCTTCGAGCAGGGCGTCGACTTCGGCGCCCAGCGACAGCGGGTCGGTGGCAAAGGGTTCTTCGAAATCGATGCGCAGCAGTTGCTGGTGACGGCTCATGACCCGCAGCTTGACGATGGTCGGCTGATGGGCGATGCGCTGGAAGATCGAACGAACCCCCGCTGCCTGCAGGCTGTTGGCCAGACTGTCGGCGGCCTCGTCCTGGCCGGTGACGCCCACCAGCGAGGCCGGCGCACCCAGCGCGGCAATGTTCAGCGCAACGTTGGCTGCACCACCCGGACGGTCCTCGATCTGCTCGACCTTGACCACCGGTACCGGGGCTTCAGGTGAAATGCGAGAGGTACCGCCATGCCAGTAGCGGTCGAGCATGACATCCCCGACCACCAGTACCGGAGCTTGATCGAAACGCGGCATGGACAACTTCATGGGCAACCCATATAGACAAAATGAACAGGGGCGGGATATTAGCACAGCCCTGGCACCGGCCTGTTCGGCGCCGGTAACCTGCTGTGACAACCAGGGCGCAGAACGCGCCCTGGCAGGGTGACTCAGGTGATGTCGGCCTTGGCCGGCTCATCCAGGCCCATGGCGTGCAGGCGCGCGTAATAGCCGTTTTCGGCCAGCAACTGGCCATGCGTGCCACGCTCGACGATGCGCCCCTGATCCATCACCAGGATCAGGTCGGCCTTCTCGATGGTCGACAGGCGGTGCGCGATCACCAGGGTGGTACGGCCTTTCATCACCTGGTCCAGGGCGGCCTGGATGTGCCGCTCCGACTCGGTGTCGAGGGCCGAGGTGGCCTCGTCCAGAATCAGCAGCGGTGCATTCTTGAGCAGGGCCCTGGCGATCGCCAGACGCTGGCGCTGGCCGCCGGACAGCAGCACGCCGTTCTCGCCGACCTCGGTGTCCAGCCCTTGGGGCAACTGATCGATGAACTCCTTGGCATAGGCATCGGCTGCCGCAGCCTCGATCTGCTCGCGCGGCGCACCGGCCAGGTCACCGTAGGCGATGTTGTTGGCCACGGTGTCGTTGAACAGGGTCACATGCTGGGTCACCTGGGCAATGTGCCGACGCAGGTTACGCAGGCGGTACTGCTCCACCTCCACGCCATCGAGCAGGATCTCGCCCTCGGCATGCGGGTAGAAACGCGGTATCAGGCTGGCCAGGGTCGACTTGCCGCTGCCCGAACGCCCAACCAGCGCCACCATCTGACCCGGCTCGGCGGTGAAGCTGATGTCATCGAGCACGCGGCGCTCGCTACCCGGGTAGGTGAAGCTCAGGTGACGTACATCCAGGCGCCCGGTAACCCGGTCGCGCTCGACGGTGCCGTGGTCGACTTCCGGCTCCACATCCAGCTGCTCGAAGATGCTCTCGGCCCCCGACACACCCTTCTGGATGGTCGAGCTGACTTCCGACAGCTGGCGGATCGGCTTGGGCAGCAGACCGGCCGCGGTGATGTAGGCCACCAGGTCGCCGGCGGTGGAGTCGCCGCGCAGGTACAGCACCAGGAACATCAGCACGGCCATGGCCGAGTAGATCACCAATTGCAGCATCGGTGTGTATACCGCGCTGGTCTTGGTCATGCGCAGCTGCTTCTCGGTGTTGCTCTGGCTGGCGTTGTTGAAGCGCTGCTCTTCGTAGTTCTCGCCCCCGAAGCTGCGCACCACGCGATAGCCCTGGATGGTTTCGGACGCGACATGCGTCACGTCACCCATGGCCACCTGGATCTTCTTGCTCTGCTTGCGGAATTTCTTGCTCGAACTGCTGACCATGAAGGCGATCAGCGGCAGAATCGCCAGCATCACGATGGTCAGCTTCCAGTTCATCCACAGTAGATAGCCGAACAGGAACACCACGGTCAGGCCTTCGCGGATCACCACCTTGATTGCATCGGTGGCGGCGCCGGTGACCATGGTCACATTGAAGGTGATGCGCGAAATCAGGTGTCCGGAGTTGTGGCTGTCGAAATAGCGGTTGGGCAGTACCAGCAGCTTGTTGAACAACTCGACCCGCAGGTCGTGCACCAGACCCAGGGAAACCTTGGCCAGGAAATAGTTGCCCAGAAACGAGCCCAGGCCCTGCCACGCGGCGATCAGCACGATCAGCAGCGGCACAGCCTGCAACAATTGGAGGTCGCGCAAGTAAGGCACGGTGGGGAACAGCACCGCTTCGGGGTTGCTCAGGCCATCGACGAAATACTTGAGGATGCCTGCCAGCATGGGCTGGGTCGAGGCGAATATCACGAAGCCGAGGATACTCACCAGGAACATGCCCACGTAGGGCTTCACGTAACCGAGCAGTCGAAAATAGATTTTCAAGCTCGAAGGCGCGGACGATTCAGGGGCGGTCATGAGAATCCGTCGTATCAAAAAGAAGCGGGATTGTATCACAAGCGGTTTTCGCCACTCGGTGCTGGGGTAATATAGCCGGCCAAACAAGCCTCAGGCCCCAGACACCGGAGTATCGATGCAAGCCCTTGAACATGCCCGTTACCTTGCCCTGCGCGAAGGCGCCCAAGTCCTGGAGGCTGACGGTACGGGAGACAAGGTGCTGCGTCTGGGCGACGGCTCGATGCTGAAGCTGTTCCGCCGCAAGCGCCTGATCACGTCCGCGGCGTGGTACCCCTACGCCAAGCGTTTTGCCGATAACTGCCGCACCCTGGCCGAACGTGGCATCCCCTGCCCGCGTGTGCGCCAGGTGTATCGAATAGCCGAAATCGCCCGGGATGCCGTGCATTACGACCCCCTGCCGGGGCAAACCCTGCGCCAGTTGCTCGAGGACCCGCTCAGTGATGACCGACGGCGCGCGCAATTGGGTGCATTTATCGCGCAACTGCACGAGAAAGGCGTCTACTTCCGTTCTGCGCACCTGGGCAACGTGGTGCTCACACCGGAAGGCGAACTGGGCCTGATCGATATTGCCGACCTGCGCATCTACCGCCAGGCGCTGACCAAGCGTCTACGCCTGCGCAACTTCAAGCACATGCTGCGCTACCCGCAGGACCGGGCCTGGTTGCTGGACAACGGTGGCGATGCCTTCAGCAGCGCCTACCTTGCCCACCAGCACACCTGCAGCGCCGCCGAACTGAGCGCCGCACTGGCCTGAAACAAATCGACCACCCGAAGGTGGTCGACTGGATCACAGACGCACGCGCCTCGGACGCTGCGCCACGCGCCCCAGCACCAGCGCCGCAGGCAGCAGCACGAGTGGCCAGAGTTCGTCAGGGTTGCCTATCAGCTTGCTGCCGTCGAAGTTGAGCATAACCAGCGCGCACGCCAGGTACATGCCCCATGGATCCCGGTTGCGCCAGGCCTGCCACAGGGTCGCGCCCATCACTATTAGGAACAGCACTAACGACACCGCCCCGGTGTACAGCCCCATGGCAACGAAGATGTTGTGCGGGTGCTGGATAGGCAGGCCGTCCTGAAGGGTCTTGGCGGTCTTGAAGTCGACCCCGCACCCTAGCGCCCAACCACAATTGCGCCATTCCCCGACCATGATATGGAACAGTTCGACACGGTACGAATCGCCACGCTCGAACAGCGACAGGAACCAATGCTGCTCATGCACCAGCCACAAGACCAGAAGCATGGCTGCAGCGGCCGCCGACACGCAGATCAAACCAATCCTGGGGAACCGCAGGATGCCGTACAGCGCCCAGACGCCCAGCAGAAAGGCAGCGCCAACCAGCGCGGTACGTGTTTGCAACACAAACGCCACCGCAAACAGCGACAGCGCCACTGCAGCTATCGCCTCGATCCAGCGCCGCTCCCTGACCCATGCAGGCAGGGCCAGCGCCAAGGCGCAGAGCAACCAGATGCTGGCATAGATAATGTTCTCCATGCGCGAAGGCAACAAGCGTACACGCTCGCCAAAGGGGAAGATGCCTGTGGCGTAGGCATAGGTAGCGTAGCCAAAGATGTAGGCGAAAATGATCCAGAACTGCGCGCGGGTGAACGCGGACGAGCGGAAAAATTGCGGACTCGTCAGCCCGGCAACCACAAACACAAACACGCAGACATACAGGATGTGCTTGTAGAACTGCCCATTGCCGGCAATGGCGGCAGGCACGAGGAACCACAGCATGAACGCCAGCCAGGCCCAGGTCAGGCCGTGCTGAAACAGCCCGACGCCCCGTTCCTTGAGCAGAAACACCAACCCGGGCAAAGCAATAAACGCGTAGAAGATGTTGTTCGTCCACTTGGACGAGTCCATCAGGATGAAGCTGAGCAGAAACAGAATGATGGCCGCGCCAAAGTAGCGACGGCTGTTGCTGTTTTCCAAATGGACCTCACTAAATAACATTCAACATCCAGCCTATTACCATTCCAACTACCAGCGCTCCAATCAGCTTGAAGCGATCCCTTTGTTTACGGCGCAACTTGTTCTGTTTCTCCTGGGGCAACTCGACATGTCCGCCGAAACCCGTGTGCAGCACGGCATCATTTTCCAGTATCAATGCATAGCGGTTTTCGCTGGCATACAGACGCGAAAGGCTCTTTTCACCGCTGTGCCCGGCATACGGCGCGTGCTGCTGATAGTCGGCCAGGCGGCGCAACCCGGGGTTGAAGGAAAAGCCCTGCCAATCCGGCTTGTGCGAGCCCAACTGGTAGAACGCGATGCCCTGAAGCACCTGGCGCTCGTTGAGGAATACGTAAGGGCTGTGCACCTGCAGGTCGTGGTTGAAGCTGCGCAACCACACCTGCAAGGCCTGCGGGTCGGCCTCCAGCAGCACCTGGGAGTCTTCGATGAAGCCTGGGCGATAGAAGTCCCAGTCGTCCTCGCAATGGAACACCCAGCGTGTCTTGATCTGCGCGTAGGCAGCATCGATCGAGCGCAACTGGCCCAGCTTGGGGTTGTTGACAATGCAGGTGGTGTGCTCGCGCCAGTGCACAGGGACGCAATCGCGTACTGCCTCGTCACCGGAGTCTTCGGTGATGAAAACTTCCCGGATGGGCGCCGTATTGAATCGGTCGAAGCTTTCCAGCGTGCGCTTGAGTAGATCGAACCGGCCGCAACTGGTCACCATCAGGGTGATTTCGCTGCTTTCGCTGAAGAGCATGTTGCTTCCTCGATAAGTGACAGATGAACGGCCTTAACGGCCTACCGCGTTGCGCAGCCGTGCCCACCAGCCAGGCTGGGCATGCGCACGCAGCGGCGCACGCATGGTCTCGACAATGGTCTTGCCCAAGGCGTGAAACGTATAACGCGTCTCGGCCAACTGCTGCCCGCGACGGGAGATCTCGTCGGCCAGCTCGGGCTGCTCACGCAGCTGTTTCAATTTGGCTCGCAGCTCTGCCAAGTCGCGATACAGCACGATGTTGTGCATATCGACAAAACCCAGAGCCTGGTTTTCCTCGTCGCCCTGGTCATAGGCAAACAAGACGCAGCCACAGGCCATCGCTTCGAAATTCTTGATCATGTACTCGCCCATGCCGACATCGGCACTGACGAAAAAGCGGATGCGGCTGAGGGTCTGGCTGTACTCCTCACCCGATTTGGTGCGCGTGACGACAAGGTTCTCGACACTCGCGAGCGAGTCGAGCATTGCCTTGCGCCCGGAGTAGGCCACGCTGCGAAGGCTGCCGACGAAGGCCAGTTCGATGTCGCGCTCGCGCCCTTCATTGCGCAGCAGCGCCTGATCGTAGCCTTTGGGCACGAACACCGCGTCGAAGCCCTCGTCACGCAGGCGCCGGCTTACCACCGCCCCCGAGGTGATCACCCGCGCCCAAGGTATCTGCTGGTAGTGCTTGCTGAACTTGCCCGTGTACTTGCACGGGATGTAGTTCTGATAAGCGTCGTGCTCGAGAATGACCAGATTGGGCACGGTGCGGATAAAGCCGACCTGACGTATCTCTTTCTTGAAGCGCAGGAAAAACACGATCCGGTCGTACTGTTCGACATTGACGTGCTGCTTGAAATAAGCGCGCAGATTGTCCTGCTCGGCGTCGGTCAGCCAACGGATATCACAGTCGCAGGCTGCACCTACGCCTTCATATAAGCGATCCAGAATGGCCCGTTGCTCTTTCTGAACCAGAAATAGGACTTTCACTGTTGCTCTCTCTTGTCGGTTTCGGCACCGACCCAGAACAGCTCGTGCCGGCGCACGGCCTTGCGGAAAAACTCGTTTTCACCAGTGGTCGGCCAACGCCGCCCTGCCAGGACGCGCTGCAAAAAGCGGCGTAGGCGACGCTTGAAGGGGGCTCCGGGCTGCAGGTCGTGCATCATGCCCAAAGACATAGCCTTGTGCCATTGCTTTTCCTCGCTCAACGCCAGCACCCAGGGGCGCATCGCCACCTGCCCTTGGAAGTGGGGCGGCAGCGCCACTCCGCTGCCCGCATCCCCCATTGGCCAACGGTCGTTGTCATGCAGGTGATTGGCGTAGTGCAGCAGCGTCCGCGGCTGATGGTGCGTCAGCGCAAGGGCCTCTAGCACTGCGTTGCGGGCGCATACATGATCGGGGTGGGGATCGAGCAGCGGCTCAGGCAGCACGATGGTCTGCGGGCGAATACGCTCGATCAGTTCACACAGGTCCTGCACCAGGTTGCGCCAGGAGGGGACGCCATCGACGTCGCTGGCAAGGCCGACACGGTTGAAACGCCGGAACAGGCGCGTGTCGAGCATGTCCGCCTCGCGCGACCCCTGCGCCATCAGTGGCTCGGCCTGCATGGCCGCCAGTTGCATGCAGAAATAGCCAAGCTGCACGCAGCGCTCGGCCGGTACACCGGCCCACAGCGGCACGGCGATGCTGTCCCAGCTGCGCAACTGGCCTTTGAGGCGAGCTGCGGCGACTGCATCCAGGCCCATGGCCCGGTAGTGTTCGGTTTCGATTTCACCGGCTGTGAGTGTGACGATCCAGCTTTCCCGGGCCTGGGCATAAGCGCCGAAGGCTGCCAGCTCGGCATCATCGGCATGCGGGGCGATCACCAGCAACGGCCCGGCGAGGTAATCCGGATGTCGGCACACCAACAGCTCGACCTGTTCATCCAGCCGACAGTACTGGCCGCGCAGACGTAGTCGCCCCTCTACAAGGGCGGTGTGCTGCCCGGTCAGGTTCAGGTAACGCACCCCCTTCACACCGCGCTCGAACACCTGTGTATCGGATGTGCCGCCTTCGATCCTCACCGCCGGGTCAAGCAGCCGACCGAACAGCGAAGCGCGCATACAGACCTTGAGCAGCAGCGTGTCGCCCTCCTCGAGGCTGCACCCGGCCGGCACACCCAATCGACCTTGCGTCAGGCGCAGGGGGTAGGACTGGTCGCTGTCGATGAGATAGTCGTAATCACTGGCCGGCGCATAGAACAGATGGTCGCTGAACCAGGCCTCGTGAGCGGACCAGGCCAGTACGCCGAGCACCAGCGGCAGCCACCAGGCGAGCCAGGCACTGGCCAGCAGAATGACCAGCAAAATGACCAGCGTCATGCGCTTGCGCTGCCGATGGCGCCTGAGCAACTGCTGCTTGCGGCTCACACCTGAAACACCGGCACGGGGTTGCACCATCGGTCCTTGTACTCGCGATCGGCGCGGCCGAAGGAGAACCGCAGCGGCTTGTTCAGCGCACGCGCGGCTTCCCAGGCGCTCTGGGTGTTGAGAAAGCTCAGCACGCTGCCTGGGCTGAACGCACGCGTCTCGGGATCGACGCCGCCGTTGACGTACTCGACGCTGACCCACTCGGGAGCCTCGACGCGGTACACCAGCTGGATCGCGATCGGCTTGTCTTCCAGAAACAGCACCGAGCCGATCAGCAACGCGCGCAGGCGTTCGACCATCTCGGCCATGCGCTCGGCACCGGTGGCCGCAAAGCCCCAGCGGCGCTGGAACAGGTCGCAATACATCGACGCGATCTCGGCACTGGTGTACTCGGTGATGGCCCGTACCTGCCCACCCGCCTCTTCCAGCAAACGCAGTTCGCGGCGCTGGTTGTAGCGAAACTTCTTCGACAGTTCTTCGGGCTGGCGTGCCATGGCCAGGGCTTCGGGCTGCGCCTTGAGGCCGCTGAAACGGCCCTGGTTGAGCTCGGACAGGTAGCGCCCGGCATGGCGCAGCGGCGCCTGTGCATCGGCAGCGGCCGGCAGAATCAGCTCGGCATTGCCCAGGTCGAACAGGCCCTTCTTGCCCCGGCGCTTGAGCACGTCCTTGGACAGTGCCAGGTAGCGGTCCCAGGTGGGGATGGCCGCCTTCAGTTGGTCGCCCTGATACCAGCCCAGGTAACGCACCGGAATATCGGCCATCTCGGCCAGTTGCGCGAGCACCAGCGGGTGGGTCGCCACACTGCCGCCAAAGCGCTGCCAGGCGTCGGCGTAGGCCGGCGCATCGATCACGCGCCAGCCGCGCTCACGCCAGCCTTGTACATAATTGAGCATCAGGCCTGCCCCGTCAGTTCGACAACCTGGGGAAGGTGCCAGAAAGTCTCGCGCACGGCCGTGTCGGAGAAGCGTTCGCGCAGGCGCTCGAGCATGCGCTCGGCACAGGCCTGGCGTTGCGCCTGGTCCAGCTCGGCCAGGTGTTGCAGGCCTTGCGCCAGACGCTCGGCATCCCCCAGCGGGAACAGGATGCCGACACCTTCGACCACTTCCTTGGCGCCACCGCAAGCGGTGGCCAGCAATGGCACGCCGGCGACCATCGCTTCGAGCAGCACCATGCCGAAAGGCTCGTGGTCCGAGCTCAGGGCAAACACGTCGAAGGCACTGAAATAGCGCCGTGCATCCGGTACCTGGCCGAGAAAGTCCACCTGTGCGGCAATACCCAGCGCCTCGGCCTGCGCCTTGAGCGCGTGCTCCAGGCGGCCGGTGCCCAGCACCGCCAGGCGGGCGCCTGCCGGCAGTGCCGGCAGCGCCTGGGCAAACCCGCGCAGCAAGGTGGCCTGGTCCTTGTCCGGATGCAGGCGGCCGACATTGCCGACGATCCACGCCTTCGCATCAAGGCCCAGGGCCTGGCGCGCCTGCGCGGCGGGCACCAGACTGGCCTGCAGGGCGTCGATATCGATGCGGTTGTACAGCGTCTGGATACGCTCGGCCGGCCACTTGGGCAGGCACTGGCGCATGTCGTCGCGCACCGCGTCCGACACCCCGAGCAGGCTCAGGCGCTTGCTGAAAATAGTGGCGAACAGCTGGCGGGTACGCCGCTGGTAGTCGCCAAAGGCGTGGTGCACGCCTATCACCGGCAGGCGGGTGGCCAGCAGGGCGATGTAGATAGGCTTGAAGCGGTGGGCGATGCAGAAGCTGAACCGGCGCGACGCGGCAATGCGGCGCAGTTCGCGAATCGCGCCCAGCTTCAAGCCACGAATGGCCTTGGAGCTGAACTCGAGAAACAGCACTTCATCGCTCGCACAGCCCGCCGCCACCTGCGGATCGGCGGCGCCGGTGAGAAACACCGTGGTGACGCGGTAGCCCTTGCCCGCGAACAGGCTGGCGTACTGACGGGCGCAATCGAGAAACGGCCCGTCATAGCCGTGGCAAAACTGCAGGACGTGCCGTTCAGCCAACGCTGTCATAAGCTTTCGCGCCGTCCTTGACCACCAGGATGTCTTCCATGATCAGGTACTGCAGGTCCGAGCCGAAGAACATGTTCAGGGCATCGGTCGGCGAGCAGATCATCGGTTCGCCACGACGGTTGAGCGAGGTATTGAGCGACACGCCGTTGCCGGTCAGGGTCTCCAGCGCCTTCATCATGTCGTAGTAGCGCGGGTTGTACTCGCGCTTGAGCACCTGGGCCCGCGAGGTGCCATCTTCGTGGACCACTTCCGGCACGCGGGTCTTCCACTCTTCAGCCACTTCGAAGGTGAAGGTCATGAACGGGGCCGGGTGATCGATCTTGATCATCTGCGGCGCCACGGTGTCGAGCATCGACGGGCAGAAAGGCCTCCAGCGCTCGCGGAACTTGATCTGGTGGTTGATGCGGTCGGCCACGCCCGGCACGCTCGGGCAGCCGATGATCGAACGTCCGCCCAAGGCCCGCGGGCCGAACTCCATGCGGCCCTGGAACCAGGCCACCGGGTTGCCGTCGACCATGATCCGGGCGATCTGCTCGGGCATGTTGTCCAGCTTGCGCCAGGTCGGCTTGTGTTCGTGACGGGCGCAGGCGGCGATCACGTCCTCGTTGCTGTACGCCGGGCCGAGGTAGACGTGTTCCATCTTCTCGACCGGTACGCCACGGGCGTGGGACACATAGGCGGCAGCACCGACTGCGGTGCCGGCGTCGCCCGAGGCGGGCTGCACGAACAGCTCCTTCACGTCGGGACGGGCGATGATCTTCTGGTTCAGCTTGACGTTCAGCGCGCAGCCGCCGGCAAAGGCCAGCTTGCCGGTTTCCTTGAGCACGTCACCCAGGTAGTAGTCGATCATCTGCAGCGCGAGCTTCTCGAACAGCGCCTGCATGCTGGCCGCATAGTGGATGTACGGCTCGTCGGCGATGTCGCCTTCGCGCTTGGGGCCCAGCCACTCGATCAGCTTGGGCGAGAAGTAGAAACCCTTGCCCTTCTCTTTATAGCGGCGCAGGCCGATGACGTTGGCGTAGTCGGTGTTGATCTCCAGCTCGCCGTTTTCGAAGCTGGCCAGGCGCGAGAAGTCATACTTGCTGGCGTCGCCGTACGGCGCCATGCCCATGACCTTGAACTCGCCGTCGAGCATTTCGAAGCCCAGGAACTCGGTGATCGCGCCATACAGGCCGCCGAGGGAGTCCGGGTCGAAGAATTCCTTGATCTTGTGGATCTTGCCGTTTTCGCCGTAGCCGAAGAACGTGGTGGCGTACTCGCCCTTGCCGTCGATGCCCAGGATCGCGGTCTTTTCCTTGAAACCCGAGCAGTGGTAGGCGCTGGAGGCATGGGCCAGGTGGTGCTCGACCGGTTCGATCTTGATCTTTTTCGGATCGAAGCCCAATTGTTCCAGGCACCAGACGATCTTGTTGCGGTAGCGCTTGTAGCGACGGTTGCCCATCAGCAGCGCGTCGAGGGCGCGATCCGGGGCGTACCAGTAGCGCTTGGCGTAGTGCCAGCGGGCCTTGCCGAACAGGCTGATGGGGGCGAACGGAATCGCTACCACATCGACATCGGACGGCTTGATGCCGGCCTGTTCGAGGCAGAACTTCGCCGATTCGTAGGGCATGCGGTTCTTTGCATGTTTGTCGCGCACGAAGCGCTCTTCTTCAGCGGCGGCAATCAGCTTGCCGTCGATGTACAGGGCCGCGGAAGGATCATGGCTAAGGGCGCCGGACAGGCCAAGAATCGTCAATGCCAAGGGTCTAGCCTCTTCAAATCTGTAGATGTGCGCCCCGGCCTCATGGGCGGGTGGCAGCGAAAGGGCGGGATTATAGCGTAAAGCGTGGTACGGAGTGCAGGGCGCACTGCTGGCGTGGAACCCATCGCGGGTCAAGCCCGCTCCCACAAGGACATCATTGCCTCTGTGGGAGCGGGCTTGACCCGCGATAGGCCAACACATTCACAACACCCTACTCGGCAATCAGCCAGTCCATGCGCCAGCTGCCCTGGGTCTGCCCCAGCACCTGGGCCAGCCACGGCAGCAGTGCGCGCAGCTCTTCTTCCAGGCCCCATGGCGGGTTGGCGATCGCCAGGCCCGAGCCGTTCAAGCCCTGCGGGCTGTCCTGGGGGTGCACGTACAGCTCCACCCGCAGCAGCTTCGGCGCACCGGTGCTGGTCAGGTCCTGATAGAAACGCACCAGCTGGCGCTGGTCCTTGATCGGGTACCAGATGGCCGCGACCGTCTGGCGCATGCGGCCAATCGTCTCCTTCATCGCCACCGTGCAGCGCTTGAGCTCGTCGGCCTGCTCGAAGGGCGGGTCGATCAGCATCACCGCGCGCTTCTCCTGCACCGGCAGCAAGGCCCTCGGCACGTGCCAGCCCTCGCCCAGGTGCACCGCCACGCGTGGGTCCTTCTTCATGTTTTCCTTGAGCAGGCGCCCGTCTTCGGGGTGCTTCTCGTTGAGCAGCACGCGGTCCTGCTGGCGCGCCAGGCGCCGTGCCAGCTCGGGCGACCCCGGGTAGTAGCGCAGCTCGCCGTCGGGGTTCATCTTGCGCAGGATGCGCAGGTAATCGGCCGTCACCTCGGGCAGGTCGTCGCGCCCCCAGAGCCGGCCGATGCCTTCCAGCCACTCGCCGGTGCGGGTCGCCTGGTCGCCCTGCAGGTCATACAGGCCAAGGCCGGCGTGGGTGTCGAGGTAGGCGAACGGCTGCTCCTTGCGCGACATCAGCGCAATCAGCCGGGTCAATACGAGGTGTTTGAACACGTCGGCGTGGTTGCCGGCGTGAAAGGCGTGACGATAGTTCATGGCAACTCCTGCAAGGCCCGGAAGTTTACCCTGTCAGGCCCGCGCCGTCAGGTGACAGCCGCCAGAATGACAACGGCCCGACCTCCAGAAGAGGCCGGGCCGTTGCCGGGCAGCATGATGCAGCCGTGTTACTTGTCGGCGTGGAACGCCGCTTCAGCGGTTTCGAAACGCTTGACCATCGCAGCCGACGGGCTGCCCGCCTTGCTCACGAAGTAGATCGCCAGCGATGCGAACAGGAAGCCCGGGATGATTTCGTACAGGCCCATGGTGTCGAACTGCTTCCACAGGATCACGGTCACCGCGCCCACCACGATACCGGCCAGTGCGCCGTCGCGGGTCATGCCCTTCCACAGTACCGAAATCAGCACCACCGGGCCGAAGGCGGCACCGAAGCCGGCCCAGGCGTAGGCCACCAGGCCCAGCACGCGGTTGTCCGGGTTGGCGGCCAGCGCGATGGCGATCAGCGCAACCGCCAGCACCATCAGGCGACCGACCCATACCAGCTCGACCTGCGAGGCGTTCTTGCGCAGGAAGGTCTTGTAGAAGTCTTCGGTCAGGGCGCTGGAGCACACCAGCAGCTGGCAGCTCAGGGTACTCATCACTGCTGCCAGGATGGCCGACAGCAGCACACCGGCAATCCACGGGTTGAACAGGATCTTGGCCAGTTCGATGAACACGCGCTCGTGGTTCTCGGTGACCGGGCCGGCCACTTCAGGGTGCGCCGAGAAGTAGGCGATGCCGAAGAAGCCCACGGCCACGGTACCGGCCAGGCACAGGATCATCCAGGTCATGGAGATGCGACGGGCATTGGCGATCGATTTCACCGAGTCTGCCGCCATGAAGCGCGCCAGGATGTGCGGCTGGCCGAAGTAGCCCAGGCCCCAGCCCATCAGCGAGATGATGCCGATGAAGGTGGCGCCCTTGAACATGTCGAAGTTGCCCGCGCCCTGGGCTTCGATGGCCAGGAAGGTGGTGTCGAAGCCGCCGGTGGCGATCAGCACGATCACCGGGGTCAGGATCAGCGCGAAGATCATCAGCGTGGCCTGCACGGTATCGGTCCAGCTCACCGCCAGGAAGCCACCGACGAAGGTGTAGGCGATGGTGGCAGCAGCACCGGCCCACAGCGCCGTTTCATACGACATGCCGAAGGTGCTTTCGAACAGGCGGGCACCGGCCACGATGCCGGAGGCGCAATAGATGGTGAAGAACACCAGGATCACGATTGCCGAAATGATGCGCAGCAGGCCGCTGTGGTCTTCGAAACGGCTGGCGAAATAGTCCGGCAGGGTCAGCGCGTCGCCGTTGTGCTCGGTCTGCACGCGCAGGCGGCCGGCCACGAACAGCCAGTTCAGGTAGGCACCGACGGTCAGGCCGATGGCGATCCAGGCTTCGGAAAGGCCCGACATGTAGATGGCGCCCGGCAGGCCCATCAGCAACCAGCCGCTCATGTCCGAGGCACCGGCCGAGAGCGCGGTCACCACGCTGCCGAGGCTGCGGCCACCGAGGATGTAATCGGAAAGGTTGTTGGTGGAGCGATAGGCCATGAAGCCGATCAGCACCATTGCCGCGATATAGATCACGAACGTGATCGTGATTGGATTGCTAAAACTCATTGTTGCGCCCTGGCGTTTGTTTTTATGTAGTGACAGCCGCTAACGGTTGCACCCAGGCGGCGAATCCTATGCAACAACGCAAACAAGGTGCAACCAGTTTCTTCAGTCAAGTTGCACCTGGTCGGATATTTCGCATAACAACGTGTTTTTGCTCCATTTGGGAGCAAAAACCGCCGTTTACATAAGCAAATGCACCTTGAACAGCCATTTATGCTGTGGGGTTTTAGCCACCGGACGAGTAGCACTGCTCAACGCGATTATTTGGGTTGCACTAGGTTGCACCCACAAAGGCGCCCGGCTAATCTTGGCGCCAGCTTAGCCACGGCCCAGTGGCAATAATGAGGATAAGAAATGGCGACGACCACCCTTGGGGTCAAACTCGACGACCCTACCCGCGAGCGACTGAAAACGGCTGCGCAGTCCATCGACCGCACCCCGCACTGGTTGATTAAGCAGGCGATCTTCAACTACCTGGAGAAGCTCGAGGGTGGCGCCACCCTGACCGAACTCAGCGGTCAGCCCGGCAATCAGAGCGACGACGCCGGCGATGTGCAGGCCGACCACTCGCACCAGTGCTTCCTCGAGTTCGCCGAGAGCATCCTGCCGCAGTCGGTGCTGCGCGCCTCGATCACCGCCGCCTACCGTCGTCCGGAACCGGAAGTGGTGCCGATGCTGCTGGAGCAGGCACGCCTGCCCGCGCCCATGGCTGAGGCCACCCACAAGCTGGCCGCCGGCATTGCCGAAAAGCTGCGCAACCAGAAGAGCGCCAGCGGCCGCGCCGGCATCGTCCAGGGCCTGCTGCAGGAGTTCTCGCTGTCGTCCCAGGAAGGCGTGGCGCTGATGTGCCTGGCCGAAGCCCTGCTGCGCATTCCCGACAAGGGCACCCGCGATGCGTTGATCCGCGACAAGATCAGCACCGGCAACTGGCAGCCGCACCTGGGCAACAGCCCGTCGCTGTTCGTCAACGCCGCCACCTGGGGCCTGCTGCTGACCGGCAAACTGGTGTCCACGCACAACGAATCCGGCCTCACCTCCTCGCTCAGCCGCATCATCGGCAAGAGCGGCGAGCCGATGATCCGCAAGGGCGTCGACATGGCCATGCGCCTGATGGGCGAGCAGTTCGTCACCGGCGAGACCATTGCCGAAGCCCTGGCCAATGCCAGCAAGTTCGAAGCCAAGGGTTTCCGCTACTCCTACGACATGCTTGGTGAAGCCGCGCTCACCGAGCACGACGCGCAGAAATACCTGGCCTCCTACGAGCAGGCCATCCACGCCATCGGCAAGGCCTCCCATGGCCGCGGCATCTATGAAGGCCCGGGCATCTCGATCAAGCTCTCGGCCCTGCACCCGCGCTACAGCCGCGCCCAGTACGAGCGCGTGATGGACGAGCTGTACCCGCGCCTGCTGTCGCTGACCCTGCTGGCCAAGCAGTACGACATCGGCCTGAACATCGACGCCGAAGAGGCCGACCGCCTGGAGCTGTCGCTGGACCTGCTCGAGCGCCTGTGCTTCGAGCCGCAGTTGAGCGGATGGAACGGCATCGGCTTCGTGATCCAGGCCTACCAGAAGCGCTGCCCTTACGTGATCGACTACGTCATCGACCTGGCACGCCGCAGCCGTCACCGCCTGATGATCCGCCTGGTAAAGGGCGCTTACTGGGACAGCGAGATCAAGCGCGCCCAGGTCGAAGGCCTGGAAGGCTACCCGGTGTACACCCGCAAGGTGTACACCGACGTCTCCTACATCGCCTGCGCCCGCAAGCTGCTGTCGGTGCCCGAAGCCATCTACCCGCAGTTCGCCACCCACAACGCCCACACCCTGTCGGCCATCTACCATATCGCCGGGCAGAACTACTACCCGGGCCAGTACGAGTTCCAGTGCCTGCACGGCATGGGCGAGCCGCTGTACGAACAGGTGGTGGGCAAGGTGGCCGACGGCAAGCTGAACCGTCCGTGCCGCGTGTACGCCCCGGTCGGCACCCACGAAACGCTGCTGGCCTACCTGGTGCGTCGCCTGCTGGAAAACGGCGCCAACACCTCGTTCGTCAACCGCATCGCCGACCAGTCGATCTCGATCCAGGAACTGGTGGCCGACCCGGTCGCGACCATCGAGCGCATGGCCACCCAGGAAGGCGGCTTCGGCCTGCCGCACCCGCGCATCCCGTTGCCGCGTGACCTGTACGGTGCCGAGCGCGCCAACTCCAGCGGCATCGACATGGCCAACGAACACCGCCTGGCCTCGCTGTCGTGCGCCCTGCTGGCCACCGCGCACAACGACTGGAAAGCCGAGCCGATGCTCGGTTGCGCGTCCAGCGACGAAGCTGCCGCACCGGTGCTGAACCCGTCCGACCACCGTGACGTGGTCGGCCACGTGCAGGAAGCCACCGTCGAGGACGCCGACAACGCCATCCAGTGCGCACTCAACGCCGCACCGATCTGGCAGGCCACCCCGCCGGCCGAGCGTGCCGCGATCCTGGAACGTGCCGCCGACCTGATGGAAGGCGAGATCCAGCCGCTGATGGGCCTGCTGGCCCGCGAAGCCGGCAAGACCTACGCCAACGCCATCGCCGAGGTGCGCGAAGCGGTCGACTTCCTGCGCTACTACGCGGTGCAGGCACGCAACGACTTCAGCAACGACGCCCACCGCCCGCTGGGCCCGGTGGTGTGCATCAGCCCGTGGAACTTCCCGCTGGCGATCTTCAGTGGCCAGGTGGCTGCAGCGCTCGCTGCCGGCAACCCGGTACTGGCCAAGCCTGCCGAGCAGACCCCGCTGGTGGCCGCCCAGGCCGTGCGCCTGCTACTCGAGGCCGGCATCCCGCAAGGCGTGGTGCAACTGCTGCCGGGCCGTGGCGAGACCGTCGGTGCGCGCCTGGTAGGCGATGACCGGGTCAAGGGCGTGATGTTCACCGGTTCCACCGAAGTGGCGCGCCTGCTGCAACGCAACATTGCCGGCCGCCTGGACAGCCAGGGCCGTCCGATCCCGCTGATCGCCGAAACCGGTGGCCAGAACGCGATGATCGTCGACTCCTCGGCGCTGACCGAGCAGGTGGTCATCGACGTGGTCTCCTCGGCCTTCGACAGCGCCGGCCAGCGTTGCTCGGCCCTGCGCGTGCTGTGCCTGCAGGAAGACTCGGCCGACCGCGTGATCGAGATGCTCAAGGGCGCCATGGCCGAAAGCCGCCTGGGCAACCCGGAGCGCCTGAGCGTGGACATCGGCCCGGTGATCGACGCCGAGGCCAAGGCTGGCATCGAAAAACACATCCAGGGCATGCGCGACAAGGGTCGCAACGTGTATCAGGTGGCCATTGCCGACGGTGAAGAGATCAAGCGCGGCACCTTCGTGATGCCGACCCTGATCGAGCTGGAAAGCTTCGATGAACTGCAGCGTGAGATCTTCGGCCCCGTACTGCACGTGGTGCGCTACAACCGCAAGCACCTCGACCAGCTGATCGAGCAGATCAATGCATCCGGCTACGGCCTGACCCTGGGCGTGCACACCCGCATCGACGAGACCATCGCCAAGGTGATCGACAACGTCCATGCCGGCAACGTCTACGTCAACCGCAACATCGTCGGCGCCGTGGTCGGCGTGCAGCCGTTCGGTGGTGAAGGCCTGTCGGGTACCGGCCCCAAGGCGGGTGGCCCGCTGTACCTGTACCGTTTGCTGTCCACGCGCCCGGCCGATGCCATCGAGCAGTCGTTCCAGCGCAGCGACGCCGGCACTGCCCCGGACGTGCGTCTGCGCGAGCAGTTGCTCAAGCCGCTGCAATCGCTCAAGGCGTGGGCCGGCAGCAACCAGCAGGCCGAGCTGGCGCAGCTGTGCGAGCAGTTCGCGCAGCAGTCGCAGAGCGGCGTCACCCGCCTGCTCAACGGCCCGACCGGCGAGCGCAACAGCTACACCATCCTGCCGCGCGAGCACGTGCTGTGCCTGGCCGAGTCGGAGGCTGATCTGCTGACTCAACTGGCAGCGGTAATGGCGGTGGGCAGCTCGGCAGTGTTCGTCGACGGCGAGCCGGGCAAGGCCTTGCGTGGGCGCTTGCCGAAGGATGTGCAGGCGCGCATCAAGCTGGTGAGCGACTGGGCCAAGGACGAGGTGGTGTTCGACGCGGTGCTGCATCACGGCCATTCGGACCAGCTGCGCGCAGTATGCGAGCAGGTGGCCAAGCGTGCCGGTGCGATCGTGGGTGTGCAGGGCTTGTCGTCGGGTGAAACCGCGATTGCGCTGGAGCGCCTGGTGATCGAGCGTGCGTTGAGCGTGAACACCGCCGCGGCAGGCGGCAATGCCAGCCTGATGACCATCGGCTAACCACCGAGGCGTTGCCAATCGCGGGTCAGGCCCGCCCCCACAGGATCGATGCAGATTCTTGTGGGGGCCGGCCTGGCCCGCGATTTTTTTTGCGGACACACACCTGACAACGGTTCTGACCCCTCATCACCCCCACCTATTAACCTGTCCACCTCCCGCCCGCATGCCTAGACTCGGCCCCATCCCCACCAAGGTATGGCCGCCATGTCCGACACCCTGCTCAGCGCCCGCAACCTGGCCTTCGAACTCTACGAAGTGCTCGACGCCGAGGCCCTCACCCAACGCCCACGCTTCGCCGAGCACAGCCGCGAAACCTTCGACGCCGCGCTGCACACCGCTCGCACCCTGGCCGAAAAATACTTCGCCCCGCACAACCGCAAGGGCGACGAGCACGAGCCACGCTTCGAGAACGGCCAGGCCATCCTCATCCCCGAGGTCAAACCTGCCGTCGACGCCTTCCTCGACGCCGGATTTCTCAACGCCAACCGCGACTTCGAGGCCGGCGGCATGCAGTTGCCCACCCTGCTCTCGCAAGCCTGCTTCGCCCACTTTCAGGCCGCCAACGCCGGCACCACCGCCTACCCGTTCCTGACCATGGGCGCCGCCAACCTGATCGAGAACTTCGGCACCGACGAGCAAAAGCGCCTGTTCCTGCAACCGATGATCGAGGGCCGCTTCTTCGGCACCATGGCCCTCACCGAACCCCACGCCGGCAGCTCGCTGGCCGATATCCGCACCCGCGCCGAACCCGCCGCCGACGGCAGCTTCCGCCTCAAGGGCAACAAGATCTTCATCTCCGGGGGCGATCACACGCTGTCCGAGAACATCGTGCACCTGGTACTGGCCAAACTCCCCGACGCACCACCCGGGGTAAAGGGCATTTCGCTGTTCATCGTGCCCAAGTTCCTGGTCAACCCGGACGCCAGCCTGGGCCAGCGCAACGATGTGGTGCTGGCCGGCCTGTTCCACAAGATGGGCTGGCGCGGCACCACCTCCACCGCACTCAACTTCGGCGACAACGGCCAGTGCGTCGGCTACCTGATCGGCCAGCCGCACCAGGGCCTGGCCTGCATGTTCCAGATGATGAACGAGGCGCGCATCGGCGTGGGCATGGGCGCGGTGATGCTCGGCTACGCCGGCTACCTGTACTCGCTGGACTACGCCCGCCAGCGCCCGCAAGGCCGCCTGCCCGACAACAAGAACCCCGCCACCGCCGCCGTGCCGATCATCCAGCACAGCGATGTGAAACGCATGCTGCTGACCCAGAAGGCCTACGTCGAAGGCGCTTTCGACCTGGGCCTGTACGCCGCCCGGCTGTTCGACGACAGCCATACCGCCGCCACCGAAGACGAGCGCCAGCATGCCCAGCAACTGCTCGACCTGCTGACCCCGATCGTCAAGTCGTGGCCGTCCGAGTTCTGCCTCAAGGCCAATGAGCTGGCGATCCAGATCCTCGGTGGCCACGGCTACACCCGCGATTACCCGGTAGAGCAGTACTACCGCGACAACCGCCTGAACCCGATCCACGAAGGCACCCACGGCATCCAGTCACTCGACCTGCTCGGGCGCAAGCTGGCCCAGCACGGTGGCGCCGGCCTCAAGCAACTGGTACGCCTGATCGCCGGCACTTGCGCCCAGGCCCAGGCCTACACCCGCCTGGACCCGTTGCGCGAACCGCTGGAACAACTGCTCAGCCGCCTGCAGCACGTGACCCTGGGCCTGCTTGGCGAGTTGTCCACAGGCCAGGTCAACAGCGCCCTGGCCAACTCGGCGCTGTACCTCAAGGCCTTCGGTCACTGCGTGATCGGCTGGCGCTGGCTGGAGCAGGCGATTCGCGCCGAACAGGGCCTGGCCCGCGGCAACCCGGCCGATACCGGGTTCTATCGGGGCAAGTTGCAGGCCGCACGGTTTTTCCTCACCTGGGAAGTACCGGCCTGCCATAATGACCTCGCATTGCTCGAGGCCCGCGACGACACCTGCCCGGGCATGCACGAGGAGTGGTTCTGAGGGGGAACCACCGTCACCCGGAGGTTCGCGCATGTTCGATTTCACCGCGCCGCTGCGCCAGCGTTTCGCTGGCCTGAACAGCGGCGCCGAGTTTTTCTCCCTGCGCTATGTGCAGGAAGCCCACCAGCACCTGTCGGTGCGCAAGAACATCGCCGAACCACCCAGCCTGACCCGCGACCAGGGCGCGATGCTCACCGTGCGCGTCAACGGCGTGGAGGCCTACGCGGCCACCGCCGACCTGTCCCAGGCCGGCCTGCAACGCGCCCTTGACCAGGCCGAGGCGCTGGCCCGCCAGATCGCGTGCCACGCCCTGCTCGACCTGCGCGAGCAACCGGTGTCCAGCGCCCGCGCCGACTACTGCTCGCCCAACCTCAACAGCACCTTCCCGGCCCTGGCCGACTGCTATGAACTGCTGGCCCGCGAATCGGCCAGCGTGCCGGGCGATTCGCGCCTGGTGAACTGGCAGGCCAGCCTGGGCCTGAGCACGGTCGAGCAGATCTACCTCAACAGTGCCGGCGCCGAACTGCGCCAGGCGCAACGCTTCGTGTTCCCCGGCATGAGCGTCACCGCCTTCGACGGCAGCGACAGCCAGAGCCGCAGCCTGGGCCGCGAGAACTTCGGCCAGCAGGGCGGCGTGGATGTGATCGAGCGCTGCGGCCTGCTCGGTGCCGGGGCCCAGGTGGCCGACCAGGCCCTGCAACTGCTGCTGGCGCCCAATACCCCGAGCGGGGTACGCGACCTGCTGCTGATGCCCGACCAGATGATGCTGCAGATCCACGAGTCCATCGGCCACCCGCTGGAGATGGACCGCATCCTGGGCGACGAGCGCAACTACGCCGGCACCAGTTTCATCAAGGCCCAGGACTTCGGCCACCTGCAGTACGGCTCGGCACTGCTCAACGTGACCTTCGACCCGGCCATCCCCGAAGAGCTGGCCAGCTACGCGCACGATGACGACGGCACCCCGGCCCACAAGCAGTTCCTGATTCGCGAGGGTGTACTGGTGCGCCCGCTGGGAGGTGCGCTGTCACAGTTCCGCTCGGGCCTGGACGGCGTGGCCAACAGCCGCGCCTGCGGCTGGAACCGCGCACCGATCGACCGTATGGCCAACCTCAATATCGAGCCGGGCGACAAGTCCCTGGCGCAACTGATCGGCGGCATCGAGCACGGCATCCTGATGCGCACCAACCGCTCGTGGTCCATCGACGATGCGCGCAACAAGTTCCAGTTCGGCTGCGAATGGGGCCAGTTGATCGAGCACGGCGAACTCAAGGGCGTGGTCAAGAACCCCAACTACCGCGGTATTTCCGCCGGTTTCTGGCGCAACCTCAGCGCCGTGGGCGACGCCAGTACCTTCCAGGTGCTCGGCACGCCCAACTGCGGCAAGGGCGAACCCAACCAGGTGGTGCGCGTGGGCCATGCCTCGCCGGCCTGCGTGTTCAGCCAGATCGACGTATTCGGAGGAGACGCCTGATGGCCGCCAGCCCTTTGCACAACTTCCAGGACCTGGTCGCATGGCTGCGCGACAACGTGCGCGCCCCCGAACAGTTCACCCTGAGCTACAGCGCCGAGCAGTCGCAATTCATCCGTTTCAACCATGCCAGGGTGCGCCAGGCCGGCGACGTGCAACAGGCCGGCGCGAGCCTGAAGCTGATTGCCGACGGTCGCCAGGCCGACCTGCACCTGACCCTCAGCGGCGAGCCGGCGCTGGACCGCGAGCGCCTGCACCAGGCACTGGCCGAGCTGCGCCAGATCCTGCCGCTGATCCCTGCCGACCCGTACCTGTTGCTCAACGACAGTGCCTGGCACAGCCATCAGGTACAGGACGGCCCGCTGCCGGATACCGCACGGGTGCTCGAGCAGATCGAACACGGCGCCGGCGCGCTGGACCTGGTGGGCATCTATGCCGCCGGGCCGATCAGTCGCGGCTTTGCCAGTTCGTTCGGCGCCTCTGGCTGGCATCAGGCCAACAGCTTCAATTTCGACTTCAGCCTGTTCCACGCCAATGGCCAGGCGGTGAAGGCCAACTACGCCGGGCAGGTGTGGGACAACGCCGCGTTCGCCCGGCGCCTGGCCCAGGCCCGCGAGCAGCTGGAGTACCTGGGTCGCCCACTCAAGACCCTCGCCCCCGGCCAGTACCGCGCCTACCTTGCACCGGCAGCGATGGACGAGATCATGGGCATGCTGTGCTGGGGCGGTTTTTCGGCGCAGGCCATCGCCAGCAAGGACAGCCCGCTGCAACGCCTGTATGCCGGCGATGCGGCATTGAGCCCGCTGGTGAACATCACCGAACAGGTCAGCGGCTCGCTGAGCCCGGCGTTCTCCGGCGAAGGCTACCCACGCAGCGACGTGCAGCTGGTGGACGCAGGGCAGGCGCGCGAACAGCTGACCAATGCGCGCAGCGCCGCCGAGTTCGAGCAGGTCGCCAATGGCGCCGAGGCCCACGAGTGGCCGAGCGCCTTGAGCCTGGCCGCCGGCGAGCTGGCGCTGGATGAGGTGCTCGCCAGGCTGGGTACGGGGTTGTACATCAGCAACCTGTGGTACCTGAACTACTCCGACCTGCCGGCGGCGCGCATGACCGGGCTGACGCGCTTTGCGACATTCTGGGTCGAGGACGGTCAGATCCAGGCGCCGGTCAGCACCATGCGCTTCGACGACAGCGTGTACAGCCTGCTCGGCTCGCAGCTGGAGGCGCTCACGACCGAGCGCGAGCTGATCCTGTCGACCAGCACCTACGGACAGCGCCAGACCAGTTCGAGTCATTTGCCGGGGGCGCTGGTCAAACGCCTGACGCTGACATTGTGATGCCACCATCGCGGGTCAAGCCCGCTCCCACAGGGATCACCGCCGCCCCTGTGGGAGCTGCGGTTCGACGCTTCGACTTGCCCGCGAAGGGGCCCTCAAGGACATAGAGCATGCCCAACCGCACCCCGCTGGACCCCGTCACAGCCCGCTGGATTCCCTGGGTAGTGGCCATCGCCTTCTTCATGCAGTCGCTGGACGGCACCATCCTCAACACCGCGCTGCCGGCCATGGCCCGCGACCTGGCGGAAAACCCGCTGCGCATGCAGTCGGTGATCATCGCCTACATGCTCACCGTGGCCCTGCTGATCCCGGCCTCTGGCTGGATCGCCGACCGCTTCGGCACCAAGCGCATCTTCTTCAGCGCGATCCTGCTGTTCAGCATCGGCTCGCTGCTGTGTGCACTGTCCAACAGCCTCGGCATGCTGGTCGGCGCCCGCGTGATCCAGGGCCTGGGCGGCGCGCTGATGCTGCCGGTGGGGCGCCTGGTGGTGCTGCGCGCCTACCCGCGCACCGAACTGGTGCGCATCATGAGCTTCATCACCATCCCCGGCCTGCTCGGCCCGCTGCTGGGCCCGACCATGGGCGGCTGGCTGGTGGAGTACCTGAGCTGGCACTGGATCTTCCTGCTCAACCTGCCGGTCGGCGCGCTGGGCTGCTACGCGGTGTGGAAGTTCATCCCCGACCTGCGCGGCTCCGAGCGCACACGCTTCGACGGCGTGGGCTTTGTGCTGTTCGGCGCCGCGATGGTGCTGATCACCATCGCCATGGAGGGCCTGGGCGAGCTGCACCTGCCGCACCTGCGCGTGATGCTGCTGCTGTTCGCCGGCATGGCGTGCCTGGCCGCCTACTGGCTGCGCGCCGGCAGCATCGACAACCCGCTGTTCTCGCCCCGGCTGTTTCGCACCCGTACCTTCTCGGTGGGCATCCTCGGCAACCTGTTCGCCCGCCTGGGCAGCGGCGCACTGCCGTTTCTGGTGCCGTTGCTGCTGCAGGTGGCGCTGGGCTATTCGCCGTCCCAGGCCGGCATGAGCATGATCCCGCTGGCCGCCTCGGCGATGGTCGCCAAGTCCATCGCCCGGCCGCTGATCGAGCGCCTGGGCTACCGCACCATCCTCACCGGCAACACCCTGCTGCTGGGCGTGCTGCTGTGCAGCCTGGGGCTGGTCAACGAACACACCCCGTATGCCCTGCTGCTGGTGCAACTGGGGCTGCTGGGGGCGGTGAACTCGCTGCAGTTCACGGCGATGAACACCGTGACCCTGATCGACCTGGACGACGCGAGCGCCAGCAGCGGCAACAGCCTGCTGTCGGTGGTGGCGCAGCTCTCGCTGAGCCTGGGTGTGGCCTGCGCCGGCGCACTGCTGGGCGGCTTTACCGGCGCCGGCAGCGGCGATGGGGTGGAGACCACGCTGGGCGCGTTCCAGCTGACCTTCCTGACCATCGGCCTGATGTCGATGCTGGCGGCGGCGATCTTCATGCAGCTGTCCAGGGCGGACGGAAGGCGTGCCCGTCGTCCGGAACCGGAGATCGAGGCTTAGGGCTAATGGCCACGAGGCTGGTACACTGCGCGACATTTTGTTTTGCAGGCCCGCCTCGTGACCACCATTGCCACCGAATTCGCCACCTTGCCGCTGTCCGCCGCCATGCTGGCCAACCTGGACGCCCTCGGCTACGCCCAGATGACCCCGATCCAGGCCCAGAGCCTGCCGGTGATCCTCAAGGGCATGGACCTGATCGCCCAGGCCAAGACCGGCAGCGGCAAGACCGCCGCGTTCGGCATCGGCCTGCTCAACCCGATCAACCCGCGCTACTTCGGCTGCCAGGCCCTGGTGCTGTGCCCCACCCGCGAGCTGGCCGACCAGGTGGCCAAGGAGCTGCGCCGTCTGGCCCGCTCCGAAGACAACATCAAGATCCTGACCCTGTGCGGCGGCGTGTCCCTGGGCCCGCAGATCGCCTCGCTGGAGCACGGCGCGCACATCATCGTGGGCACCCCGGGCCGCGTGCAGCAGCACCTGCGCAAGGGCACCCTGGTGCTCGACGGGCTCAACACCCTGGTGCTCGACGAAGCCGACCGCATGCTCGACATGGGCTTCTACGACGCCATCGCCGACATCCTCGGGCAAACCCCGGAGCGTCGCCAGACCCTGCTGTTCTCGGCCACCTACCCGGCCGGCATCAAGCAGCTGTCGGCCGCATTCATGCGCAACCCGCAGCAGGTCAAGGCCGAGTCGCTGCATGCCGACACGCAGATCGAGCAGCGCTTCTACGAGATCTCGCCCGAGCAGCGCATGGACGCGGTGACTACCCTGCTGGCGCACTTTCGTCCGCAGTCGTGCGTGGCGTTCTGCTTCACCAAGCAGCAGTGCCAGGAAGTGGTCGATCACCTCAAGGCCAAGGGCATCGCCGCCGAGTCGCTGCATGGCGACCTGGAGCAGCGCGACCGTGACCAGGTGCTGACCCTGTTCGCCAACCGCAGCACCTCGGTGCTGGTGGCCACCGACGTGGCCGCGCGCGGGCTGGATATCGACGCGCTGGACATGGTCATCAACGTGGAGCTGGCGCGGGACTCGGAAATTCACGTGCACCGCGTGGGCCGCACCGGGCGTGCCGGCGAGAAGGGCCTGGCGGCGAGCCTGGTGGCCCCGTCCGAAGCGCACCGCGCCCAGGCCATCGAGCAGCTGCAGAAGGCGCCCCTGCGCTGGGAGCAGATCGACAGCCTCAAACCCCAGGCCGGCGGCCCGCTGGTGCCGACCATGAGCACGCTGTGCATCGGTGCCGGGCGCAAGGACAAGCTGCGGCCGGGCGACATCCTGGGTGCGCTGACCGGTGATGCCGGCATCCCGGGCACCCAGGTGGGCAAGATCGCGATCTTCGATTTCCAGGCCTTCGTGGCGGTGGAACGCGGCGTGGCCAAGCAGGCGCTGCAGCGGCTCAACAGCGGCAAGATCAAGGGGCGCTCGCTGCGGGTTCGCATCGTCTGAGTCGTTTATCGCCTATCAGGGCCTCATCGCGGGTCAAGCCCGCTCCCACAAGGACTTGCATACCTCCTGTGGGAGCGGGCTTGACCCGCGATAGCTTCAACACCTATTTGAGGATTTTGCAGTGCGTTCCACCGAAGTGATCATCATCGGCGCTGGCGCCGCCGGCCTGATGTGCGCCATCCACGCCGCCAACCGCGGCCGCCAGGTGCTGCTGCTGGACCATGCCAACAAGCCCGGCAAGAAGATCCTGATGTCCGGTGGCGGGCGCTGCAACTTCACCAACCTGTACACCGAGCCGGCCAACTTCCTCTCGCACAACCCGCACTTCTGCAAGTCGGCCCTGGCCCGCTACACCCAGTGGGACTTCATCGAGATGGTCGGCAAGCACGCCGTGCCCTATCACGAGAAAAAACTCGGCCAGCTGTTCTGCGACAACAAGTCCAGCGACATCCTCGACATGCTGCTCAGCGAGCTCCAGAGCGCCGGCGCCGAGCTGCGCATGGACACGCGCATCGAGCAGATCGAAAAGCTCGAGCATGGCTACCTGCTCGAAACCAGCATGGGCACGCTGCAATGCCAGTCGCTGGTGATCGCCACCGGCGGCCTGTCGATCCCGACTTTGGGTGCCACCGGTTTCGGCTACCAGGTGGCCCGCCAGTTCGGCCACACCCTGCTGCCGACCCGCGCCGGGCTGGTGCCCTTCACCATCACCGAGCCGCAGCTCAAGGCCATGTGCACCGAGCTGTCGGGCACCTCGGTGGACTGCGTGGCCAGCTGCAACGGCACCAGCTTTCGCGAGAACCTGCTGTTCACCCACCGTGGCCTCAGCGGCCCGGCGATCCTGCAGGTGTCGTCGTTCTGGCACAGCGGCGACAGCGTCGAGATCAACCTGCTGCCCGAGCATGACGCCCTCGCCTGGCTGCAACAGCAACAGGCCGAACGCCCCAACAGCGAACTCAAGACCCTGCTTGGCGAGGTCTTCACCAAGAAGATGGCCAACCTGCTGGCCGAGCACTGGTTCGTGTCCCGGCCGATGAAGCAGTACACCCCGGCCGAACTGGCCGAGGTCGCCGACAAACTGGCGGCCTGGCAGGTGGTGCCGGCCGGCACCGAGGGCTATCGCACCGCCGAAGTCACCCTGGGCGGGGTCGACACCCGCGAAGTGTCGTCCAAGACCCTGGAGTCGCTGAAAAGCCCCGGCCTGTATTTCGTGGGCGAAGTGCTGGACGTCAGCGGGCACCTGGGCGGGTTCAATTTCCAGTGGGCCTGGGCATCGGCCTACGCGGCCGCGCAGTTCGTCTAACCTTCGCGTTAGAATCGCGCATCACGGAACAAATTTTGCTGGTACGTGACCACGGTGACAGTTCGCTGCCACCGTGACCGGCTCAATTTCGATCATCGCCAAGCAGGCCTGCCGCCCTATCATGTCATCGTCTTCCTTGCGTCACTCGCTGCGTCGTTTGTGGGCCCTGGACAAGTTCAGCTACAGCATCCGGGTATTGATCGCGCTGACCGGCAGCATGGCGCTGTGCTGGTACCAGGACGAGATGGGGCTGCTGATCCCGCTGTTCCTGGGCATCATCGCCAGCGCCCTGGCCGAGACCGACGACAGCTGGCAGGGCCGGCTCAACGCCCTGGCCGTGACCCTGGTGTGCTTCACCGTCGCTGCGCTGTCGGTGGAGCTGCTGTTCCCCTACCCGATCCTCTTCGGCTGCGCCCTGGCGCTGGCGGCGTTCGCGCTGACCATGCTCGGCGCGCTGGGCGAGCGCTACGGCGCCATCGCCTCGGCCACACTGATCCTGTCGGTGTACACCATGATCGGCGTGGACCAGCGCGGCGGCCAGGTCACCGACTTCTGGCACGAGCCCTTGCTGCTGGTGGCAGGCGCCGCCTGGTACGGATTGCTGTCGGTGCTGTGGCAGGCGCTGTTCTCCAACCAGCCGGTGCAGCAGAGCCTGGCGCGGCTGTTTCGCGAACTGGGCCGCTACCTCAAGCTCAAGGCCACCCTGTTCGAGCCCATCCGCCAGCTGGACGTGGAGGCCCGCCGCCTGGAACTGGCCCAGCAGAACGGCAAGGTGGTGGCCGCCCTCAACGCCGCCAAGGAAATCATCCTGCACCGCGTGGGCAATGGCCGCCCCGGCTCCAAGGTGAGCCGCTACCTGAAGCTGTACTTTCTGGCCCAGGACATCCACGAGCGCGCCAGTTCCTCGCACTACCCCTACAACGCTCTCACCGAGGCGTTCTTCCACAGCGACGTGCTGTTTCGCTGCCAACGCCTGCTGCGCCAGCAGGGCAAGGCGTGCGTGCAGTTGTCCGAGTCGATCCAGCTGCGCCAGCCGTTCGTCTACGACACCAGCTTCGCCGCCGCACTGGAAGACCTGCACGCCTCGCTCGAGCACCTGCGCATCCAGAGCAACCCGGCCTGGCGTGGCCTGCTGCGCTCGCTGCGGGCGCTGGCGGCGAACCTGGCAACCCTCGACCGCCTGCTCGGCGATGCCAGCAACCCCGACAACCTGGCCGACAACAGCGACTCGAGCCTGCTCGACCGCTCGCCGCGCAGCCTCAAGGATGTGTGGAGCCGCCTGCGCCAGCACCTCACGCCGACCTCGCTGATCTTTCGCCACGCCCTGCGCCTGCCACTGGCGCTGTCGATCGGCTACGGCATGGTGCACCTGATCCACCCCACCCAGGGCTACTGGATCATCCTCACCACGTTGTTCGTGTGCCAGCCCAGCTATGGCGCCACCCGGCGCAAGCTGGTGCAGCGGATCATCGGCACCGCCATCGGCCTGACCGTGGGCTGGGCGCTGTTCGACCTGTTCCCCAGCGCGATCATCCAGTCGCTGTTCGCGGTGGCCGCCGGGGTGGTGTTCTTCGTCAACCGCACCACCCGCTACACCCTGGCCACGGCGGCGATCACGCTGATGGTGCTGTTCTGCTTCAACCAGATCGGCGACGGCTACGGCCTGTTCCTGCCGCGCCTGTTCGACACCCTGGTGGGCAGCCTGATCGCGATCCTGGCGGTGTTCCTGTTCCTGCCCGACTGGCAGGGCCGTCGGTTGAACAAGGTGCTGGCCAACACCCTGAGCTGCAACAGCACCTACCTGCGCCAGATCATGCAGCAGTACGCCCAGGGCAAGAGCGACGACCTGGCCTACCGCCTGGCCCGGCGCAACGCGCACAACGCCGACGCGGCGCTGTCGACCACGCTGGCCAACATGCTCATGGAGCCGGGGCATTTTCGCAAAGAGGCCGACGTGGGCTTTCGCTTCCTGGTGCTCTCGCACACCCTGCTCAGCTACCTCTCCGGGCTGGGTGCACACCGTGACAGCGCACTGGCACCCGAGGCCCACGAGCAGTTGATCGACGGCGCGGGTGCCAGCCTGGCCGCCAGCCTCGACGAAATCGCCACTGGCCTTGCCAGCAAGACCCCGGTGGCGATCCACAGCGACGCCGAGGAAGCCCTGGCGGCGAGCCTTGAGCAGATGCCCGAGGAAATGGACGAGAACCAGCGCCTGGTGCAGACCCAGCTGGCACTGATCTGCCGCCAACTGGGCCCGCTGCGCACCCTGGCCGCGCACCTGATCAAGGACACCCCGGCCTGACTACAGGCCGTAGTCCTTGAGCAACCGGGCATAGCTGCCATCGGCCTTCATGGCGGCGATGGCCTTGTCGAAGCCGGCCACGATCTGGGCATGCTGCGGATGCCTGAGGCTGACCAGGATGTGCAGGCTGTTCTCGCTCACCGGCTTGCCGAAGAACTGCACGCGGTTGCGCACGTCCGCGCTTTCACGCTGCAGGTAGTAGCGCGCCACGTATTCGTCCTCCAGGGTCAGGCGCACCCGCCCGGCAGCCAGCATGCCCACCGCCACCGAAAAGTCGCGCACCGGCACCTTCTGCAGACGCCCGTCATTGTCGAATTCGGCCGCATAGGCATAGTCGCGCACCACCGCGATGGCGTGCGGGTAGAGATCGCTCAGGGTATCGAAACGCAGCACGTCGCCCTTGCGCTTGAGCAGCCGCACGCGGTTGCTCAGGTAGCCCTGGGAGAAGGCCCCGATGCGGGTACGCGCATCGCTCTGCCAGGCGTTGATCAGCACATCGTAGCGGCCCTCGCCGATGCCCCGCAGCGCGCGCGCCCACGGCGCCTGCTCGAACTCGCTGGCAAACCCGGCACGCTCCAGGGCGGTGGTGACAAGGGCGGTGGCCAGCCCGCCCCTGGGTAGGCGGGCGTCGGTGAAGGGGGGCCAGGCATCGGCCACCAGCCGCAGTTTTTCGGCCTGGGCCGACTGGGCACAGAGCAGCAATCCAAGCAAACCCAAGGCTCGAAGCAGTGGCCGCATGCTCAAATCCCTTAGCGGATCAGGTCCGCGTTCTTGTTGAATGGCATGAGATTTCTGTTGGCGCAAAGCTAGGCTGCACGGCCAGATTACACAAAGATTCCGGTATCGGGCAGTGCCGGGTGATAGCTAATTGCCTCTATTTTTGCCGATTCCGCGCCGACTTGATCCATGGCAATTCGCGACCTTCGCCCTGAGGTGCTCGGCGTGGTTATGATCGGGGCATTACACAGGAGAGAAACGCGATGAGCATCGACTGGATCTGCAAGCATCACACCGACCTTGGCAAGCAACAGCTGTACGCGCTGCTGACGCTGCGCATCGAGGTGTTCGTGGTGGAGCAGAAATGCCCGTACCTGGAAACCGATGGCCAGGACCTGGAGGGCGACACCTGCCACCTGATGGCCTGGCGCGATGGCGAGCTGGTGGCGTACCTGCGCCTGCTGGACCCCGAGTCACAGGGCGGCGACGTGGTGATCGGGCGGGTGGTGATTGCGCCGTCGGCGCGGGGCGAGGGGCTGGGGCATGCACTGATGGTGCAGGGGCTGGCACAGGCCGAGAAGCACTGGCCAGGGGTGCCGGTGTACCTGTCCGCACAGGCGCACCTGCAGGCCTACTATGCGCGGCACGGGTTCGAGGTGGCCGGGGAGGCGTATCTGGAGGATGGCATCCCGCACATCGGTATGCGCCGGGGCTAGACGCTTCGCCGGCAAGGCCGGCTCCTACAGGGGTTGGTGCAGGGGCCGGGCTAGCCGGCGGAGGGGCTTCAGGGGTAGCCCAGCACCTGGCGGATACTGCGCAGATGCTGGGTGATCCACTGCTTGTCGATCGCGCCCCAGTCACGTATCCGGTAATGCCCGGCATGGTTGCGCGCACCTTCCTGCTGCTCGAACTCGCACACGATGTCCAGGTCGGCCAGCGCCGCGATGGTGTCCTGCGCCGTGCGCCGCGGCATGCCGGTGGCCTCCATCAGCGCCGGCACGCTGCTGGCGGTACGGCTGTCGATCAGCCACGCCACGTACAGGCGACGATAGAAACTGGTCTTGGTCTTGCTCACTTCCATTGGCAATTCCCTTTCGCTCACTGGGCACCGGACAGGTCGCGCCAGGTCAGGTAGATGCGCAGGTCGAACTCCAGTTGATGGTAGCCCGGCTGCATGTATTCGCAGAGTTGGTAGAACGCCTTGTTGTGGTCGCTCTCCTTGAGGTGCGCCAGTTCGTGCACCACGATCATCTTCAGAAACTGCGGCGCCGCGTCCTTGAACAGCGAGGCGATGCGGATTTCCTTCTTGGCCTTGAGCTTGCCGCCCTGCACGCGCGATACCGCAGTGTGCAGGCCCAGCGCACGGTGGGTGAGATCGAGGCGATTGTCGAACAACACCTTGTCCAGGTTCGGCGCATTGCGCAGGTGCTCCTGCTTCAGGGCCTGGGCATAGGCATACAGCGCCTTGTCGTTCTGTACCGCATGGCGCTCGGGGTAGCGTTGGCGCAGGTAGTCACCCAGACGGTTCTGGGCAATCATCTGGCGCACCTGGTCTTGCAGGGCAGGCGGATAGGCTTGCAGGTACTTGAGTACGGTCATGGGCACGGGGCATTGCAGGCAAAGGCGTCAGTGTACTCAATTCCCCGGCCGCCTCGTTGCGCCAGTCGAAAAAAGCCGGGAAATCACCGGCGCGCTGCGCCGTCAGGGGCCGTGCCACCAGGAAGCCCTGGGCATAGGCGCAACCGTTTGCCTGCAGCCACTGCGCCTGCTCCCGCGTCTCGACGCCCTCGGCCACCACACACACGCCATAGTCGCGGCACAGGCCGATGACACTGCGGACCAGCGCCGCGTCCGCCGCCGAACCGGGCAGGCGCGCCACCAGGTGCCGGTCGAGCTTGAGCGTGTCGATGGGCAGGTCGCGCAGCAGGCGCAGCGAGCACTCTCCGGCGCCGAAATCGTCCAGCGCCACTCGCACGCCCAGCTCGCGCAACCTGCGCAACTGACGCAGCGCGATGTCGAGGTTGGCGGCCAGCGAGGTTTCCGCCACCTCCACCTCAAGCTGGGCCGGGCGCAGGCCATGGCTGGCGATCACCCGCCCCAGTTCCTCGACCAGGTTGGGCATGGCGAACTGCACGCGGCTGAGGCTGATGCTCAGCACCAGGTCCGGCTCGAACCGCGCCGCCCAGGCGCGCCGCTGCGCCGCACCCTGGGTGTAGATCCAGCTGGCCAGCCGCGAGACCAGCCTGGCCTCCTCAAGCAACGGCAGGAACAACCCCGGCGGCACATCGCCGACACTGGGGTGCTGCCAGCGCAACAACGCCTCGAACCCGCGCAGGCGACCATCGGCAAACGCCACCTGCGGCTGATACACCAGGCTGAAGTCGTGCCGCTCGATCGCATCGCGCACACTGTCTTCGAGCATCAGGCGCGAGCGAGCACGACCGTTGAGCTCCTGGTCGTAGTAGCGGTACTGCTGGCGGCCGGCCTGCTTGGCGGCATACATGGCCGCGTCCGCCGCACGCAGCAGGCCGTCCAGGTGCGGCCCGCAATCGGAGTAGGTGGCGATGCCGATGCTCACGCCAAGCGTCACCTCCAGGCCGTCGATCTGCTGGCAGATGGACATGCGCTCGATCAGCTTTTCGGCAAAGCGCGCCGCCTGCTCCGGGTATTCCAGGGTATCGAGCAAGGCCGTGAACTCGTCGCCGCCCATACGCCCGAGGATCGCGTAGGCACCCAGGCATTCCTTGAGCTGTTCGCCCACCCAGTGCAGCACGCGGTCGCCGGCCGCATGGCCGAGCGAGTCGTTGATCCGTTTGAAACCGTCAAGGTCCATGTACATCAGGGCCTGGGCCTTGTCGGAATGCTCGCTGCGCAGCAGCGCAGCTTCGGCGGCCTGGCAGAACCCGCGACGGTTGAGCAGCCCGGTCAGCGGGTCGGTAACAGCCTGGAACTCCAGCTGCTGGTGCAGGTTGCGCACCACCGACATGTCCAGCACCGTCACCACCATCGCCCGCTGCTCGCCGGGCAGCGCCGCGCACGACAGCGCCACCGGCAGCGGCAACCCGGAGGCGGTGAGCAGCACGGCGTCGTGCAGGCGGTAGATATCGCGCTCCTGGTAGGCCTGGTAGAACGCCGAGTCGCGCCACCGGGTTGGCACGGGCGACTGCACGAAGCCCAGCAGGTCTGCGCCCTGCAATTGCTCCACCGGGGCCTGGAGCAGGCGCGAGATGGCCGGGTTGGCAAAGCGGATGCGACCGTCCTCGGCCACCACCAGGATGCCTTCGGCGGCGTTGTCCAGCACCGAGGCGTTGAATGCGCGCTCGGCCTCCAGGTCGCGGCTCAGGCGCTGCAAGGCACGCCGGTTGCGCTGCTGGTCGAGCAGGGCCTGGACCTTGGGCTTGAGAATGTGCGGGTCGAATGGCTTGAACAGGTAGTCCACCGCGCCACTGGCATAGCCCTTGAGCACGGCCGCCTGGGACTGTTCGTTGGCGGTCAGGAAGATGATCGGGGTCAGGCAGGTGCGCTGGCTGCCGCGCATCAGGCGCGCGACTTCGAAGCCGTCCATACCGGGCATCTGCACATCCAGCAGCACCAGGTCCACCTCATGCTCGAGCAGCGTGCTCAGGGCTTCGGTACCGGAGCTTGCGGTCAGCACACGCCAGTCCTCACGTGCAAGCAAGGCTTGCAGGCTGATCAGGTTTTCCGGGTAGTCATCGACGATCAGTAAAACCGAACCGCTGTCGTGAGTGTGAGGGTGCGCGCAATCCATGCTGCTTCTCTTGTGTAACGACGCCAGATTCCGGATGGAACTTGAGGCTTTACTCTAGACCTGGCTGAAACAAATCTGAAGTCAGCACATTGGCATCATCGGTATAAACAAAGTGTTGCCCGACTAACGGTCTGTCGCGTTGGGCCAGATCCGGTGTCCGTGGCGGCCCCGCAGCCAAAAACCCCCGGTTCCGGCCGGTGAAGCAGGCAGCACGGGCATAAAAAAACCCGCATCGCTGCGGGTTTTTCGTACAACCAACCAGGCTTAGTTGACCTTGGCGGCCAGCTCGCCCTTGGCATAGCGCTGGAACATCGCTTCGAGGGAGATCGGCTTGATCTTCGAGGCGTTGCCGGCGGTGCCGAAGGCTTCGTAGCGAGCGATGCACACGTCGCGCATGGCCTTGACGGTTTCACCGAAGAACTTGCGCGGGTCGAACTCGCTCGGGTTGGTGGCCATCAGGCGGCGCATGGCACCGGTGGACGCCAGACGCAGGTCGGTGTCGATGTTGACCTTGCGCACGCCGTACTTGATGCCTTCGACGATTTCTTCAACCGGTACGCCGTAGGTTTCCTTGATGTCGCCACCGTACTGGTTGATGATCGCCAGCCACTCCTGCGGCACCGAAGACGAACCGTGCATCACCAGGTGAGTGTTGGGGATGCGCTTGTGGATCTCCTTGATGCGGTCGATCGCCAGCACGTCGCCGGTAGGCGGCTTGGTGAACTTGTAGGCGCCGTGGCTGGTGCCGATGGCGATGGCCAGGGCATCGACCTGGGTACGCTTGACGAAATCGGCAGCTTCTTCAGGGTCGGTCAGCATCTGGCTGTGATCCAGCACGCCTTCGGCGCCGATGCCGTCTTCTTCACCGGCCATGCCGGTTTCCAGCGAACCCAGGCAGCCCAGCTCGCCCTCTACCGAAACGCCGCAGGCGTGGGCCATGGCCACGGTCTGCTGGGTGACACGCACGTTGTAGTCGTAGTCGGTCGGGGTCTTGCCGTCTTCGCCCAGCGAGCCGTCCATCATCACCGAGCTGAAGCCCAGCTGGATCGAACGCTGGCACACGTCAGGGCTGGTGCCGTGGTCCTGGTGCATGCACACCGGGATGTGCGGGAATTCTTCGATCGCCGCCAGGATCAGGTGGCGCAGGAACGGCGCACCGGCGTATTTGCGGGCACCGGCCGAGGCCTGGACAATCACCGGGGAGTCGGTCTTGTCGGCGGCTTCCATGATGGCGCGCATTTGCTCGAGGTTGTTGACGTTGAAAGCCGGAACGCCGTAGCCGAACTCGGCGGCGTGGTCCAGCATCTGGCGCATGCTAATGAGTGCCATTGTGTATCTCTCTCCCGACAAGCGTCGTTTTTCGTGCAAGCCTGCCGCAGCGGCGGTTGCTATTCAAGTAGTGTGGGCCGACAGCGGTCGGCCCGGCCAGTCACGGTGCCTTGCAGCCCCGCCCTATCAAATCGTTGGTCGCTACCCAGTACACCAGGCCTTCATCGCCCTTGGTGTGCAGGGCCAGCACGCCATCACTGTACAGCGCACCCGACGCACCGGGCTCCGGCTTGAGCCGGTAGACCTGATCGCCGCCACCAAGGCGTACATCCACCTCTTCCTGGCTGGCATCGGCAAACCGCCACAGCACCTCGGCCTGACTGTCACAGACCCAGCGGGTCCAGTTGTCGGTCGGGGCCGGGGTTGGCTTGAGGCTTGCGCAACCTGCCATCAGAACCAGGGCCATCAGGGCTACAACGCTTTTCATCGAATATCCTCTAGAAGACCACGAACCGGCCAACAGGTTGCCTCGAACCGATCAAGGGCAACCCGGGGCCTGGCGCTGGTGTTCCTCGTCATACTTCTCCAGCCCGTCCGGGCCGAGCCTCTTGCTGATCACCGGCACGGTCTCTGCCTGCCACTGCGACTGGTAGCAACCGCCCTTCGGCTTGCCGGGGGCATCCGCCGCAGGCTCCGGGCTGCCAGCGCAGGCGCTGAGCAGACCGGCCAGGATAAACACAGGCAACCGCTTGACCATCAGGCCACACTCCCTTTGCCAGGCTGAGCGAGTCAGGCCTTGGCCCGTTGTTCCAGCACGTCCACCGCCGGCAGCACCTTGCCCTCGACGAACTCGAGGAATGCACCGCCACCGGTAGAAATGTAGGAGATCTGGCTGGCCACGCCATATTTGTCGATGGCCGCCAGGGTGTCGCCACCGCCGGCAATCGAGAACGCGGCGCTGTCGGCGATGGCCTTGGCCAGGGTCCTGGTGCCGTTGCCGAACTGGTCGAACTCGAACACGCCCACCGGGCCGTTCCACAGGATGGTCTTGGACGACTTCAGCAGCTCGGCGAACTGTTCGGCGGTCTGCGGGCCGATGTCCAGGATCATGTCGTCCTCGGCCACCTCGCCCACCAGCTTGACGGTAGCCGTGGCGCTTTCGGCAAATTCCTTGGCCACCACCACGTCCACCGGCAGCGGCACGTTGACCTTGGCCGCGATGGCCTTGGCGGTGTCGATCAGGTCGGCTTCGTACAGCGACTTGCCAACCGGGTGGCCGGCAGCGGCCAGGAAGGTGTTGGCGATGCCGCCACCGACGATCAGCAGGTCGCACACCTGGCTCAGGCTGTTGAGCACGTCCAGCTTGGTCGATACCTTGGAACCGGCGACGATGGCGGCCATCGGCTTGGCCGGGGCCTTCAGGGCCTTGCCCAGTGCATCCAGCTCGGCGGCCAGCAGCGGACCGGCAGCGGCGACCTTGGCGAACTTGGCCACGCCGTGGGTCGAGCCCTCGGCACGGTGGGCGGTACCGAAGGCGTCCATCACGAACACGTCGCACAGGGCGGCGTATTGCTGGGCCAGTTCGTCGGCGTTCTTTTTCTCGCCCTTGTTGAAGCGCACGTTCTCGAACAGCACGATGTCGCCGGCCTTCACGTCCACGCCGCCCAGGTAGTCGGCCACCAGCGGCACCTCACGGCCCAGCGCCTTGCTCAGGTAGTCGGCCACCGGCTTGAGGCTGTTCTCGGCCGAGAACTCGCCTTCGGTCGGGCGCCCCAGGTGCGAGCAGACCATCACGGCCGCGCCCTTCTCCAGGGCCAGCTTGATGGTCGGCAGCGAGGCCAGGATGCGCGCGTCGCTGCTGACCACACCGTCCTTCACAGGCACGTTGAGGTCTTCGCGGATCAGTACGCGCTTACCTTGCAGATCGAGGTCGGTCATCTTCAAAACGGTCATGAATGCAGTCCTTCAGGGCTGTTTGCGAGTGGTGCTGGTTGAGTCCACGACGCGCAGAAAATGTTCGGCGACGTCGAGCATGCGGTTGGCGAACCCCCATTCGTTGTCGAACCAGGCCAGCAGGTTCACCAGGCGGGGGCCGCAAACGCGGGTCTGGCTGGCATCGACGATGGCCGAATGTGGGTCATGGTTGAAATCACAGCTGGCGTGGGGCAGTTCGGTGTAGGCCAGCAACCCCTTGAGCGGGCCACTCAGGGCCGCTTCACGCAGCACCTGGTTGACTTCGGCCGCGGTGGTATCGCGGGCGGTCTGCAGGGTGATGTCCAGGCACGACACGTTCACCGTCGGCACGCGTACCGCTTTGGCCTGGATTCGCCCGGCAAGTTCCGGCAGCAGGCGTTCGATACCCCGCGCGAGCCCGGTAGACACCGGAATCACCGACTGGAACGCCGAACGGGTGCGGCGCAGGTCTTCATGGTGGTAGGCATCGATCACCGGCTGGTCGTTCATTGCCGAGTGGATGGTGGTGATCTGCACGTACTCGATGCCGAAGGCCTGGTCGAGCACACGCAGCAGCGGCACGCCGCAGTTGGTGGTGCAGGAGGCGTTGGATACCAGCCGTTCGCCGCCTTCAAGGCAATCCTGGTTGATGCCGTAGACAACGGTGGCGTCGACATCCGCCTCGCTGGCCATCGGCTGGGAAAACAGCACCCGTGGTGCGCCGGCGTCGAGGAAACGCTGGCCGTCGGCGCGGGTGTTGTAGGCCCCGGAGCATTCGAGCACCAGGTCGACGTCGAGCGCGGCCCAGTCGATGCCTTCGGGGGTGGCGCTGCGCAGTACTTTGACGCAGTCGCCATTGATATGCAGACAATCGCCGTCGACCCTGACCTCACCGGGAAAGCGCCCGTGGGTGGAGTCGAAGCGTGTCAGGTATTCGAGGCTGGCCTGATCGGCCAGGTCATTCAGTGCAACGATCTCGAAGCCCGCGCTGGCCCCCCGCTCAAAGAGTGCGCGCAGGACGCAACGACCGATGCGGCCGTAGCCGTTGAGTGCAACTTTGTAGGGACGCGGTTGGGGCATGGGATGCTCACGGAACAGAATGTTATCTGCAACCTGCAGGAACCGAGTCGCGGCAATCGCGGGTCAAGCCCGCTCCCACAAGGACACTCGTGATCCCTGTGGGAGCGGGCTTGACCCGCGATGGGTTCAACGCCGCTCCAACTGGTTTTATCAGTCTTCCAGCAGCTCTTCAGCCGTACCCAGGATGTTTTCCAGGGTGAAGCCGAACTCTTCGAACAGTGCCGAAGCCGGCGCCGACTCACCGTAGGTGGTCATGCCGATGACGCGGCCTTCCAGGCCCACGTACTTGTACCAGAAGTCGGCGTGGGCAGCTTCGATGGCAATCCGCGCGCCCACCTGCAGTGGCAGAACCGACTGCTTGTAGCTGGCGTCCTGGGCATCGAACACGCTGGTGCATGGCATCGATACCACGCGCACCTTGCGGCCCTGCTCGGTCAGCTTGTCGAACGCCTGCACCGCCAGGCCCACTTCGGAACCGGTGGCGATCAGGATCAGCTCAGGCTCGCCTGCGCAGTCCTTGAGCACGTAGCCACCACGGCTGATGTCGGCGATCTGGCCGGCGTCGCGGGTTTGGTGCTGCAGGTTCTGACGCGAGAAGATCAGCGCCGAAGGGCCGTCCTTGCGCTCCAGGGCGTGCTTCCAGCTCACGGCCGATTCGACCGCGTCGGCCGGACGCCAGGTGTCCAGGTTCGGCGTGGTACGCAGGCTGGTCAGCTGCTCGATCGGCTGGTGAGTCGGGCCGTCTTCGCCCAGGCCGATGGAGTCGTGGGTGTAGACGTGGATCACGCGCTGTTTCATCAGGGCCGACATGCGCACGGCATTGCGGGCGTATTCCATGAACATCAGGAAGGTCGCGCCGTAAGGCACCAGGCCGCCGTGCAGGGCAACGCCGTTCATGATGGCGGTCATGCCGAACTCGCGCACGCCGTAGTACATGTAGTTGCCGCTGGCATCTTCGGCGCTGACGCCCTTGCAACCTTTCCACAGGGTCAGGTTGGAGCCGGCGAGGTCCGCCGAGCCACCGAGGAACTCCGGCAGCAGCGGGCCGAAGGCGTTCAGGGTGTTCTGGCTGGCCTTGCGGCTGGCGATGCTTTCGCCCTTGGCGTCCACTTCGGCGATATAGGCGGCAGCCTTCTCGGCGAAGTCGGCTGGCAGTTCGCCGCTCAGGCGACGCTTGAGTTCGCTGGCCAGCTCAGGGAAGGCTGCGGCGTAAGCAGCAAAGCGCTGGTCCCAGGCGGCTTCGGCGGCGGCGCCGGCCTGCTTGGCATCCCACTCGGCATAGATGTCGGCCGGGATTTCGAACGGGCCGTGGTTCCAGTTCAGGGCCTGGCGGGTCAGGGCGATTTCGGCATCGCCCAGTGGCGCGCCGTGGCAGTCTTCCTTGCCGCCCTTGTTCGGCGAACCGAAGCCGATGGTGGTCTTGCAGCAGATCAGGGTCGGCTGCGCGCTCTTGCGCGCGGTCTCGATGGCGGTCTTGATCTCTTCTGGGTCGTGACCGTCGACATTGCGGATCACCTGCCAGTGGTAGGCTTCGAAACGCTTCGGCGTGTCGTCGGTGAACCAGCCTTCGACTTCGCCGTCGATGGAGATGCCGTTGTCGTCGTAGAAGGCGATCAGCTTGCCCAGGCCCAGGGTACCGGCCAGTGCAGCAACTTCGTGGGAAATGCCTTCCATCATGCAGCCATCACCCAGGAACACATAGGTGTGGTGGTCGACGACGTCGTGGCCTGGACGGTTGAACTGGGCGCCCAGCACTTTTTCGGCCAGGGCAAAGCCCACGGCGTTGGCCAGACCCTGGCCCAGCGGGCCGGTGGTGGTCTCGACGCCTGGGGTGTAGCCGAATTCCGGGTGGCCCGGGGTGCGGCTGTGCAGTTGACGGAACGCCTTGAGGTCGTCGATCGACAGGTCGTAGCCGGTCAGGTGCAGCAGCGAGTAGATCAGCATCGAGCCGTGGCCGTTGGACAGCACGAAGCGGTCACGGTCGGCGAAGTGCGGGTTGCTCGGGTTGTGCTTCAAGAAGTCACGCCAAAGAACCTCGGCGATATCCGCCATGCCCATCGGGGCACCGGGATGGCCGCTGTTGGCTTTTTGCACGGCATCCATGCTGAGGGCACGAATGGCGTTGGCACGCTCACGACGGCTGGGCATCGCTTGTCTCCTGGGGGGCTTGAATATTAACGAACGGAAAAAGGCGGCCATTTTCGCCCAGGCACGTGCCCGGGGGCAATCACGGATGGTCGATGAGGGACGTTTTTAGTGCGATTGAGCGACTAATCCCGTGTTGCGCCGACAAAACGGCAGAAATTGTCGCCCGCCATGCCGGGCCGGGCCCGCCCATCGAGCAATATCAAAACTTTTTGATATAGAACTTGCGAGGCCGCTGCACGCTGACTAGACTGCCGCCCATGAACCTTCACGCCCCCTCCATCGACCCCGAGCAAAGCGACGCGCTGGCTGCCCTGTGCAAGGCCGGCGGCGACCCGCTGCGGCTGAACGTGCTGCGCGCGCTGGCCAGCGATTCGTTCGGGGTGCTGGAGCTGGCGCAGATCTTCGCCATCGGCCAGTCGGGCATGAGCCACCATCTCAAGGTACTGGCCCAGGCCGACCTGGTGGCCACCCGGCGCGAAGGCAACGCGATCTTCTATCGCCGCGCACTGCCCGACAGCCAGCGCCTGGGCGGCAAGCTGCACGGGGCGCTGCTGGAGGAGGTCGACGCGCTGGAACTGCCGGCCGAGGTGCAGGCGCGCATCGGCCAGGTGCAGGTGCGCCGGGCCGCCACCAGCCAGGATTTCTTCCTGCGTGTGGAAGAGAAGTTCCGCGCCCAGCAGGACCTGATCGCCGGCCTGGCGCAGTACCGCGAAAGCCTGCTGGCGCTGCTCGACAAGCTCAGCTTCGACCCGCTGGCCAGCGCCCTGGAGGTCGGCCCCGGCGATGGCGAGTTTCTGCCCGAACTGGCGCGGCGCTTCACCCACGTCACCGCCCTGGACAACAGCCCGACCATGCTCGAGCTGGCGCGCCAGGTGTGCCAGCGCGAGCGCCTGGCTAACGTAACCCTGCTGTTGGCCGATGCCCTGCATGCAACGGATGTACAGGCCGACTGCGTGGTGCTGAACATGGTGCTGCACCATTTCAGCGAGCCTGCCCAGGCCCTCGGGCACCTGGCCAAGCGTGTCAGACCAGGCGGAAGCCTGTTGGTAACAGAACTGTGCAGCCACGACCAGAGCTGGGCGCGCCAGGCGTGCGGCGATCTCTGGCTGGGCTTTGAACAGGATGATTTGGCCCGTTGGGCCAGCGCCGCGGGGCTGGTTCCCGAGGACAGCCTCTATGTGGGCTTACGTAATGGTTTCCAGATTCAGGTTCGCCACTTTCAGCGACCACCTGGCGACACTCACCATCGGTAAATTTTAGGAACCCGTCGAGATGAGCGAATACTCCCTTTTCACCTCCGAGTCCGTGTCTGAAGGGCATCCGGATAAAATCGCCGACCAGATTTCGGATGCGGTGCTCGACGCCATCATCGCCGAAGACAAGTTCGCCCGCGTGGCGTGCGAGACCCTGGTGAAAACCGGTGTGGCCATCATCGCCGGCGAAGTGACCACTTCGGCCTGGGTCGACCTCGAAGAAATCGTGCGCAACGTGATCGTCGACATCGGCTACAACAGCTCCGACGTCGGTTTCGACGGCGCCACCTGTGCGGTGATGAACATCATCGGCAAGCAGTCGGTAGACATCGCCCAGGGCGTTGACCGCAGCAAGCCTGAAGACCAGGGCGCGGGCGACCAGGGCCTGATGTTCGGCTACGCCAGCAACGAAACCCCGGAGCTGATGCCAGCCCCGATCAGCTTCTCGCACCAGCTGGTGCAGCGTCAGGCCGAAGCGCGCAAGTCCGGCCTGTTGCCGTGGCTGCGCCCGGACGCCAAGTCCCAGGTCACCTGCCGCTACGAAGGCGGCAAGGTGGTGGGCATCGACGCCATCGTGCTGTCCACCCAGCACAACCCGGACGTGTCCTACGCCGACCTGCGCGAAGGCGTGATGGAGCTGATCGTCAAGCACGTGCTGCCGGCCGAGCTGCTGCACAAGGACACCCAGTTCCACATCAACCCCACCGGCAACTTCATCATCGGTGGCCCGGTGGGCGACTGCGGCCTGACCGGCCGCAAGATCATCGTCGACACCTACGGCGGCATGGCCCGTCACGGGGGGGGCGCTTTCTCCGGCAAGGACCCGTCCAAGGTTGACCGTTCGGCCGCCTACGCCGGTCGCTACGTGGCCAAGAACATCGTTGCCGCTGGCCTGGCCGAGCGCTGCGAAATCCAGGTGTCGTACGCCATCGGCGTGGCCCAGCCGACCTCGATCTCGCTGAACACCTTCGGCACCGGCAAGGTTGCCGACGAGAAGATCATCCAGATCGTGCGCGAGTGTTTCGACCTGCGTCCGTATGCGATCACCACCATGCTCGACCTGCTGCACCCGATGTACCAGGAAACCGCGGCCTACGGTCACTTCGGCCGCACCCCGCAGGTCAAGACCGTGGGCGACGACACCTTCACCACGTTCACCTGGGAACGCACCGACCGTGTCGACGCGCTGCGCGCGGCCGCCGGGCTGTAAGCAACACCCGGTACAAGCAACACCCGGTAAACAAGAGCCCCTGCCAGGCGACTGGCAGGGGCTTTTTCTTGCCTAGGCTTGAAGTTCCACCCGCCGAGCAAGGACGCTCGCCATGCCCTTCAAGCTGTTGTCCGGCCTGCTGTTCGCCAGCACGCTCGCCTGTACCCCAACCACCGCCCTCGCCCGGCCCTGCCCCGACTGGCCACCGGCAGTGGCGCAAAGCGAACTCAAGCAGCTGGGCGAGCGCCTGGCCGACTGGGACGATCATTACCATCGCCTGGGCGTGGCGTTGATCAGCGACGAGCTCTACGACCAGAGCCGGGCGCGCCTGCAACACTTGCAAGCCTGCTTCCCCGGCACCGGTGCACCCCCGGCAGACCCGCTCGGAACCGCCACCGGCCCGTTGCGCCACCCCATCCCCCACACCGGCCTGAACAAGTTGCCCGACGAAGCCGCCGTGCGCGCCTGGATGCACGGCAAGCAGGACCTCTGGGTACAACCCAAGGTGGATGGCGTGGCCGCCACGCTGGTCTATGCAAAGGGCCGGCTGGTGCGCCTGATCAGCCGCGGCGACGGCGCCTACGGGCATGACTGGAGCCGCCACCTGCCGGCACTGGGCGCCCTCCCCCACACGTTGCCCGAACCTCTGGACCTGATACTGCAAGGCGAGCTGTTCTGGCGCCTGGACGGGCATGTGCAGGCCGCAGCGGGCAGCCGGAATGCCCGCGGCAACGTCGCCGGGTTGCTGGCGCGCAAGCAGCTCACCCCCGCGCAGGGCGCGGTGGTCGAGCTGTTCGCCTGGGCCTGGCCGCAGGGCCCCCTGGACCAGCGCGAGCGCCTGGCACGCCTGAGCGCCCTGGGCTTTGCCTACAGCGAGGCGTTCAGCCAGCCGGTGCAGACCTTCGACCAGGCCGCCCACTGGCGCCAGCACTGGTACCGCACGCCACTGCCATTCGCCAGCGACGGCGTGGTGCTGCGCCAGGGCCGGCGTCCGCCCGGCGAGCGCTGGCAGGCCCGGGCGCCGTACTGGATAGCGGCATGGAAATACCCCTTCGCCCAGGTACTGGCCGAGGTGCGACGCGTGCAGTTCAACGTGGGGCGCACCGGTCGCATCACCCCGGTGCTGCAACTGGCACCGGTGCAGTTGGATGACCGCACGGTGCGCCAGGTCAGCGTGGGCTCGCTAAGACGCTGGCAGCAACTGGACATTCGCCCGGGCGATCAGGTGGCGATCAGCCTGGCAGGCCTGACCATTCCCCGTCTGGACGGCGTGGTGCACCGCGCCCTCGAACGGCGCGAGATGGAGGTACCGGCAGCCGATGCGTTTCATCCGTTGAGCTGCTGGGAGCTGAGCGCCGGGTGTCGTCAGCAGTTCCTGGCCAGGTTGCAGTGGCTGGGCGGCAAGCAGGGCCTGGCACTCCCAGGTGCCGGGCCGGCCAGCTGGGAGCGCCTGGTCGACGCCGGCCAGTTGCGCACACTGGCCGATGTGCTGGAACTGCCCGCCGAACATCCGTTGTACCCCGCCCTCGAACAGGCCCGTCAGCGACCCTTTGCCACCTGGGCGCGAGCCCTGGGTATGCCGGCCCCGCGTGCGTTGGCAGCGGGGGACACCTGGGCCGCACTGGCTGCCCGCGATGCGGCGCAATGGCAGGCCGAGCCCGGCGTGGGTGCCCACCGTGCCGGCCAGTTGCTGGCCTTTTTCGCTCACCCGCAGGTGCAGGCCCTGGCGGCGCGGTTACGTGAACATACAATCGAGGGTTTCTAAATTTGTCGGATCAGGGCAGCATCATGGGTTTCTGCCAAGCCCGCGACCACGGAGCCACTATGAAACTGCTTTCCCCGCTTGCCCTGTTCGCCGCCTGCTCGCTGCTCGCCACTTCGCTGATGGCTGCCGAGGAACAACCCGGCCTGACCGGCTGCGCTGCCAAGAAGCAGGCGATCAGCGAACAGATCGAACAGGCTCGCGCCCACGGCAACAGCGCCCAGCAGGCCGGCCTCGAGAAGGCCCTGAGCGAAGTGACCGAGCACTGCACCGATGCCGGCCTGAAGAAACAGCGTGAACAGAAGGTGCTGGATGCCCGTCATGAAGTGACGCAGCGCACCAAGGACCTGGACAAGGCCATGAAGAAAGGCGACGCCGACAAGATCAACAAGCGCAAGGACAAACTGGCCGAGTCGAAGAAGGAACTGCAACAGGCGCTGGATGAGCTGGAGAAGTAGTCCGCGTTGAACCCTTCGCCGGCAAGGCCGGCTCCTACGTACAGCGCGCCACCTGTAGGAGCCGGCCCTGCGGCGAAAAGGCCGGCCAGCTCACCCCATCAATGATTGCGAAACTCGGTATGACAGGCCTTGCACGCCGCTTCCACCTTGCCCATCGGGGCCACGACCGCCGCAGGCTCCAATGGCTGAGTACGGGTCTGGGCGACCAGCTCGCCGGTCACCTGCTCCATCTGCCGCGCCAGCTCCTGGAAGCGCGCCTGCTTTTGCCACACATCGGGCGTGGCGCTGCTGTCCTCCTCGCGCACCTGCGGGAAATGCTGCCACGGCTGGTGCGACAACGCGTCGAGCTTCACCGCACCATCGGCAAATTTCTGCCCGTCGAACGCCAGCCGGCCACGCAGCATGCCGCCGAGGTCTTCGCTGGTCTTGAGCATCTGCTTGAAAATCGCCTTGCGCTGGCCCAACGGCGAGTTGGGGTCGACACCGCCACAGGCGCTCAGGGCCAGGCAGGCCACCAGGATCACAGTCATTCGCTTGAACATCATGCTTGGCTCGGCACACGGAAAAAGGCGGCCAGTATCCCCGCCTTGCCGGCAAACACCAATACCCCTACCAAAAACAAGGGTTGCCTGGCCGCCCTGAACGCCAGGCACACCGTAGAGGACTACCCCGCATGAAAACCGCCCTGAGCCGCCTTGGCCTGACCGCCGCGTTGCTGGCCCTGCTGGTCGGCTGCAACGGCAGCGCCCCGGATAAATCCGCACCGCACCCGCTCGCCACCTACAGCCCAGCCACCTGGAAAGACCTGCCCAAGGTCTCCGACAGCGACCTGCTGGCCGGCTTCAATGCCTGGCGCAGCGCGTGCGAGCGCCTCAAGAACGATCCGGTCTGGGCCACCCCCTGCGCTGCTGCGGTGCAGGTGCCCGACGACGCCACCCAGGTGCGTGGCTTTTTGCAGACGCAGCTCGAGGTGTACGGCCTGCGCTCGGCCGAAAACAACGCCAACGGCCTGATCACCGGCTACTACGAACCGGTGTACCCCGGCAGCATGACCCGTACCGCCACGGCCAACGTGCCGGTGTATGGCATCCCCGATGACCTGGTGGTGGTGGCGCTCGACAGCATCTACCCCGAACTCAAGGGCAAGCGCCTGCGCGGTCGCCTGGACGGGCGCGTGCTCAAGCCCTACGACACCGCCGGGGTGATCCAGCAGCAAGGCGTCAAGGCGCCGGTGCTGGCCTGGCTGACCGACCCGATGGACCTGCAGTTTCTGCAGATCCAGGGCTCCGGGCGCATCCAGCTCGAAAGTGGGCAGCAGCTGCGCGTGGGCTATGCCGACCAGAACGGCCACCCGTATCGCCCGGTGGGCCGCTGGCTGGTCGAGCAGGGCCAGCTCAAGAAGGAAGACGTGACCATGGGCAGCATCCACGCCTGGGCCCAGGCCAACCCGAGCCGCGTGCCCGAGCTGCTGGCCAGCAACCCCAGCTACGTGTTCTTCAGTACTCGCCCGGACAGCAACGAAGGCCCGCGCGGTTCGCTGAACGTGCCGCTGACCGCCGGCTACAGCGTGGCTATCGACCGCAAGGTGATCCCGCTGGGCAGCCTGCTGTGGCTGTCGACCACCCGCCCGGACGGCGCGCCGGTGGTACGCCCGGTGGCCGCGCAGGACACCGGCGGGGCCATCACCGGCGAAGTGCGCGCCGATCTGTTCTGGGGTACCGGCAGCGAGGCCGGCGCTCTGGCCGGGGACATGAAGCAGCAGGGTCAGATCTGGCTGCTGTGGCCCAAGGGCGCGGCACTGCCGGTGGTGCCGCAGGTGGAAGGCAAGTAGCTCAGGCCGAGACCACGAAGAAGCTGACGATCAGGCCGATGCCCGCGAACCACACCACCGAGCGCAGCGCGGCCCAGTCGGCCAGGTAGCAGATGATGTAGAGCAGGCGGCTGGTGATGTAGAGCACCGCCAGCACGTCCTGGGTGACCTGCTCGGCATTGCCGACGATGTCGGCGATCACCACCGCCGCGACGAACGCCGGAATCGACTCGAAACTGTTGAGCTGCGCCGCATGGGCGCGGCGCGGCAGGCCTTCGAGCTTGTCCAGAAAACCGCGCGGGTCATGGTTCTGTCGCAGGCTGAAGCGACCACTGCCGAACTTGGCGATGCTGGTGCACACGAACGGCAGCAGCAACGCGATCAATACACACCAGAAAGCGACGGTCATGGCAGGGGTCCTTGTTGTTGGGGTCAGAGTTTCATGATCAGCATGCCGATCAGTACCAGTGCACAAGCTAAGAGCCTCGGCCCGCCGAAAGGTTCTTTGAGGTAGCGCATGCCCATCAGCACCACCAGGATCACGCTCACCTCGCGCAGCGCCGCAGCCTCGGCCACCGAGCCCAGTTGCATGGCCCACAGTACCAGCGCGTAGCTGGACAGCACGCACAACCCCACGGCCAGGCCCAGCTTCCACTGGCTGCGCCAGAACTGCACAAACGGCGCGCGCCGGGCCACCGTCGCCAGCAACGGGAACGGCCAGGCGCTGATCAGCGTCAGCCACACCAGGTAGTCCAGCGGCTGCGACCACAGCCGGATCGCGCTGCCGTCGAGCCAGGTGTAGCAGCCGATGCACAGGCCGATCAGCGCCACCACCGGCAGCATCGACCAGGGCAGACGTTCGCCGCCACCGCCCTGCCACAGCAGGCAGGCCATGCCGCACGGGATCAGCAGAATGCCGAAGATCTGCTGGGTGCTCAGCGTCTCGCCGGCAAAGGTCAGGGTCAGCGCCAGCACCACCAGCGGCGACAACCCGCGCATCAGGGGGTAGACCAGGCCCAGGTCGCCGACCCGGTAGGCCTTGATCAGCAGGTAGCGGTACAACAGCTCGAACGCCGCCGAGGCCAGCATCCACGGCCAGATCTCGGGCGGCGGTACCTGCACGAACGCCACCATCGCCAGGGCGAACAGCAGCGCCACCACGTCCATGCTGGCAATCACCAGCAGACGCTCGCCGCTGAACTTGATCAGGGTGTTCCAGGTGGCATGCAGCAGGGCGGCGATCAGCACCAGCGAAGTGGCGAGCACGGTTGAGTTCCTGGGTAGTGCACGGCTGCGCAGTTTCAACCAGGCGCAACAAAACAGCCAGCCTGCGGTCAACGTTGATCGAAAAAGTGTGTCCTGAACCTCGCGCCGGCGCATCCAAGCCCTGCCCGAGCCATTCGGGCACTGACTTGGAAGCCATTACAGGACCTAGGATGCTTGAGCTAGTTGCCGCGTTTATTTGCCTCACCACCCTCCTCACCTATGTGAACTACCGCTTTATCGGCCTGCCGCCGACCATTGGCGTGATGGTCACTGCACTGCTGTTTTCCCTGATCCTCCAGGGCCTGAGCGTCATCGGCTACCCGGGCCTGGAAGAACGGGTGCAGGGCCTGATGAGCCAGATCGACTTCAACGACCTGCTGATGCACTGGATGCTGGCGTTCCTGCTGTTCGCCGGGGCGCTGCACGTTAACCTGGCCGACCTGCGCGACTACCGCTGGCCGATCGGCCTCCTGGCCACCGTCGGCGTGCTGATCGCCACCGTGGTGATCGGCTACCTGGCACACTGGATCTTCGCCCTGTTCGGCTGGCACGTGAACCTGCTGTACTGCCTGCTGTTCGGCGCACTGATCTCGCCCACCGACCCGATTGCGGTGCTCGGCGCCCTGCGTACCGCCAATGCGTCCAAGCCGCTGAAGACCACCATCGTCGGCGAGTCGCTGTTCAACGACGGCACCGCGGTCGTGGTGTTCACCGTGCTGCTGGGCATCGCACAACTGGGCGAGACCCCGAGCGTGAGCGACACCGCGATCCTGTTCGCCCGCGAGGCCATCGGCGGCGCGCTGTTCGGTGCGGTGATCGGCTACGTCACCTACCGCATGATCAAGAGCATCGAGCAGTACCAGGTGGAGGTCATGCTGACCCTGGCGCTGGTGATCGGCGGCTCGGCCGCAGCCTACGAACTGCACGTCTCGGCGCCCATCGCGATGGTGGTAGCGGGCCTGATCATCGGCAACCTGGGTCGCAACCTGGCTATGAACGACATGACCCGGCGCTACATGGACGGCTTCTGGGAACTGATCGACGACATGCTCAACGCGCTGCTGTTCGCGCTGATCGGCCTGGAGCTGTTGCTGCTGCCGTTCTCGTGGATGCACCTGGCTGCGGCCGGGGTGCTGGCAGTGGCGATCCTGCTGTCGCGTCTGCTGACCGTGGCGCCGGCGATCGTCATGCTGCGCCGCTGGAGAACGGTGCCGCGCGGCACCATCCGCGTGCTCACCTGGGGCGGCCTGCGCGGCGGTGTGTCCGTGGCCCTGGCGCTGTCGCTGCCATCGGGCCCCGAACGTGACCTGCTGCTGAGCATCACCTACATCGTGGTGCTGTCGTCGATCCTGCTGCAGGGCCTGAGCATCGGTCGCGTGGTGCGCGGGGTTACCGAGCAGCCTTGACCGGCGAGGGGCTGCCCAGCAGCCCCAGCAGATGCCGCATGGCCACTGGCCGGCGCGGCGTCGAGCCGTGCAGCACCACCAGTGCCCGCGCGTGGCGCGGGTCATCGCCCAGCGGCCAGGCACAGATGCCCTCATGGGGCATGCCGGCCCATTGCGGCACCAACGATACCCCCATGCCCTGGGCCACCAGCATCACGATGGTTTCCAGCGCATCCAGCTCGCACAGCAACTGCGGCGTGATCAGTTGCTCATCCAGGTAGCGCTGGGCGATCTGCCCGCCCCACGACTGTGCGTCATAGCGAATGAACGGGTGCTCGCGCAGCAATGTATCGGGGGCCAGCGCGGCCTGTGCAGCCGGCGCGATCAGAATCAGCGGCTCGACCTTGAGCACCTGCAGCGCCAGTGCCTTGGGCAGCGTGAAGGGCGGGCGCACCAGAATCGCGGCATCCAGTTCGCCGCCGAGCACCTTCTCGTACAGGCTGCGCGAATCACCCGGGGTGATCTGCAGCTTGAGCCCCGGCGCCGATCGCGCCAGACGCTCGATAAGCCCCGGCAATACCCCGGTCAACGCCGTCGACACCGCGCCCACCCTGACGTCCCCCGTCAATCCGTCCTGGCTCAGGTCGTGCTGCAGTTCACGCGCCTGCTCGATGATCGCCTGGATTCTGGGCAACAGCAGCAGGCACTGGTCCGAGGGGCGGATGGCATGCGCAGTACGCAGCAGCAAGGTGCAGCCCAGTGTGCGTTCCAGCGCCTGCACGCGCTGGCTGATCGCCGCTGCCGTGCGGTTCTCGCGACGCGCGGCCGCGGCAATCGAGCCGGTTTCCACCACTGCCACCAGGCTTTTCAGAAAGCGCACATCCATAAGTTTTTCTTTCGCTCAGAGCAAGGCAAAGCCGTTTTACCCCGTCACACGGCCTACTTACCCTCAACGCTCAACCACACGGGGGATACGCCATGAACAGACCCTTTCACGCTGCATACCACGTTTGCGACCTGGAACAGGCGCGTACTTTTTATCGAGATGTTCTGGGCTGCACCGAAGGGCGCAGCACCGCGACCTGGGTCGACTTCGACTTCTTCGGCAACCAGCTCTCGTTGCACCTGGGCACGCCGTTCGCCACCACCCGTACCGGGCAGGTTGGCGAGCACAAGGTACTGATGCCGCATATCGGCGTGGTACTGCCACTGGACGAGTGGATGACCCTGGCCGTGCGCCTCACCCGGCGCGGCCTGGCATTCGAGATCCCACCGGTGGTGCGCTTTGTGGGCGAGCCGGGCGAACAACGCACGATGTTCTTCCTCGACCCCAGCGGCAATCCGATCGAGGTCAAGGGCTTCAAGGATTTCGCCGGCCTGTTCGCGCAGTAACGCACCCTTCGCACTCCCCACAACCACAACAACAAGGGGCACCCCATGGGCATTCGCACACCTTCCAGCCTGGTCACGCGCATCATTATCGGCCTGGTCGCCGGCGTGATCGTCGGCATCCTTCTCAACCAGTTCCCCGAGCACAAGGTCTGGTTCATCGACAACCTGCTGCAGCCGGCCGGCGACCTGTTCATCAAGCTGATGAAGATGATCGTGGTACCGCTGGTGTTCGCCTGCATGACCGTCGGCATCGCCGGCGCCGGCAGCACGCGCGCCCTGGGCCGGGTCGGGATGAAGACGTTCGTGTACTTCTTCACCATCACCAGCATCGCGATCCTGTTCGGGCTGGTGGTCGGCAACGTGTTCCAGCCCGGCGCCGGCGCGGACTTCAGCAGCACGCTGCAGGCACCGGTCACCACGCTGGCATCCAGCACCGAAACGCAGAACCTGGGGCGCACCCTGGTGGCCATCGTGCCGGACAACATCGTGCTGGCCATGGCCGAGGGCAAGCTGCTGTCGGTGCTGTTCTTCGCCATCCTGTTCGGCTGCGCCCTGTCGATGCTGCCCCAGCAGCAGAAGGCACCGTTGATCAGCGTGATGCAGGGCGTATCGGACACCATGTTCAAGGTCACCCACCTGGTGATGCACTACTCACCCATCGGCATCTTCGGGCTGATCGGCGTCACCGTTGCCAGCTTCGGCCTGAGCGCACTGCTGCCACTGGCCAAGCTGATCGGCATTACCTACGTCGCGGTGCTGCTGTTTGCGCTGTGCGTGCTGGGGGCGGTGGCCAGGCTGGCGGGGGTGCGGTTCTTCCACCTGTTGCGCGAGATACGCAGCGAGTTGCTGCTGGCCTACAGCAGCGCCGCCTCGGCCACGGTGATGCCGCAACTGATCGAGAAGATGGAGCGCTACGGCGCGCCACGCCCGATCACCAGCATGGTCATTCCGTTGGGGTATTCATTCAACCTCGATGGCGCGTCGCTGTTCGCAGCGCTTGGCACGCTGTTCATCGCCCAGGCCTATGGCATCGACCTGGGCCTGGCTGACCAGGCGATGCTGGTGCTGATCATGGTGCTGACCTCCAAGGGTGCGGCGGGGGTGCCGGGCTTCATGTTCATCATCCTCACCGCCACGCTGACCGCGGCAGGGCTGCCGGTCGAGGGCGTGGCGATCATCGCCGGGGTGTATCGGCTGATGGACATGCCGGTCACTGCACTCAACGTGCTGGGTAACGCACTGGCGCCACTGGTGATCGCACGCTGGGAGGGCCAGCTCAAGGCACCTGGCCAAACCGCCCCCGCCAGCCCCGCTGCCCCCGACTTGAAGCTTGAAGCTTGAACTGTGCAGCTACCGCCGTCATTCCACCGAGGTATCGAACTGATCCTTGATGAACTTGATCTCGGTACGCCCATGGGGTGCAGGCAAGCCGTCCTCACCCAGGTTGACGAAGACCATCTTGTCGACGGTGAGGATGCTCTTGCGGGTGATCTTGTTGCGCACTTCGCATTTGAGGGTGATGGAGGTGCGGCCGAATTCCGTGGCGGTGATGCCCAGCTCGATGATGTCGCCCTGGCGCGAGGCGCTGACGAAGTTGATCTCCGAGATGTACTTGGTCACCACACGCTGGTTGCCCAGTTGCACGATCGCGTAGATCGCCGCCTCTTCGTCGATCCAGCGCAACAGGCTGCCACCGAACAGGGTGCCGTTGGGGTTGAGGTCTTCGGGTTTTACCCATTTGCGGGTGTGAAAGTTCATGCGTACTCCTGACCGTCTTGCCAATCGATGCCGACAATGATGGCAGAGCCTGCCGGCGGCCTCCATTGAACATCGACTATCGTCTCGATTAATTGACAGAAAGCCTTGGGCCGATGCGCGGGCGCAGCTATAATCGCCAACGCTTCACAGACGGTCATCACCACTCGATGCCGTTCCCGCCACCTGTCCGAGGGGCGCTGCAGCAGGTTCTCCTGTCAGGCTCGGATGGGGCGTTGCCTGCACGGGGTTCCCCGCACGGGCACTAAACGCACAACGGCGCCCATTCGCACACTACGAATGGAGGCTCTTGATGAGCGCTGTAAACACGCCTGCAGATTTTACCGACTACAAAGTCGCCGACATGTCCCTGGCTGCCTGGGGCCGCCGCGAAACCATCATCGCCGAGTCCGAAATGCCGGCCCTGATGGGTCTGCGCCGCAAGTACGCCGCTGAACAGCCGCTCAAGGGTGCAAAAATCCTCGGCTGCATCCACATGACCATCCAGACCGCCGTGCTGATCGAAACCCTGGTCGCGCTGGGCGCCGAAGTTCGCTGGTCGTCGTGCAACATCTTCTCCACCCAGGATCAGGCCGCTGCCTCCATCGCCGCCGCCGGCATCCCGGTGTTCGCCTGGAAGGGCGAGACCGAGCAGGAATACGAGTGGTGCCTGGAGCAGACCATCCTCAAGGATGGCGCGCCATGGGATGCCAACATGATCCTCGACGACGGCGGCGACCTCACCGAGCTGCTGCACAAGAAGTACCCGCAGGTACTGGACCGCGTTCACGGCGTGACCGAAGAGACCACCACCGGTGTGCACCGTCTGCTCGACATGCTGGCCAAGGGCGAGCTGAAGATCCCGGCGATCAACGTCAACGACTCGGTCACCAAGAGCAAGAACGACAACAAGTACGGCTGCCGTCACAGCCTCAACGACGCCATCAAGCGCGGCACCGACCACCTGCTGTCGGGCAAGCAGGCGCTGGTGATCGGCTACGGTGACGTGGGCAAGGGTTCGGCCCAGTCGCTGCGTCAGGAAGGCATGATCGTCAAGGTCTCGGAAGTCGACCCGATCTGCGCCATGCAAGCCTGCATGGACGGCTTCGAGCTGGTTTCGCCGTTCATCGACGGTATCAACAACGGCACCGAAGCCAGCGTCAACAAGGCCCTGCTGGGCAAGATCGACCTGATCGTGACCACCACCGGTAACGTCAACGTGTGCGATGCCAACATGCTCAAGGCCCTGAAAAAGCGCGCCGTGGTATGCAACATCGGTCACTTCGACAACGAAATCGACACCGCCTTCATGCGCAAGAACTGGGCATGGGAAGAGGTCAAGCCACAGGTTCACAAGATCCACCGTACCGGCCCTGGCGATTTCGACGCGCAGAACGACGACTACCTGATCCTGCTGGCCGAAGGCCGCCTGGTGAACCTGGGCAACGCCACTGGCCACCCGAGCCGCATCATGGACGGTTCGTTTGCCAACCAGGTACTGGCACAGATCTTCCTGTTCGGCCAGAAGTACGCCGACCTGTCGCCGGCCCAGAAAGCCGAGCGCCTGACCGTTGAAGTACTGCCGAAAAAACTCGACGAAGAAGTGGCCCTGGAAATGGTCCGCGGTTTCGGCGGCGTGGTAACCCAACTGACCAAACAGCAGGCCGAGTACATCGGCGTGACTGTTGAAGGCCCGTTCAAACCAGACGCCTACCGCTACTGATGGGCCAAAGCCGGTAACGCTGCCACAGCGTCACCGGCTTTTTTCTGTGGCCAGCCTCACGGCTGGCCAGCACGATCGGTTTACCAGGATTTCGCCATGTCTCAGGAACGCCGTTACAGCTTCGAGTTCTTCCCGACCAAGACCGACGCTGGACATGAAAAACTGCTCGCCACGGCTCGCACCCTGGCCAGCTACAACCCGGACTTCTTCTCCTGCACCTATGGTGCCGGTGGCTCGACCCGCGACCGCACGCTCAACACCGTGCTGCAGCTGGAAAGCGAAGTGAAGGTACCGGCCGCGCCGCACCTGTCGTGCGTGGGCGACAGCAAGGACGACCTGCGCAGCCTGCTGGCCCAGTACAAGGCCGCCGGCATCAAGCGTATCGTGGCCCTGCGCGGCGACCTGCCGTCGGGCATGGGCATGGCCAGTGGCGAGCTGCGCTACGCCAACGAGCTGGTCGAATTCATTCGCCAGGAAAGCGGTGATCACTTTCACATCGAAGTGGCCGCCTACCCGGAAATGCACCCCCAGGCCCGTCACTTCGAAGACGACCTGATCAATTTCGTGCGCAAGGCCAAGGCCGGCGCCGACAGCGCCATCACCCAGTACTTCTTCAACGCCGACTGCTACTTCCACTTCGTCGAGCGCGTGCAGAAGCTGGGCGTGGACATCCCGGTGGTACCCGGCATCATGCCGATCACCAACTACAGCAAGCTGGCGCGCTTCTCCGATGCGTGCGGCGCCGAGATCCCGCGCTGGGTCCGCAAGCAGCTGGAAGCCTATGGCGACGATGTGCAAAGCATCCAGGCCTTCGGCGAACAGGTCATCACCGAAATGTGCGAAAAACTGCTGCAAGGCGGCGCACCGGGGCTGCACTTCTATACCCTGAACCAGGCCGAACCCAGCCTGGCAGTGTGGAACAACCTCAAGCTGCCACGCTGACTGCTGCACCGACGACAAGGGCTCTGGCACACGCCAAGGCCCTTTTTTGTCGACGCCCGCCTCCAGGCCTTCGCACCTGGCTGAGCTGCTGGCCGAGCCAGGCTGGCCATTCTCGAGCAGCCATCGTACTCTCCAGCCATGCCCGATCTTTACCGACTGTTCGCCGCCCTGTTCCTCGCCTGCCTGAGTACCCTGGCTCATGGCGAGAGGCTGCGCATCGTCACCGACCCCTGGCCGCCCTATGTGTACCAGGAAAACGGAGAGGCCAAGGGTATCGACTACGAGGTCACCGCCGAGGTGTTCAAGCGCCTGGGCATCGAGGTGCAATGGCAGTTCCTGCCATGGAAGCGCTGCCTGGCGATGGTCGAACAGGGGCTGGCCGATGGCGTGCTCGACATCTTCAAGACCGAGCAGCGCGACGCCCAGCTGTTCTACCCCAGCGAACCGCTGTCGCACGTGGAGTTCGTGCTGTTCCAGGCCAACGCCCGGCCCCACGCCATCAGGCACCTGGAAGACCTCAAGGGGCTGACCGTGGGCACCGCGCCCGGCTATACCTACGGCCCGGCGTTTGCCGATTCACCCGACTTCAAGCGCGAGCCGGCACCTACCCTGGAAGCCAACCTGGGCAAGCTGCAACTGGGGCGCATAGACCTGCTGGTCACCGATCGCCGGGTTGGCCGGCATGTGATCAAGAGCCTGGGCCTGGAGCAACAGGTCAGCGAACTGGGGCTGGTGATCGACCGCCAGCCCCAGTTCCTGGCAGTACGCCGCAATGCCGGCATGGACCTGCTGGCGCAACGCTTCGCCGCCGAGCTGCGCCGCTTCAAGCAGGAGCCGGCCTATGCCGAGCTGAACGCACGCTACGCAGGCGCCGAGGTGAACATTCCGCAAACCGTTGAGCAGCAGGAACGCAGCACGCACTGATTGCTCTGTTATACTCCGCCAACCCCGCCAGGCTTACGCCCGGACGCTCGGCCTTGCAAAAGGCATCCCGATCGGCAGGACAGCGCGCCCAGAGCCCGCCCGCCGCCCCCCGGATGCGCATTGAAGGCCCAGCAGGACCGGACGCGATAGCATCACCTGATGCCCGTCGCGCCAGGCACGAACTTCCCATAGGGCTTAGCCCCCACTAGAACAGGATTACTCATGTCCTTTGCTTCCCTCGGTCTCTCCGAGGCTCTAGTCCGCGCTATCGAGGCAGCGGGCTATACCCAGCCTACGCCGGTGCAACAGCGGGCCATTCCCGCCGTGTTGCAAGGTCGCGACCTGATGGTCGCGGCGCAGACAGGTACTGGTAAAACCGGTGGCTTTGCACTGCCGATTCTCGAACGCCTGTTTCCAGGTGGCCACCCCGACAAGTCCCAGCGCCATGGCCCACGCCAGCCGCGGGTACTGGTGCTGACCCCCACCCGCGAACTCGCCGCCCAGGTCCACGACAGCTTCAAGATCTACGCCCGCGACCTCAAGTTCGTCAGCGCCTGCATCTTCGGCGGTGTCGGCATGAACCCGCAGGTGCAGGCCATGTCCCGCGGCGTCGACGTGCTGGTGGCCTGCCCCGGCCGTCTGCTGGACCTCGCCGGCCAGGGCAGCGTCGACCTGAGCCACGTTGAGATCCTGGTGCTCGACGAAGCCGACCGCATGCTCGACATGGGCTTCATCCATGACGTGAAGAAGGTCCTCGCACGCTTGCCTGCCAAGCGCCAGAACCTGCTGTTCTCGGCGACCTTCTCCAAAGACATCACCAACCTGGCCGACAAGCTGCTGCACAACCCCGAGCGCATCGAGGTCACGCCGCCCAACACCACGGTCGAGCGTATCGAGCAGCGTGTGTACCGTCTGCCCGCCAGCCACAAGCGTGCCCTGCTGGCCCACCTGATCACCCAGGGTGCCTGGGAGCAGGTGCTGGTCTTCACACGTACCAAGCACGGCGCCAACCGCCTGGCCGAATACCTCGAGAAGCACGGCCTGACTGCCGCGGCGATTCACGGCAACAAGAGCCAGAACGCGCGCACCAAGGCCCTGGCCGACTTCAAGGCCGGCACCGTGCGCATCATGGTCGCCACCGACATCGCCGCCCGCGGCCTGGACATCGACCAGTTGCCCCACGTGGTCAACTTCGAGCTGCCCAACGTCGAGGAAGACTACGTGCACCGTATCGGCCGTACCGGCCGTGCGGGCCGTTCCGGCGAGGCCATCTCGCTGGTGGCGCCGGACGAAGAGAAGCTGCTCAAGAGCATCGAGCGCGTCACCCGCCAGAAAATCCAGGACGGCGACCTGATGGGCTTCGATGCCTCGACGGTCGAAGCCGAAAAACCCGAAGCCCGTGAACGTCCGCAGATGAACCCGCGCGGTGGCCGTGGCCAGCGTGCCGACGGCAGCAATGCCGGCGGGCGCAAGGACAAGGGCAAGGACAAAGGCCAGGAAAAGGATAAGCCCGCAGGCGACAGAGCCACTGAGAAGGCCGCCGGCGGGCGCCAAGAGCGCAAGCCCCGTGACAACAGCAAAACCCGCCAGGCACCCTCGGGTCAGGCAGCAGTAGTTCCGAAAATCCCGGCCGACCGTGACCCTGAAGCCTTCCTGGACGACGAAGTGGACAACTTCGGCAACCGTGCCGACTACGTCAGCCCGTACCAGAACAAGGGCGGCCAGGGCCGCAACCGTCGCCCGGGCGCACCGGCAGCCGCCGGTACCGGCACCGGCGCACCCCGCGGTGGCCAGCCACGCAGCAACACCGGTGGTGGTGCACGTAGCGGTGGCGCCGGCAGCAATGGCGAGAAGCGAGGTGGTGCACGCAGCGGTGGCGGTGGTCGCGATGGCCAGGCGCGCCGTGACGGCAGCAACAACCGCAACCGCCGCCCGGCCCGTGACGATCAGTCGTCGCAGGAACCGGCAGTGCGCAACCCGCGTGACGGCCAGTCGCAGCCCAAGATCGTGCACAAGGAATCCAAGATCGACCGGTTCCCGACCGCCGAACAGCTCGAGCAGCTGCCAAGCCGCCCACGTGGCGAGAAGCCTGCGCTGCTGACGCGCAACCGCTGATCCCGCCACTGCGCACACAAAAACGCCGCCCCTAGGGGCGGCGTTCTTGTTTACAGGCCAGGCAATTACTTCTGCTTGACGCCTTCCAGCGAGATGTCCAGCTGGGCGGTCTGTGCCACGTCGCCAGGCAGCTTGATGCCGAAGTCTTTCAGGTCCAGCGTGGTGGTGGCGTTGAAACCGGCGCGCTCGCCGCCCCATGGGTCCTTGCCTTCACCGTTGAAGGTGGCCTTGAAGGTCACTGGCTTGGTCACGCCGTGGAAGGTCAGGTCGCCGGTCACGTCGGCAGTCTTGTCGCCAGTGGGCTTGACGGCGGTGGAGACGAACTTGGCGTCGGCGAATTTCGAAACGTCCAGGAAGTCCTTGCTGGCGATGTGCTTGTCACGCTCGGCGTGGTTGGACCACAGGCTGGCGGTCTTCACGTCTACCGAGATCTTGCTGTCCTGCGGCTTGGCGGAATCCCAGCTGAAGGTACCGTCCCAGTCCTTGAAGGTGCCGTGGATGAAGCTGTAGCCCAGGTGGCTGACTTTCCAGTCGATGAAGGCGTGCTGGCCTTCCTTGTCGATCTTGTAGTCGGCAGCCATGGCCTGGCCAGCGGTGAACAGGGCGGTACCGAGCGCCAGAGCGGCAAAAGTCTTTTTCAACATTACTTCTATTCCTTTGGAGTTGAGGTTGAACATCAAGCTTTGCGGCCCAGCATGCGGGTGAGGGTCGCGTCACGGTCGATAAAGTGGTGCTTGAGGGCGGCCAGGCCATGCAGGCCGGCGAAGATCACCAACCCCCAGGCCAGGTAGAAATGGATTTCCCCGGCGACATCCGCCTGGTTGGGCAGGTCGCTGACCAGTGCCGGCACCTCGAACAAGCCGAACACCGGGATGCCCACGCCGTCGGCGGTGGAGATCAGGTAGCCGGTGATCATCACCCCGAACAGGCCCACGTACAGCAGGCCGTGGCCGGCCTTGGCGGCGAAGCGGGTTAGCGGGCCGTGGTTGGCCGGGGCCGGTGGTGGCGGGCTGATGAAGCGCCACAGCACGCGACCGAGCATGATCGCCAGCAGGGTCAGGCCGATACTCTTGTGCAGGTCGGGTGCCGTTTTGCGCCACGCACTGTAGTAGTCCAGGCCGACCATCCACAGCCCCAGGCCGAACAGGCCGAAGACCGCCAGGGCCACGCCCCAGTGCAGGACGATACTGACCACGCCATAGCGAGAAGGAGAATTGCGCAGTTGCATTGCCGTGTTTCCCTGTAAGAACTGTGCCCAAGACTAACCGGTTATCTATCGAATTAAAGCGGAAAATTTTGCTTTGAACGATCGAGAAACATGATCTTTAGTGTGAGACGAACAGGTTAAGGAAACATTAACTCGGCAGGAAGGAATTCTGGTGCTGCTTGACGCGCGATGCGGTCACTGCATTACTGCGTCTTGGCTTGGGTAGCCGCCGCCGGCTTCTTCGCCACCGGCTTGGCCGCAGGCTTTTTGACCGGCTGGGCCTTGGCCGCAGGCTTCTTGGCTGGCGCAGCTTTCGCCGGGGCCTTCTTGGCAGCAGGCGCCGCCTTTGCCGGCGCCTGCCTGGCTACTGGCGCAGCCGCAGCGGGCGTTGGCGCCGGCGCAGGTGCAGCGGCTGGGGCTAGGGCTGGGGCTGGGGCTGGCGCAGGAGCTGGCGCCGCATCAACCGGCTTGGCCGGCGCTTTGTCTACCGGCTTGTCACCGCCACCGAACAACCTCGAGAAGAAGCCAGGCTTGCTGTCCTTGGCCGCCACCGCTGCCGCTGCGGCCCCGGCCGCCACCGGCGCCAGCTTGGCCGGGTCGAACGACTTGCCATTGGACATGTCCACCACCTGGCCCGCCGCGCGCTGGCCGCTGCGCAGAGCGCCTTCCAGGGTGCCGGGGTACAGCGCATCGGTGTGTTCGCCGGCAAACGCCACGCGCTGCACCGGACGCTCCCACAGGCGCCAGAACTTGCTGATCTGCCCCGGCCCGTAGGCGAGGTACGCACCGCCCGTGCCGGCATCGGTGCTGTAGCGACGCACTTCATAGCCGGTGAACGCGCCACGCGCCTGCGGGTAGAACGCATGCAGGCGAATCAGCACCTGGTCGACCATCTGCTTGTCGCCGAACGCCTGCAGCAGGCGCGCGTTGTCACCGGACAGGTTGATCACCACGTTGGCGCCACCCTTGAGCGCCGGTTCGATCCACAGCATGCCCAGGCCGGTGTTACTGTAGATTTCGCCCGACATGCGCGCACGGCTTTCCCAGACCGGGGTCTTGAACTTGAGCAGCAGCTGGTCGCGCCAGCCGTAGTTGGTGCCCTTGAGCGCCGCCAGGTGCTGGTTGTCCAGGCCCGGGGTCATCTGGATCTTGGCCAGGGCGCGCAACGGTACCGCCAGCACCACGTAGTCGGCGCTGTAGCCCACCGCGCCGACCTTGACCGTGACGCCGTCCTTGTCCTGGATGATCGCGCTGACCGGTGCGCTGGTCTTGATGGTCTTCAGTTGCTTGACGAAAGCCTGCGCCAGCACCGGGCTGCCGCCGGGCAGACGGGCGGCGCGCAGGTCGCGATCGCTCACATCGCGGTACACGCGGGTCTGCTGCGCGAAATACAGCAACGACAGGCGCGAAGGCTCGTCGTAGCGGGTACGGATCTGCTGGTTGACCAGCTGGCGCGCGGTCGGTGGCAGTTGCAGCTTGTCCAGCCAGCCGGAAACGTTGAGCTGGTCGAGGGCGAACAGGGTGCTGTTGGCCGCCGGGTTTTCAGGGTCGCTGATCGAGCGCGCCAGGTCGTCGAGGGTCTTCTCGTAGCGCTTGAGTGCCTCGGCGGTGGCCGGCTGCTTGGTGGCCAGGTCTGCGGCGCTGAAGTACTCGCCATCGATCAGGTAGCTCGGTACGCGCACGAACTCCGGCGCCGGCAGGGTGGCCAGCTTGAAGGTGTCAAGGTAGCGGTTGAGGGTCGGCTGGGCCTTGCTGTTGCCGATCCACTCGCTGGTGGCCAGGCCCGAACGCCCGCCCATGCCCGGCTTGGCTTCCAGCAGGGTCACCTGCCAGCCCTTGTTTTGCAGTTCGTAGGCGGCGGTGAGGCCTGCCAGGCCGCCACCGACCACGATGGCCGTCGGCTGCTTGGCAGCCGCGAGGGCGCCCGCGCTGAACAGCCCTATCATTACCAGCGCGCAGGCGCGCAGCCAACCAGCAGACATTCGGCGAACTCCGGATCAAAGGCGGAAAATGCGGGGTGAAACCCCCGGGAAAAACGTCGGTGAAGGATACGTCAGGCCGCCCGGGCCTGCCACTAATGCCCGCACCGTTTGCGCCTTATGGGTTGTCCTGCCCCGGCGCTTTGCATAGGCTTGCGCGGTTACCCGAACCCGCGTCGCCAGGAGAGAGCCCATGGGCCTGAATCAACAGTGGATGGAACGTGACCTCAAGGTCCTGTGGCATCCCTGCACCCAGATGAAAGACCACGAGCACCTGCCGCTGATCCCGATCAAGCGTGGCGATGGCGTATGGCTCGAAGACTTCGAAGGCAAGCGCTACCTCGACGCGGTGAGTTCCTGGTGGGTCAACGTGTTCGGCCACGCCAACCCGAAGATCAACCAGCGCATCAAGGACCAGGTCGACCAGCTCGAACACGTGATCCTCGCAGGCTTCAGCCACCAGCCGGTGATCGAGCTGTCCGAGCGCCTGGTCAAGCTCACCCCCGAGGGCCTGAACCGCTGCTTCTACGCCGACAATGGCTCATCGTGCATCGAAGTGGCGCTGAAGATGAGCTTCCATTACTGGCTCAACAAGGGCCAGCCGGACAAGAAGCGCTTCGTCACCCTGAGCAACAGCTACCACGGCGAGACCATCGCGGCGATGTCGGTGGGCGACGTGCCGCTGTTCACCGAGACCTACAAGGCGCTGCTGCTCGACACCCTCAAGGTGCCCAGCCCCGACTGCTACCTGCGCCCCGAGGGCGTGAGCTGGGAAGACCATTCGCGCACGATGTTCGCCGCCATGGAACAGACCCTGGCCGAGCACCATCAGAGCATCGCCGCCGTGATCGTCGAACCGCTGATCCAGGGCGCCGGCGGCATGCGCATGTACCACCCGGTGTACCTCAGGCTGCTGCGCGAGGCGTGCGACCGCTACGGCGTGCACCTGATCCACGACGAGATCGCCGTAGGCTTCGGGCGCACCGGCACGATGTTCGCCTGCGAGCAGGCCGGCATCCGCCCCGACTTCCTGTGCCTGTCCAAGGCCCTCACCGGCGGCTACCTGCCGCTGGCCGCGTGCCTGACCACCGACGAGGTGTACAGCGCGTTCTACGACGATTACCCGACCCTGCGCGCGTTCCTGCACTCGCACAGCTACACCGGCAACCCGCTGGCCTGTGCCGCGGCGCTGGCGACCCTGGACATCTTCGAGCAGGACAACGTGATCGAGGCCAACAAGGCCCTGGCCACACGCATGGCCACGGCCACCGCGCACCTGGTCGACCACCCGCATGTGGCCGAAGTGCGCCAGACCGGCATGGCCCTGGCCATCGAGATGGTGCAGGACAAGGCCAGCAAGACCGCCTACCCGTGGCAGGAGCGGCGTGGCCTGAAGGTGTTCGAGCATGCCCTGACCCGTGGTGCGCTGCTGCGCCCGCTGGGCAGCGTGGTGTACTTTCTGCCGCCGTACGTGATCACCCCCGAACAGATCGACTTCCTGGCCGAGGTGGCCAGCGAGGGCATCGATATCGCCACGCGCAGCAGCGTGAGCGTGGCGGTGCCGACCGATTTCCATCCTGATTTCCGCGATCCGGGCTAAACAGCATCGCGGGTCCCAGCTCCCACAGGGATCACCTGTAACCCTGCAGGAGCAGGCTTGACCCGCGATGGCGCCCGAACTGCCTCCATCTTATTCAGAGCAGAACCATGAGACTGTCCCGCTTCTTCATCGACGCCCCCCTGAGCCTGGGCGAGCACGACCTGCCCGAGGCCCAGGCCCACTACATCGGCCGCGTGCTGCGCATGGCGCCGGGCGATGCGGTGCAACTGTTCGACGGCAGCGGCCAGGAATACCTGGGCGAACTGCTCGAGGTCGGCAAGAAGAGCGTGCGCGTCACGCTCGCCCAGGCCCTCCCCGGCCAGGCCGAATCCCCCCTGCACGTGCACCTGGGCCAGGGCCTGTCCCGTGGCGAGCGCATGGACTGGGCGATCCAGAAGGCCACCGAACTGGGCGCCAGCGTGATCACCCCGATCGTCAGCGAACGCTGCGAGGTGCGTCTGAAGGACGAACGTGCCGACAAGCGCCTGGCCCACTGGCGCCAGGTGGCGATCAGTGCCTGCGAACAATGCGGGCGCTCGACAGTGCCGACAATCCATTCGCCGGTGCTGCTGGCAGACTGGCTCAAGGCGCGAGACGAGGCGCTGAAACTGGTGCTGCACCCGGTGGCCGAACCCTTGACCAGCCATGCCAGGCCCGCGAGCCTGGCGTTTCTGATCGGGCCGGAAGGCGGCTTGTCGGAGGTAGAAGTGGAGCAGGCCAAGGCGGCGGGGTTCCATGCCGCGCGCCTGGGCCCGCGGGTGCTGCGTACCGAAACCGCGCCAGTGGTGGCGCTGGCAGTGGCGCAGCAGCTGTGGGGCGATTTCTAGATCGCGTCGCGGCGTTCGCCGGCAAGGCCGGCTCCTACTGCAGGAGCCGGCCTTGCCGGCGAAGGGGCCCTAAAGCACGTAGAAAAATATCGCGATAAAGTGCAGCAGGCTGCCGGCAATCACGAACAGGTGCCAGATGCCATGCCAATGGCGGAAGCGGCTGTCATAGGCAAAGAAGATGATGCCGATGGTGTACAGCGCGCCCCCCGCCGCCAGCCAGGCGAACCCCGCCGTACCCAGGCTGGCCAGCAGCGGCTTGACCGCCACCAGCACGATCCAGCCCATCAGTGCGTAGATCACGATGGACAGCACGCGCGCCTCGGAGCGCGGCTTGATCTCCTGCAGCATGCCGATAACCGCCAGCCCCCACACCACCCCGAACAGGCTCCAGCCCCACGGACCGCGCAGGCTCACCAGGCAGAACGGGGTATAGCTGCCGGCAATCAGCAGGTAGATCGACAGGTGATCGAGCTTGCGCATGATCACCTTCGCCCGACCGCGCACGCTGTGATAAAGGGTCGAAGTGCTGTACAGCAGCATCAGCGTGAAGCCGTAGATGGCCAGGCTGACGATCTTCCAGGGGTCGCCCTGCATCCCGGCCACCACCAGCAACCAGATCGCGCCGATGCAGGCCAGAACCGCGCCCACCAGGTGGGTCCAGGCATTGAAACGTTCACCGTGGTACATGCATTGATGCCCTCCGTAGAATGATTCGCTCCCCTACCCTACACAAGCCCGGCATCAAGTGCATTACGCGGTTGGTACTAGGCCCCGGCCGTCTGCAACAGCTGTTCCAGCCCGGGCAGGTCCGGTACCCGCGCCACCTGCTCGCCCACCTGCACCGCCGCCAGCTCCAGCGGCGCCAGCGGCACATCGACGTAGTTGAGCTGGCTGTCGAGCTTGCACGTGCGCGGTATGCCCTGCACCAGCAGGGCGAAGAAACGCCGCGGCGTATCGCCCAGGGCATTGAGTACCACGATGCGCGCGCGCTCGCCAACCTGGGTCTGGCCACCGCAGGCCGCCTCGAAGCTCAGCAGCGGCAGGCGCTGGCTGCGCCAGTCGATCCAGCCCAGCAACCAGGCCGGCTGATGCGGCAAGGGCGTGCACGGCTGGTAGCCGATCAGCTCGGCCACCGCCACGTTGGGCAGCACCAGGCTGCGGTCGCTCAACGGCAGCAACAGCCCGGTGAGGGTGTTGCGCCGATTGTTGCGAGGGGTCTGTTCAAGCATGCGGGGTACTCCAGCGGGCGATGCTCTGCAGCAGCACCGACTCCTGGTAGGGCTTGCCCAGGTAGTCGTTGACGCCAATGGCCATGGCGCGGTCGCGGTGCTTCTGGCCGGTACGCGAGGTGATCATGATGATCGGCAGGTCCTTCAGGTGCGGGTCCTGGCGCACCTGGGTGGCCACCTCGAAGCCGTCCATGCGTGGCATCTCGATGTCCAGCAGCAGGATGTCGGGACGGTGTTCGGCCAGCACACTCATGGCATCGACCCCATCCTTGGCCGTCAGCACGTTCATGCCATGGCGCTCCAGCAGGCGCCCGGTCACCTTGCGCACCGTGACCGAATCGTCCACCACCAGCACCAGCAACGGACGTGCGGCGGCATTGCCAGGGTGCTCCAGGCGCAGGCGTGCGGCGCCCTGGGCCACCTTGGACAACTGCAGGTGCAGCGCACGCAGTTGCGCCAGCAGGTCGAGAATCAGTACCACGCGGCCATCGCCCAGCAGGGTCGCCCCGGCCAGCCCGTGCACTGCGGCAAACTGCGGGCCAAGGCTCTTGACCACGATTTCACGGCTGGCCGCCAGGCTGTCCACCTGCACGGCGAACTGCTGGTCGTGGGCCTGCACCAACAGTACCGGCAGCGGCAGGCTCTGCCCCAGCAGGCGCGGCTGCACCTCGCCCTGCAGCAGTTCGCCGAGGTAGCGCAGTTCATAGCGGTGGCCGGCGTAGCGGTAGCACGGCGGGTCCAGCTGGTAGCAGGCCTCGAGCTCGGCCGGCGGTACACGGACCACGCCCTCGATGGTGTTCAGCGGCACCGCGTACTGTTCTTCGCCGTAGTTCACCATCAGTGCGCGATTGACCGACACAGTGAACGGCAGGCGAATCAGAAAACGCGCACCCTTGCCCGGCACCGAGTTGATCACCATCGAGCCGCCCAGTTGCTTGACCTCTTCGTGCACCACGTCCATGCCCAGGCCACGCCCGGAAATCTGGGTGATCTTCTCGGCAGTGGAGAACCCGGGCCGCAGGATGAACTGCATCACCTCGTGGTCGCTCAGTTCGGTGGCCGGGTCCAGCAGGCCGCGCTTGATCGCCTTTTGCCGCACCGCCTCAAGCGGCACGCCGGCGCCATCGTCGGTCATTTCGATGACGATATCGGCGCCTTCGTGCAGCAGGTTGAGGGCGATGGTGCCCTGCTCCGGCTTGCCCGCCGCCAGGCGCGCCGCACGGTTTTCCATGCCGTGGTCGACGGCGTTGCGCAGCATGTGTTCCAGCGGCGCCACCATGCGTTCGAGCACGCTGCGGTCCAGCTCGCCCTCGGCATTGCCCACCACCAGCTCGACCTGCTTGCCCAGCTCGCTGGCAACCTGGCGCACCACCCGCTGCAGGCGCGGCACCAGGCGCTCGAACGGCACCATGCGGGTGCGCGTCAGGCCTTCCTGCAACTCGCTGTTCACCCGCGCCTGCTGTTGCAGCAGGCTGTAGGCGTCATGGGCACGCACGGCCAGGGTTTCCTTCAGGTCCAGCAGATCGGAGGCCGACTCGAACAGGGCCCGCGACAGCTGCTGCAACTGTGAATGACGGTCCATTTCCAACGGGTCGAAGTCGTCATAGCCCAGCGCCTCGCCTTCGCTCTGCTGGCGGCTGAGGATGCGCCCCTGGGTCTCGGTATCGAGCCGGCGCAGCTGGTCGCGCATGCGCTCGAGCGTGGTTTCCATCTCGCCCAGGGCCACCTGCGCATCGTTCACCTGCTGTTCGATGCGCCCGCGAATGATCGAGTTCTCGCCCGCCAGGTTGCCCAGGTCGTCGAGCAGCTCGGCCGTCACCTTGACCATGTCGGCCGGGGCACGCTCCGGGCTCGGCGCCGCCACTTCCACCGGGGCCACCTCGGCGCCGGGCGTTGCGGCGGCGGTGTCGCTCAGGGCAGCACTGCTGAAATTGCGGATATAGTCGATCAGCGCCGTGGCGGCGTGCAGCGGCTGGTGCAGGCGCACCGCATCGAGCATGTGCGCCAGGCGGTCATGGCAGTTCTGCAGCAGGCTGAACAGCGCCGGGCTGGGTTGCAGCTGCCCGGCCGCCAGGTGTTCATAGAGGAATTCGAGTTCATGGGCCAGGTCGCCGATGGGCGCGATCTCGACCATGCGCGCACCGCCCTTGAGGGTGTGCAGGTCGCGCAGCAGGTTCTCCACCTCCACCCCGTTGCGCGGGTCGGCCTGCCAGCGCAGCAGCGCGGCACCGGCACTTTCGGCGATGTCGAAGCCTTCCTCGAGAAAGATCTCCAGCAGTTCCTTGTCGCCCTCGTGACGCTGGGGCTCCGCCGGCTTGCCTTGGGGCTCGGGCGCCGGTGCGGTGTGACGGAACTCGCGCAGGGCTGCCAGCTGTTCCACCACCAGCTCCGTTGCCTGTCCCTGCTGCACCTGCTCGAGCAGACGCCCGAGCAACGCATGGCTTTCACGCAGCAGGCCCGGCAACAGGTTGCCGGGCTGGTAACGGCGATCGACCAGGCCTTCGTAGAGCAACTCCAGCTCCTGGGCCAGCACCTCGACCGCCCCCACCTGCGCCAGCTGTGCGCCACCCTTGAGGGTCTGCAGGTCGCGCTGCAGCGACGACAGCGCCGAGCCGTTGTCGGGGTCGCCGGCCCAGCGCGCCAGGGCCTGGTCGGCCCCTTCGAGGATGTCGCGGGCCTCTTCCAGAAACAGCTCGACCACCTCGCTGTCGTGCGCCTGGCGTTGCAGCGCGCGGGTGGCATCGCCCAGTTCGGCGATCTGTCCGGGCTGCTCGCCCTGGCTGCGCACCAGGCCCATGGCATCCGGCGCCAGGCCTTGTTCGAGCAGCTCGCGCAAAGCGTGCAGGCGTTGTGGTTGCGGGTCCACTTCCTGGCCGGCGGCAATCTGGTCGAGCATGTCGATCAAGGCTTCATGGGCCCGTTGCGCCTCGCCGAAGAAGCGCTCGCTGACCGCCAGGCTGCTCTCCTCCACCGCGCCGTACAGGTCCAGCAGCGCCTCGCACAGTTCGTCCACCTGCCACAGGTCGGCCAGGTGCGCGCTCTGCCCCAGGGTGGTCAGTTCATCCAGCAGCGCAGTCAGCTCCTGGCGCTCGCCGGGGTGCTCCTGCCAGCGTTGCAACAGGGTTTCGGCGTCCAGCAGGATGTCCATGCCCTGGGCCAGGAAGCTGGCGATCAGTTGCGGGTCGCGCTTGACCCGCAGGCCCTGGCTCGGCGCATCGCGCAGTGCCTGCAGGCGCGCAGCAACCACCTGGTCGATCTGTTCGATGAGGGTCCGGGCACCGCCGATGGGTGCCAGCGGGGTGCTGTCGAGCTGTGCCAGACCGCGGCGCAGCAGCGGTTCGGCCATCTGCAGCAGGTACAGCTCGTCAAGGTCCAGGCCCAGCTGGTGGGCCTTGAATTCGCGGGCCAGCAGGTCCAGTGCGCTGGCCAGCTCGGCGATCGGCACCACCCCGGCCATCGCGGCGCTGCCCTTGAGGGTATGCAGCGCCCGTTGCAGGCTGTCGCTGACCGGCACCGGCAACTGCGCCTCGGCGGCCTGCAGGAACTCGTCGACACTGGCCAGGTGGGTCTGCGCCTCGTTGCGGAAGATCTCCAGCAGGCGCGGGTCGAAGGCCGGCTCCGGGGCTGTGACGCCCAGCGGGTCGTTCATCGCCAGCGCATGCAGGCGCGTGGCCAGGCGCTCGACCTCGGCATGGGGCAGAGCCTGGGCCTGGGCGAATTCATCCAGCAACGGCGTCAGCAGCGCAATGCTCTGCTCGAGCCCGGCCAGCACATCGCCGCTGGCTTCGACCCGGCCTTCGAGCATGCGGTTGAGCAGGTGCTCGGCGGCCCAGGCAAGCTCGGCCAGCACCTGGGCGCGCACCATGCGGCCGCTGCCCTTGAGGGTGTGGAAGGCGCGGCGCATTTCCACCAGCGCGTCACGTGCCGCCGGGTTGCCCCGCCATATCGCCCAGTGCTGTTGCAACTGCTGCAGCACCTCCTCGGCTTCCTCCAGGAACACCTCGCGCAGCTCGTCGTCCAGCGGCGCCTCAAGCATCTCGGGCGCAGGCGCGGGTGCCGGCGGGGCCGGCGGCAGGCTCGGGAACCCCAGTGCGGCCAGGGCCAGCTGGGTGCGCTCGAGCCATTCGTCCAGGTCGGCCTGGGGGTCGATGGCGCGCCATTGCAGGTACAGTTCCAGGCTGCACAGGGCATCGGCCAGGTGATCCAGCGCGGCGTTGTCCGGCAGCCGCTCGGCGTACAGCAGGTGGGTCTCGACGTAATCATGGCAGCGCCGCACCAGCGCCGCCGCCCGGGGCAGCATGAGCATCGCCAGCGCCCCGCGGATCTGCGTGAACAGCCCCGGCAGCGGTTGCAGGCGCAGGCGATCCCAGCCGGCCTCCAGGCAATCGGCGATCAGGTCCTTGGCCTGCAGCAGCACGCCGTGGGCCTCGTCCAGCACCAGTCGGCGAATGTCGTCCAGGTCGGTGCCGGGTACGCTGGCCTGGCTGACCGACTCGATCGAGCCCACCATGCCGCCCAGGGTCGCCTCGACATACAGCAGCGCCCCGGCAACATCCATCAGCAGCGCGTCCTCGGGCACCCGCTGGCCCTGGGCCAGGGCCTGAAGCACCGCCACCTGGTCGATGATCACCCGGCGCGGCTGGCCGAAGCCGAGCACCGCCAGGGTATCGGCGATCTGGCGCAATGGCGCCAGCAGCGGGGCCAGCGCCTCGACCTGCTGGCGGTCGCTGCGCACGAACAGGTCCAGTTGCTCCTTGATGCGCACCAGGTCTTCGCGCACTGCCAGCACCACCGAACGCATCGCATCGCGCCCCGGCACCGCCTCAAGCGGGTCCCGCAGCGCGCCGAGGCTCAGGCCTAGCCCCGCAGCGGGCTCGGCGACGGCCTGCTCGCCCGGCAGGCTGGCCTGGGCCAGCGCCGGCGCGCCACGCGCGGCACGCAACGGGTTGAGCAGTGGCAGCACCAGCAACGGCAGCTCGTGCCGGGCGCCGCGCAGGCGTTGCAGGTACTGCGGCAACTGCTCCAGCGCCCTGAACAACGCGCCCAGCGCGTCACCGCGAGAGGCCACGCGGCCTTCGCCCAGGGCCTGGGCCAGCTGCTGCATTTCACGGGTCAGCAAGGCCGCACCTTCCAGCTCGAGCATCTGCAGGCAGCCGCGCACCTGGCGCAGCGGCGCGTCGAAACGCTCCAGCACCTGGCTGTCGCCAGCGTCGCCGGCAAACTGCTCCAACGCCTGGCGGGCCTGGGCCAGGCAGTCGTCGATGGGGCCCTTGACCCAGGCCAGGGCCACCTTGTCGTGGCGCTCGGCGATACGCACTTTAGTAGCCATAAAGTCCCACGCGCCGGTCAGCGCGGCTCCGTGGTTGGCGGCAAGGTGAAGCCCGACACCGAACGGCGCATCTCGCTGGCCATGCGCGCCAGGTTGCCGATGCTCTCGGCGGTGGCGGTCGAGCCGGACGAGGTCTGCGAGGTGATCTGCTGGATCACCGCCATGGTGTGGGAGATCTGCCCGGCCGACGAGGTCTGCAACTGCGCGGCATCGGAAATGCTGTGGATCAGTTCGGCCAGGGTCTGCGATACACCTTCGATTTCGGCCAGCGCCACCCCGGCATCCTGCGCCAGACGCGCCCCGCGCACCACTTCGGCGGTGGTCTGCTCCATGGAGATGACCGCCTCGTTGGTGTCGGCCTGGATCGCGCGCACCAGCGCCTCGATCTGGCGCGTGGCCGAGGATGAGCGCTCGGCCAGGCGCTGCACCTCGTCGGCCACCACCGCAAAGCCGCGCCCGGCCTCGCCGGCCATCGACGCCTGGATCGCCGCGTTGAGGGCGAGGATGTTGGTCTGGTCGGCAATGTCGTCGATCAGGCTGACGATGTCGCCGATTTCCTGGGACGACTCGCCCAGGCGCTTGATGCGCTTGGCAGTGTCCTGGATCTGCTCGCGGATGTTGTCCATGCCGTTGATGGTGTTGTGCACCACCTCGTTGCCCTTGTTGGCAATGGCCACCGAGCGCTCGGCCACCTTGGCCGACTCGTAGGCGTGCCCCGACACCCGGTCGATGGACTCGGCCATGTCGCCCACCGCAATCGATGCATCGGTGATCTGCTGGGCCTGGTGCTCGGAGGCCTTGGCCAGCAGGTGTGCGGTGGTCTGGGTCTCCTGCACCGCGCTGGCGACTTCCTCGGCGCTGAGGTTGATGGTCGCCACCAGGTCGCGCAACTGGTCGATGGAATAGTTGATGGAGTCGGCGATGGCCCCGGTGAAGTCCTCGGTAACCGAGGCGGTGACGGTCAGGTTGCCGTCGGCCAGTTCCTGGATCTCGTTGAGCAGGCGCATGATCGCCTGCTGGTTGCGTTCGTTGGTTTCGGCGGTTTCGCTGAGCTGGCGATTGGTTTCGCGCACCATCACCAGTCCGATCAGGATGATCGAGGCCAGCGCCAGCAGGCCCAGCACGTAGCCGCCGACGGTATCCAGGGTGCGCCCGGAGGCCAGGTTCTCGAAGCCGTTGGCCAGGTGCGAGGCTTCGTCGAGCAATGTCTGCGACAGGCTGAAGATGCTACCGGCCGCCTCGCGCACGCGAAACAGCTCGGGCGAGGTTTCAAGAATCTCGTCGACGGAGCCTGCGACAAACTGGAACAGCTCGGCGATCTCGGCCAGGCGCGCACGGGCATCCGGGTCCTGGACGCGGGTGACCTGGATCGAGGGCGCGCCGCCGAGCATGCCGTCGAGCACCTGGCCGAAGCGGCTGGCATCGCGGCCGAAGGCATCGGCGGCCTGCACCGCGGTGTCGTCGCCGGCCAGCACGGTGTTGACCGAGCCCAGGATGCGCTCGGCCAGCAGCGACTGGCGCTGGGCCACCGCCACCTGGCTGGCCGGGGCGCCACTTTGCAGCAGGATCTCCACCACCTTTTCGTACTCGACCTGCAACTGCGGCACGGTCTCGGCCAGAGTCGCGGCCACCTGGTGCAGCGACAGCACGGTCTGCTCGCTGGCCAGGATCGCGTCGGTGCTCTTGCGCAGGCTCTCCCAGTCGCGTTGCACCGCATCCATCTCGCCGCGTACCGCCACCGGGGCCGACGGCAGGCCGGTGGCCGGGTCGCCTTTTTTCAGGTAACCCCAGCGCTGTTCGAAATCGTTGCGCGCATCGTTGAGCAGCTTGAACGCCACGGCCTTGCCGGCGGCGGCCTCGGTGGCGTTCTTGGCGATGCGCTGGGACAGCACGCGCAGCTCGCCGGCATGGCCGATGTACTGCTTGTCGTAGTTGGCCTGGGTATTGAGGTAGGCGAAGTTGGCGAACAGCAGAATGATCGACAGGATCAGCACGATGAAGAGTGCGGCGATCTGCGCGCTGCTGCGCGAGCCTTGTACCGAGGGGCGGGTCTTGAACTTGGTCACAGGTCTGGCATCCCTTTACAACGCCACATCGAGAAAGCCTGGCGCCTGGGCCAGGGCGAAGGGGCTGAAAATGCCCCAGCAGTGCTCGCGCTGAAAGTGCCCCTGCACGAAGGGGGCCGCTGCCGGCAGCAGCGGCGCCGGCGGCGACAGCTCCAGGCCGTGCAGGGCAAAGTGCTGCAGGCCCACCACTTCGTCCACCAGCAGCCCGGCGAACAGCTCCTCGTGGTCCAGCACCAGCACCCGCCGCTGCTTGCGCACCACCGACAGGCCCAGGCCGAGAAAACCGCACAGGTCCATCACCGGCAACAGCCGCCCGCGCAGGTTGGCCACCCCCGCCACCCACGGCTTGACCCCGGGAATGCGGCTGAGCCGGGGTTCCTGCAGCACTTCGGCGACCTCGCCCATGGGCGCCACGAACCAGTGCTCGGCCATGCGAAAGCCGATGCCGCTCCAGGTCTGCAGGCGTGTTTCCTGCAATGGCAGGTCGGCCGCCAGCAGGCGACAGCGCCGGTCGATTTCGAGCAACAGCTCGAAGGCGGTCAGCGATTCGCCCATGCGCCGCGTGGTCAAGCCTTGAGAACTTTGTTCAGGACCTGGATCAGGGTGTCTTCATCCACCGGTTTGGTCAGGTAGTCGCTGGCGCCCTGGCGCTGGCCCCAGACCTTGTCGGTTTCCTGGTCCTTGGTGGTGACGATGATCACCGGGATGCCCTTGGTGACGTCGTCCTTGCTCAACTGACGGGTCGCCTGGAAGCCGTTCATGCCGGGCATCACGATGTCCATCAGCACCGCATCGGGCTTTTCCTGGCGGGCCAGGGCCACGCCATCGGCGCCGTTCTCGGCCTTGAGCACCTGGTGCCCGTGCTTTTCGAGCATTCCGGTCAGTTTGTACATTTCGGTCGGCGAATCGTCGACGATCAGAACTCGGGCCATGCTGTTCCCCAATAAAGGCATGACGCCGCGGCCAGGAGGGCGGCGGCGTCAGGGTGCGGGTTGTTCTTCTGCGGCGAAACCCGGCACATGGGCGCGGATCGCATCCAGCAGTTCTTCCTTGCTGAAAGGTTTGGTCAGAAATTGATCAGAGCCCACCTGGCGGCTGAGCGCCTTGTCGAACAGTCCGTCACGCGACGACAGCATGATCACCGGGATGTCCTTGAACGCGCTGTTCTGCTTGATCAGCAGGCAGGTCTGGTAGCCATCGAGGCGCGGCATCAGCACATCGACGAAGATGATCCCCGGGGTGTGGTCGACGATCTTGCCCAGGGCGTCGAAACCGTCGACTGCGGTGACGACTTCGCAACCGGCTTCGCCCAGCAGCTTTTCGGCAGTGCTGCGAATCGTCTTGGAGTCATCGATCACCATCACCTTCAACGCCGTGTCGGGCTGTACCATAATTGCTCTACCATCGCCTGGAAGGGCCTTGCAGGCCACGTGCCAGGCCTTTTTAGCACACTCTGGGGGTGCATTCCATCGAGCCTCGCCGCGCCCTGCGCCGATGCCTGCCGGCTGACGTTTCCCCTTGACCGCCAGCCCGCCGGGCGCCACCCTGACGCACTTCAATTCGAGCCACTGCGGCAGCACGCCGCCGAGAGGAAATACCCCATGAGCGTTCGCCTCGGGATTGTCATGGACCCCATCGCGCAGATCTCCTACAAGAAGGACAGCTCGCTGGCCATGTTGCTGGCCGCCCAGGCCCGTGGCTGGTCGCTGTTCTACATGGAGCAGCACGACCTGTACCAGAGCGAAGGCGTGGCCCGTGCCCGCATGCGCCCGCTCAAGGTGTTCGCCGACCCCGAGCACTGGTTCGAGCTGGAGGCCGAGACCGACGCCGCGCTGAGCGAGCTGGACGTGATCCTGATGCGCAAGGACCCGCCCTTCGACATGGAGTTCGTCTACAGCACCTACCTGCTGGAGCAGGCCGAGGCCGCCGGGGTGCTGGTGGTCAACCGTCCGCAGAGCCTGCGCGACTGCAACGAGAAGCTGTTCGCCACGCTGTTCCCGCAGTGCACGCCGCCAACCCTGGTGAGCCGGCGCCCGGACATCATCCGCGAATTCGCCGCCAAGCACGGCGACGTGATCCTCAAGCCGCTGGACGGCATGGGCGGCACCTCGATCTTCCGCCACCGCGTGGGCGACCCCAACCTGTCGGTGATCCTCGAGACCCTGACCGCCCTGGGCACCCAGCAGATCATGGCCCAGGCCTACCTGCCGGCGATCAAGGACGGCGACAAGCGCATCCTGATGATCGACGGCGAGCCGGTGCCGTACTGCCTGGCGCGCATCCCGGCCAGCGGCGAAACCCGCGGCAACCTGGCCGCCGGCGGTCGTGGCGAGGCCCGCGAGCTGACCGAGCAAGACCGCTGGATCGCCGCCCAGGTGGGCCCGACCCTGCGCGAGAAGGGCCTGCTGTTCGTCGGCCTGGACGTGATCGGCGAGCACCTGACCGAAATCAACGTGACCAGCCCCACCTGCATCCGCGAAATCGACAACGCCTACGGCACGCAGATCGGCGCGCAGTTGATGGACGCCATTGATCGCAAGCTCAAGGCACGCTGACCGCCGACAAGTGGCGGGCCCGCGTTGTGGGGTATCATGCCGGTCCATTCTCGACTGGCACCCCGCTGCGCCGGCCCTGCCCCGGCTGCTGGATAATCGATGACGCTTCCTGCCGACCTTCCTGCCGATTTTGCCCCGCCCCGTGTCCGCGCGGCGGACCGGCTGGGCTTTACCCTGTTCCTGGCGGCGCTGCTGCACCTGGCGCTGATCCTGGGCCTGGGGTTTACCTTCGCCAAGCCTGAAGAAATCCGCCGCACCATGGAAATCACCCTGGCCACCTTCAAGAGCGAGGCACCGCCGAAGAAGGCCGATTACCTGGCGCAGGACAACCAGCAGGGCAGCGGCACGCTGGACAAGAAGGCGGTGCCCAAAACCACCGAGATTGCCCCGTTCCAGGACAGCAAGATCAACAAGGTGACGCCGCCCCCGGCCGCGAAGCCCGAAGTGGCGCCCCAGCCGGCCCCGCCCAAGGCAGTGGTGGCCACCACAAGGCCCAAGCCGCAGAAGGTCGAGACCCGCCCCAAGGAGCAGCAGCCCAAGATGCAACCCAAGGCGGCCACGCCGACGTTCGACAGCGCCGACCTGTCCAGCCAGATCGCCAGCCTCGAGGCGGAGCTGGCCAACGAACAGCAGCTGTACGCCAAGCGCCCGCGCATCCACCGCCTGAGCGCGGCCTCGACCATGCGCGACAAGGGCGCCTGGTACAAGGATGAATGGCGCAAGAAGGTCGAGCGCATCGGCAACCTCAACTACCCGGACGAGGCCCGCCGCCAGCAGATCTACGGCAGTTTGCGCCTGTTGGTGTCGATCAACCATGACGGTTCGCTGTACGAGGTGCTGGTGCTCGAATCTTCCGGGCAGCCGCTGCTGGACCAGGCGGCGCAGCGCATCGTGAGGCTGGCGGCGCCGTTTGCGCCGTTCACCGGGGACCTGTCGGATATCGATCGGCTGGAAATTGTTCGAACGTGGCGCTTCGCCCGTGGGGATCGGTTGTCGAGCAACTGATCGCCGAAGGTGTACTCGCCTGACGTCGTCAAGCGGCTCAAGTAACACCTGTAAGTACGAGTGTTCGTAATCAAAACTACCGAAGCTGGCCAACAAAAAATGTTGTCGCGCAATTGAAGCAGGACCAGCACTTACAATAACTGCGAGGCATGCCTCAACTGCTAGCTAGTGAGAAGAGTTTCAACTCGCCATGTCAGATCATTAACCTTCGAGTGGGTTGTTGACGGCAGTAGACCAGTTCAGGTTGTTGCCTACTGTGCCATCGTCTTCAAGATGCCTAACCGTAAATTGGTAGCCATGGTGAGGGTTTGGGCCAGGTGGCTTGAAGGTAATTGTGAAACACCCATTCTCGTACGTCGTACCCTTGCCGCAGTATTCTCCGGTCCCACTGACACAGACCAGATAAGCGCGATCGGGGTCACCGCGTCCTGTAAGCGTTACCTCACTAGTAAAGGAATTTCCGATTGCTTCGTTGATAGACATCCGAGTGATCATTGCACTTCTCCTTTAGATAAGCCAAATGCTCGGTTTGCGGTGAGACTATGAGTTGATCCAGACCACCTGTCACCTGACACAGTTACCAGTTGTAGGTCGCCGCGAAAAAAATGTACCCGCTTCAAAAAGCAGCGCAGTGCCGCGACATCAGCAACCGCAGGGTCACATAACTAGCGCCTCACACAGCAGCCCGTGCCGATTAGCACCGCCAAGAAACAGGCATAATCGGCCCGCAGGCTCGACACGCACCTTGTCAGCGTGGCCGCTCGCCGCCACACTAACCCCCATGAAAAACCTCAGCCCGAGTTACCTCAAGCATCAGTTCCTGATTGCCATGCCGCACATGGCCGACCCGAACTTTGCCCACACCCTGACCTACATCGTCGAGCACAATGCCAACGGTGCCATGGGGCTGGTGGTCAATCGCCCGCAGGAGCTGAACCTGGCCGATATCCTCGAGCAGCTGCGCCCGGACACCGAGCCGCCGGCACGCTGCATCCACGTGCCTATCCATATCGGCGGCCCGGTACAGACCGACCGCGGTTTTGTGCTGCACACCAACGACAAGACCTTCCAGGCCACCGTCCAGCTCGACGGGCTGGCCCTGTCGACCTCGCAGGACGTGCTGTTCGCCATCGCCGACGGCGTGGGCCCGGCGCAGAGCCTGATCACCCTGGGCTACGCCGGCTGGGAAGCCGGGCAGCTGGAAGCGGAACTGGCCGACAACGCCTGGCTCAACTGCCCGTTCGACCCCGAGATCATCTTCGGCATGGCCTGCGAGCAACGCCTCGAAGCCGCCGCAGCCAGCCTGGGCATCAACCTCAGCCTGCTCACCAGCCAGGCGGGGCACGCCTGATGGCGGCGCTCAAACTGCTGCTGGGCTTCGACTACGGCACCAAGCAGATCGGCGTCGCCGTCGGCCAGGTGATCACCGGCCAGGCACGCGAGCTGTGCACCCTGAAGGCGCAGAACGGCGCACCCGACTGGGCCCAGGTGGAAAAACTGTTCAAGGAATGGCAACCCGACGCGGTAGTCGTCGGCCTGCCGCTGAACATGGACGGCACGCCCAGCGAAATGAGCGCGCGCGCCGAGAAATTCGCCCGACGCCTGAACGGCCGCTTCAACGTGCCGGCCTACACCCACGACGAGCGCCTGACCACCTTCGAGGCCAAGGGCGAACGCATGGCTCGTGGCGGCCAGCGTGGCAGCTACCGCGACAACCCGGTGGACGCGATTGCCGCCGCCCTGCTGCTGCAAGGCTGGCTCGACGCCCACGCCGAACAGGCCTGAACCCGACCATCGGTTACACGCCGGGCCAGCTCTCTGCCCCGGCCTCTTGAGGAGCAAGCATGAGCCTACCCAACCCCGCCGAACTGATCCGGCAGATGGCCGTTGACCTTCGCGTCCACCTGCAACGCCGCGCCATCGCCGAACCGCGCTTCATCGGCATCCGCACCGGCGGCGTATGGGTGGCCCAGGCGCTGCTGGCCGAGCTGGGCAGCGATTCGCCGCTGGGCACCCTCGACGTGTCGTTCTACCGCGACGACTTCAGCCAGAACGGCCTGCACCCGCAGGTGCGCCCGTCCGAGCTGCCGTTCGAGATCGAAGGCCAGCACCTGGTACTGGTGGACGACGTGCTGATGAGCGGGCGCACCATCCGCGCCGCCCTCAACGAACTGTTCGACTATGGCCGCCCGGCCAGCGTGACCCTGGTGTGTCTGCTGGACCTGGATGCCGGCGAACTGCCGATCCGGCCAAACGTGGTGGGCGCCACCCTGTCGCTGCAAGCCCATGAACGGGTAAAATTGTCCGGCCCCGCGCCGCTCGAACTCGAGCGCCAGGACCTCGCTTCCGCTTCCGCCCTTTAAGAGTCCCCCGCGATGACGCCAATCGACGCCAAGCGCCCGCTGCAGCTCAATGACCAGGGCCAGCTGCGCCACTTCCTCTCGCTCGACGGTTTGCCCCGCGAACTGCTGACCGAAATTCTCGACACGGCCGACTCGTTTCTCGAAGTCGGCGCGCGTGCGGTCAAGAAAGTCCCGCTGCTGCGCGGCAAGACCGTGTGCAACGTGTTCTTCGAGAACTCCACGCGTACCCGCACCACCTTCGAACTGGCCGCCCAGCGGCTGTCGGCCGACGTGATCACGCTGAACGTGTCGACCTCCTCCACCAGCAAGGGCGAGACCCTGTTCGACACCCTGCGCAACCTTGAAGCCATGGCCGCCGACATGTTCGTGGTGCGCCACGCCGACTCGGGCGCCGCGCACTTCATCGCCGAGCACGTGTGCCCGGAGGTGGCGATCATCAACGGTGGCGACGGGCGCCACGCGCACCCCACCCAGGGCATGCTCGACATGCTGACCATTCGTCGCCACAAGGGCGGCTTCGAGAACCTCTCGGTGGCCATCGTCGGCGACATCCTGCACTCGCGGGTGGCGCGCTCGAACATGCTCGCGCTGAAAACCCTGGGTTGCCCGGACATCCGCGTGATCGGCCCCAAGACCCTGCTGCCGATCGGCATCGAACAGTACGGCGTGAAGGTCTACACCGACCTGGAGCAAGGCCTGAAGGACGTCGACGTGGTGATCATGCTGCGCCTGCAGCGTGAGCGCATGACCGGCGGCCTGCTGCCCAGCGAGGGCGAGTTCTACCGTCTGTTCGGCCTGACCACCGCACGCCTGGCCGGGGCCAAGCCCGATGCCATCGTGATGCACCCCGGGCCGATCAACCGTGGCGTGGAAATCGAGTCGGCCGTGGCCGACGGCGCCCACTCGGTGATCCTCAACCAGGTCACCTACGGCATCGCCGTGCGCATGGCGGTGTTGTCCATGGCCATGAGCGGGCAGACCGCGCAACGTCAATTCGAGCAGGAGAACGCCCAGTGAGCCTGAGTATCCTCGGCGCCCGTGTCATCGACCCAACCAGCGGCCTGGACCAGGTCGGCGACCTGCACATCGACGCCGGCAAGATCGTCGCCATCGGCGCTGCCCCGGCCGGCTTCAAGCCCGCCCGTACCCTGGACGCCACCGGCCTGGTGGCCGCGCCCGGCCTGGTCGACCTGAGCGTTGCCCTGCGCGAGCCCGGCTACAGCCGCAAGGGCAGCATCGCCAGCGAAACCCGCGCCGCCGCCGCCGGTGGCGTGACCAGCCTGTGCTGCCCGCCGCAGACCCGGCCGGTGCTCGACACCTCGGCAGTCACCGAGCTGATCCTGGACCGCGCCCGTGAAGCCGGGCACAGCAAGGTGTACCCGATCGGCGCCTTGAGCAAGGGCCTGGAAGGCGAGCAACTGGCCGAGCTGATCGCCCTGCGCGATGCCGGCTGCGTGGCCTTCGGCAACGGCCTGAACAGCTTCACCAACACCCGCACCCTGGCCCGCGCGCTGGACTACGCGGCCACCTTCGACCTGACGGTGATCTTCCATTCCCAGGACCGCGACCTGGCCCAGGGCGGCCTCGCCCACGAGGGCGCGATGGCCAGTTTCCTCGGCCTGCCGGGCATTCCGGAAACCGCCGAGACCGTGGCCCTGGCCCGCGACCTGCTGCTGGTGGAACAGACCGGCGTGCGTGCGCACTTCAGCCAGCTGACCAGCGCCCGAGGCGCCAAGCTGATCGAACAGGCCCAGGCCCGCGGCCTGCCGGTGACGGCGGATGTGGCGCTGTACCAGTTGATCCTCACCGACGAGGCGCTGCGCGACTTCTCCAGCCTGTACCACGTGCAACCGCCGCTGCGCACCCGCGCCGACCGCGACGGCCTGCGTGATGCGGTCAAGCGGGGCGTGATCCAGGCGATTTCCAGCCATCACCAGCCGCATGAGCGCGACGCCAAGCTGGCGCCGTTCGGTGCCACCGAACCAGGCATCAGCAGCGTCGAGTTGCTGCTGCCGCTGGCGATGACACTGGTCGAGGACGGCCTGCTCGACCTGGCAACCTTGTTGCAGCGTTTGTCTGCAGGCCCTGCGGCGGCCCTGCGCCTGCCGGCCGGGCAGTTGCAGGTGGGTGCGGCGGCAGACCTGGTGCTGTTCGACCCGCAGGCCTCGACCGTGGCTGGCGAACAATGGCGCTCCAAGGGCGAAAACTGCCCGTTCATCGGGCACTGCCTGCCGGGTGCGGTGCGTTACACCCTGGTTGACGGGCACATCAGCCACGAAGCCTGAGTCAAACCCTTCGCCGGCAAGGCCGGCTCCTACCGGTAGGAGCCGGCTTGCCGGCGAAGGGGCCGCAAAGGTTGAAATCTTTCCCCCCACCCCCATATGAGTCTGCATCAGGCATTTTCGCCTCGCTGCGTGGAGACTCTCCCTTGACCACCATCGTTTCAGTTCGTCGCCACGGCAAAGTCGTCATGGGCGGCGACGGCCAGGTTTCCCTCGGCAATACCGTGATGAAAGGCAACGCCAAGAAGGTTCGTCGCCTGTACCACGGCCAGGTCATCGCCGGCTTCGCCGGTGCCACCGCCGACGCCTTCACCCTGTTCGAGCGCTTCGAAGGCCAGCTCGAAAAACACCAGGGCCACCTCATTCGCGCCGCCGTCGAGCTGGCCAAGGAATGGCGTACCGACCGCTCGCTGAGCCGTCTGGAAGCCATGCTGGCCGTGGCCAACAAGGACGCCTCCTTGATCATCACCGGCAACGGTGACGTCGTCGAACCCGAAGACGGCCTGATCGCCATGGGTTCCGGCGGCGCCTACGCCCAGGCCGCCGCCCGCGCCCTGCTGCAGAAAACCGACCTGTCGGCTCGCGAAATCGCCGAGACCGCACTGAACATCGCCGGCGACATCTGCGTGTTCACCAACCACAACCTGACCATCGAGGAGCAGGACCTGGCCGAGTAATTCAGCTGTTCTGGCGCCCGACCCCGACGGTCGGGCTTTTCCACGCTGAACACTTGCCCACAGGACCATCGACCATTATGTCCATGACCCCCCGCGAAATCGTCCACGAACTCAACCGCCACATCATCGGCCAGGACGATGCCAAGCGCGCCGTCGCCATCGCCCTGCGCAACCGCTGGCGCCGCATGCAGCTGCCCGAAGAGCTGCGCGTGGAAGTCACCCCCAAGAACATCCTGATGATCGGCCCCACCGGCGTGGGCAAGACCGAAATCGCCCGTCGCCTGGCCAAGCTGGCCAACGCGCCGTTCATCAAGGTCGAAGCCACCAAGTTCACCGAAGTGGGCTATGTGGGCCGTGACGTCGAGTCGATCATCCGCGACCTGGCCGACGCCGCGATCAAGCTGCTGCGCGAGCAGGAAATCGTGCGCGTGCGCCACCGTGCCGAAGACGCCGCCGAAGAGCGCATCCTCGATGCACTGCTGCCTCCGGCCCGCACCGGCTTCAACGAAGACCCGGTCAACAGCAGCGATTCCAACACCCGCCAGCTGTTCCGCAAGCGCCTGCGTGAAGGCCAGCTGGACGACAAGGAAATCGAGATCGAGGTGGCCGAAGCGGTCGGCGTCGACATTTCCGCGCCGCCGGGCATGGAAGAAATGACCAACCAGCTGCAGAACCTGTTCGCCAACATGGGTAAGGGCAAGAAGAAGAGCCGCAAGCTCAAGGTCAAGGAAGCGCTCAAGCTGGTGCGCGACGAGGAAGCCGGGCGCCTGGTCAACGAGGAAGAACTCAAGGCCAAGGCCCTCGAGGCGGTCGAGCAGCACGGTATCGTGTTCATCGACGAGATCGACAAGGTGGCCAAGCGCGGCAACGTCGGTGGCGCCGATGTGTCCCGTGAAGGCGTGCAGCGCGACCTGCTGCCGCTGATCGAAGGTTGCACGGTCAATACCAAGCTGGGCATGGTCAAGACCGACCACATCCTGTTCATTGCCTCCGGTGCGTTCCACCTGAGCAAGCCGAGCGACCTGGTGCCCGAGCTGCAGGGTCGTCTGCCGATCCGTGTCGAACTCAAGGCCCTGAGCCCGGAAGACTTCGAGCGCATCCTCAGCGAACCGCATGCCTCGCTCACCGAGCAGTACCGCGAGCTGCTCAAGACCGAGGGGCTGAACATCGAGTTCGCTGCCGACGGCATCAAGCGCCTGGCCGAGATTGCCTGGCAGGTCAACGAGAAGACCGAGAACATCGGTGCCCGTCGCCTGCACACCCTGCTCGAGCGCCTGCTCGAAGAGGTGTCGTTCAGCGCCGGCGACCTGGCCAGCGCCCACAGCGAAGCGCCGATCCGCATCGACGCCGAGTACGTCAACAGCCACCTGGGCGAATTGGCACAGAACGAAGATCTGTCGCGCTACATTCTGTAGCTCAGCGGCAAGCGGCGAGCTGCAGGCCGGAGGTGCTGGACGCCTTCTCCTGCAGCTTGTAGCTTGCAGCTTGAAGCCCAAGAGCCTTATAGCCATGCCCCGTCTGCCTACCGCCATCAATCTGCACAAAGCCTCCAAGACCCTGAGCCTGACCTACGGGCCCGACGAGGTGTATCACCTGCCCGCCGAATTTCTGCGCGTGCACTCCCCTTCCGCCGAGGTCCAGGGCCACGGCAATCCGATCTTACAATTTGGCAAGCTCGGCGTCGGCCTGAGCCAGCTCGAGCCCGCCGGGCAGTACGCGCTCAAGCTCACCTTCGACGACGGCCACGACAGCGGCCTGTTCACCTGGGAATACCTCGAACAGCTGTGCCTGCGCCAGGACCAGCTGTGGGCCGAGTACCTCGACGAGCTGGCCAAGGCCGGTAAATCCCGCGACCCTTCCGAGTCGATCGTCAAGCTGATGCTCTAGCCCGGCACTCCGGCGTTTTAGAGCGCATTTTCTAATTCTATTTGCTTGAATGCCCGTGCGCCGGCCAGCGATTGGCCGGCTTGCGCATTCCATGAAAGTCGGGTAACCAATGGATATGGCAAGTACCCTGCATGGGCGGGTTGATGCAGGGTCTGGCCGGTATGCCGAGGTCGCGAGCGAAAGCAGGTTGTCTTCACACGCATAAACCCGCAGGGCTCATCACCGTCGCGCATCCGGTCGCAGGACCGCAGTTCGTTATCACTGGTCACCCGAGCAGTAGTACCGGGCATTCGTCTGTGCAACGCCCACAGCCCAGCCGGTACTCGTCTCAGGACAACGGAGCGTCGTAGATGAGTAACAAGAACAACGATGACCTGCAGCGCCAAGCCTCTGAAAACACCCTGGGCCTGAGCCCCATCATTGGCCTGCGCCGAAAGGATTTGCTGTCTTCGGCCCGGATGGTGCTGCGTCAGGCCATCAAGCAACCGCTGCACAGTGCCAAGCACGTCGCGCATTTCGGCCTGCAGCTCAAGGACGTGATCTTCGGCAAGTCCGGCCTGCAGCCGGAGGGCGACGACCGCCGCTTCAGCGACCCGGCCTGGAGCCAGAACCCGCTGTACCGCCGCTACCTGCAGACCTACCTGGCCTGGCGCAAGGAACTGCACGACTGGATCGGCAACAGCAACCTGTCGGAGCAGGACATCAGCCGCGCGCACTTCGTCATCAACCTGATGACCGAGGCCATGGCCCCCACCAACAGCGCGGCCAACCCGGCAGCGGTCAAGCGCTTCTTCGAAACCGGTGGCAAGAGCCTGCTCGACGGCCTGTCGCACCTGGCCAAGGACATGGTCCACAACGGCGGCATGCCCAGCCAGGTCAACATGGACGCCTTCGAGGTGGGCAAGAACCTGGCCACCACCGAGGGCGCCGTGGTATTTCGCAACGACGTGCTGGAGCTGATCCAGTACCGCCCGATCACCGAGCAGGTGCACGAAAAGCCGCTGCTGGTGGTACCGCCGCAGATCAACAAGTTCTACGTCTTCGACCTCAGCCCGGAAAAGAGCCTGGCGCGCTTCTGCCTGCGCTCCACGGTGCAGACCTTCATCGTGAGCTGGCGCAACCCCAACAAGTCCCAGCGCGAGTGGGGCCTGTCGACCTACATCGATGCGCTCAAGGAGGCCGTCGACGTGGTGCTGGCAATCACCGGCAGCAAGGACCTGAACATGCTCGGTGCCTGCTCCGGCGGCATCACCTGCACCGCGCTGGTGGGCCACTACGCGGCACTGGGCGAGAAGAAGGTCAATGCCCTGACCCTGCTGGTGAGCGTGCTCGACACCACCCTCGACACCCAGGTGGCGCTGTTCGTCGACGAGCAGACCCTGGAGTCGGCCAAGCGCCATTCCTACCAGGCCGGTGTGCTCGAAGGCCGCGACATGGCCAAGGTGTTCGCCTGGATGCGCCCCAACGACCTGATCTGGAACTACTGGGTCAACAACTACCTGCTCGGCAACGAGCCGCCGGTGTTCGACATCCTGTTCTGGAACAACGACATCACGCGCCTGCCCGCCGCCTTCCACGGCGACCTGATCGAAATGTTCAAGAACAACCCGCTGGTGCGTCCCGGTGCACTGGAAGTGTGCGGCACGCCGATCGACCTGAGCCAGGTCACCACCGACATCTTCAGCGTGGCCGGCACCAACGATCACATCACCCCATGGAAGTCCTGCTACAAGTCGGCGCAGCTGTTCGGCGGCAAGGTCGAGTTCCTGCTGTCCAACAGCGGGCATATCCAGAGCATCCTCAACCCGCCGGGCAACCCCAAGTCGCGCTACATGACCAGCAGCGAGATGCCGGCCCAGGCCGACGACTGGCAGGAGAACTCCACCAAGCACACCGATTCCTGGTGGCTGTACTGGCAGGCGTGGCTGGCCGAGCGCTCCGGCGCACTCAAGCCGGCACCCGCCAAGCTGGGCAACAAGGCCTACCCGAGCGCCGAAGCGTCGCCCGGCACCTACGTCCACGAACGCTGAAAACACCCGGCGCCGCCGCAGGCAAGGCGGCGCTGCTACTCACGACAGGGCTCGCGCATGCCGCAACCGTATCTCTTCAGAACCGTCGAGCTCGATGGCCAGTCCATCCGCACGGCCGTTCGCCCCGGCAAGCCGCACCTCACGCCGCTGCTGATCTTCAACGGTATCGGCGCCAACCTGGAGCTGGTGTTCCCGTTCATCGATGCGCTGGACCCGGACCTTGAAGTGATCGCCTTCGATGTACCCGGCGTGGGCGGCTCGTCGACACCGCGCCGGCCCTACCGCTTTCCCGGGCTGGCCAAGCTGACGGCGCGCATGCTCGACTACCTCGACTACGGGCAGGTCAATGCCATCGGCGTGTCGTGGGGCGGAGCGCTGGCCCAGCAGTTCGCCCACGATTACCCCGAGCGCTGCAAGAAGCTGGTGCTGGCGGCCACCGCCGCCGGTGCGGTGATGGTGCCGGGCAAGCCACGGGTGCTGTGGCTGATGGCCAGCCCCAGGCGCTACATACAGCCGTCCCACGTGATCCGCATCGCCCCGGAAATCTATGGCGGGGCCTTTCGCCGCGACCCGAACCTGGCCGCGTCGCATGCGGCCAAGGTGCGTTCCTCGGGCAAGCTGGGCTATTACTGGCAGCTGTTCGCCGGCATGGGCTGGACCAGCATCCACTGGCTGCACAAGATCCAGCAGCCGACCCTGGTGCTGGCCGGCGACGACGACCCGCTGATCCCGCTGATCAATATGCGCCTGCTGGCCTGGCGAATTCCCAATGCCCAGCTACACATAATCGACGACGGTCACTTGTTCCTGATCACCCGGGCCGAAGCCGTTGCCCCGATCATCATGAAATTCCTGCAGCAGGAGCGCCAACGCGCCGTCATGCATCCACGGCCCGCCCCGAGCGCTTGAGCACCTCTATCGCTTGCACCCCCGGCAGGAGCGCCGGGGCATGTCAGCGCCAGTTCGGGTTGGTGTCGCTCTTGCATTGAAACATTGGTTGATGGCCTGACGACGGAGTGTTGCCTGGATGAAAGACAAGCCCGCGAAGCCCGGGGTACCGACCCCCGCTGCCTATCTCAACGTGCGCAGCGCCATCAGTGGCCTGCGCGGTCGCGACCTGCTGTCGACGGTGCACCAGCTGGGGCGCCACGGCCTGCGTCACCCGCTGCACACGGCGCGCCACCTGCTGGCGCTGGGTGGCCAGCTGGGGCGCGTGATGCTGGGCGATACCCCCTACCAGCCCTCGCCACGCGACACCCGCTTCAACGACCCGGCCTGGCAGCTCAACCCGCTGTACCGACGCGGCCTGCAGGCCTACCTGGCCTGGCAGCAGCAGACCTGCCAGTGGATCGACGAGAGCCAGCTGGACGACGATGACCGCGCCCGCGCGCACTTCGTGTTCTCGCTGCTCAACGATGCAATGTCGCCCAGCAACACCCTGCTCAACCCGGCGGCGGTCAAGGAGCTGCTGAACTCCGGCGGGCTGAGCCTGGTGCGCGGCTTGAACCACCTGCTCGACGACCTGCGCCACAACGACGGCCTGCCACGCCAGGTCAACCCGGACGCCTTCGAGGTGGGCAGGAACCTGGCCAGCACCGCCGGCGCGGTGGTGTTTCGCAACGAGCTGCTGGAGCTGATCCAGTACCGCCCGATGAGCGAAAAACAGTACGCCCGGCCCCTGCTGGTGGTGCCGCCGCAGATCAACAAGTTCTACATCTTCGACCTCAGCCCGACCAACAGCTTTGTGCAGTACGCCCTCAAGAACGGCCTGCAGACCTTCATGATCAGCTGGCGCAACCCCGACGCCCGGCATCGCGAATGGGGCCTGTCGAGCTACGTGGCGGCGGTCGAGGAAGCCATGAACGTGTGCCGCTCGATCACCGGCAGCCGCGACGTCAACCTGCTTGGCGCCTGTGCCGGCGGGTTGACCATCGCGGCCCTGCAGGGTCACCTGCAGGCCAAGCGCCAGATGCGCCGGGTGCACAGCGCCACCTACCTGGTCAGCCTGCTCGACAGCCAGTTCGACAGCCCCGCCAGCCTGTTCGCCGACGAGCAGACCCTGGAGGCGGCCAAGCGCCGCTCCTACCAGCAGGGCGTGCTGGAGGGCCGCGAGATGGCACGGGTGTTCGCCTGGATGCGCCCCAACGACCTGATCTGGAACTACTTCGTCAACAACTACCTGCTGGGCAAGGCGCCCCCGGCATTCGACATCCTGTACTGGAACAACGACAACAGCCGCCTGCCGGCCGCGCTGCACGGCGATCTGCTGGACTTCTTCAAATTCAACCCGCTGACGCACGCCGACGGCCTCGAGGTATGCGGCACGCCGATCGACCTGAACAAGGTCACGGTGGACAGCTTCCACGTGGCCGGCAGCAACGACCACATCACCCCGTGGGACGCGGTGTACCGCTCGGCCCTGCTGCTGGGCGGCGAGCGGCGCTTCGTGCTGGCCAACAGCGGGCATGTGCAGAGCATCCTCAACCCACCGGGCCACCCCAAGGCGCATTTTGTCGAGAACCCCAGGCTGAGCAGCGACCCGCGGGCCTGGTACCACGATGCGCAGAAGGTCGAGGGCAGCTGGTGGCCGCAGTGGCTCGACTGGATACAGGCGCGCTCCGGTGCGCAGCGCGAAACCCGCCTGTCGCTGGGCAGCGCCAATTACCCTCCCATGGACCCCGCACCCGGCACCTACGTGCTGGTGCGCTGAGCAAGAAGAACGGATGAAGACCCGCGACCGTATCCTGGAGTGCGCCCTGCACCTGTTCAATCGTCAGGGCGAGCCGAATGTCTCGACGCTGGAAATCGCCAACGAGATGGGCATAAGCCCGGGCAACCTGTACTACCACTTCCACGGCAAGGAGCCGCTGGTGCTGGGCCTGTTCGAGCGTTTCGAGGAGGAGCTGACGCCCCTGCTCGACCCGCCCCTGGAGGTGCGCCTGGATGCCGAGGACTACTGGCTGTTCCTGCACCTGATCGTGGAGCGCATGGCGCAGTACCGCTTTCTGTTCCAGGACCTGTCCAACCTTACCGGGCGCCTGCCCAAGCTGGCGCGGGGCATGCGCACCCTGCTCAATGCGCTCAAGCGCACGCTGGCGGCATTGCTGGCGAGCCTCAAGGCGCATGGGCAGGTGACCAGCGATACCCGCGCACTGGGGCAACTGGTGGAGCAGATCAGCATGACCTTGCTGTTCTCGCTGGACTACCAGCGGATTCTGGCGCGCGAGGGCGAGGTCGGGATCGTGGTGTACCAGGTGATGATGCTGGTGGCGCCGCACCTGGAGGTGGAGTCACGCCTGGCGGCGGAGCAGTTGGCCCTGAGGTACCTGGAGGGCTGAGGGTCCCATCGCGGAACAAGCCCGCGCCTGCAAGGAAGGCAGTGATCCCTGTGGGAGCGGGCTTGACCCGCGATGAGGCCAGCACAGGCACCCCACATAAAAACGCCCGGCACACAGGCCGGGCGTTTTCTGTACAGCTACCTCGAGTCAGGCCTGGCTGGCCGGGCTCGAAGGTGCTGGTGCTGCCGACGCGGCTGGCGCCGCAGTGGCCGCCGGGCTTGGCGCCGGTGCCGCACTGGCACTTGGCGCTGCCGGTTTGGCCGCTGCGGGCTTGGCTGCAGCAGGCTTGGCCGGGGCTTTCTTCACCGCTGGCTTTTTCACTGCTGCCGGCTTGGCGGCAGGTTTTGCGGCAGGTTTGGCCGCCGCTTTCGCTGCAGGCTTGGCGGCTGCGGTTTTCGCCGCGGCCGGCTTGGCTGCTGGCTTGGCCGCTGCCGGTTTGGCCGCCGCAGTTTTGGCCGCAGGCTTGGCCGCCGCTTTCGGTGCTGCCTTGGCCAGTGGCTTGGCCGGCGCCTTGGCCGAGACCGACTTGACCGAGGCACCGGTCAGTTTCTCGATCTGCTTGGTCAGGGTGTCGACCTGCTGGTGCAGTGCCTTGACCTCATTGCGGCTGGGCACGCCCAGGCGCGAGATGGCACTGTTCAGGCGCTTGTCGAAAGCCTCTTCGAGTTCGCTCCACTTGCCCAGTGCGCGGTCTTTCACGTCGCCTACGCGCGAGGTCGCAGACTTGGCACTGGCCTTGGCCGAGTTGACGCTGCCCTTGGCCTGCTTTTCAGCTTTCTCACCGTCCTTGACCAGGGTTTCGAAAAGCTTGCTGCCGTCCTGATCGATCTTGGAGTAGATACCCAAACCAGCCAGCCAGATCTTGCGGGAATACTTTTCGATCCCCCCGACCCAGGAGCTGCTCTCTTTCTCAGTTGTCTTTTTGCCAGCCATCCCGCTCTCCTTATTGTTTGCGTGCGACACGATCGAGCAACAGCGTCAGCTCTTCGAGCTTGGCAGAAAGTGCCTCCACGTCATGTTTAGACGGAATGCCGATGCGATTCAAGGCGCTGGCGACCCGTGTGTCGAAAGCCTTTTCGATTTTATCCAGCTGAACTTCGACCTTGCCCTTCACGCTGCCCAGTTCCTGCCTGGCGGACTGGATCTCGCTGTTGGCGGCATCGAGTTCGTGGTCGAGGCGTTTCTTGCCTTTTTTCTCCACGGTTTCGCCGGCCTTGACCAGCTCCTTGAGGTACTCGGCGCCCTCCTGCCCGACCCGGGTGTAGGCCCCCAGGCCTGCCAGCCAGATCTTGCGCGCGTAGCCGCGCACCTCGCCCAGGGCCTTGCCCGGGGCGTCGTCGATTTTCTTCAGGGTCACTTTGGCCATGCTCTGCACCTCACGCTTGAACGGAAATGGAGTTACGCCCGTGAAAGTTGGGCTTGGGCACAAAGGTAGGGGGAAAAATTAGAATCCTCACCCTAAGGGCAGGATTTGCTGTGCAGCGAAGGCCCCTGTCGCGGGTCAAGCCCGCGCCCACAGGGCCTGCAGTGAACCTGCGGGGCCACTTGACCCTCTACAGCGGTTTCAGGCCAGGGCCTTGTCCAGGGCCCGCTCGATCTCGGCCTTGATCGTGCCGCCCATCATCGACAGCATCATCCCGAGCTTCAACTCCACCCGGATGCTGTCGTCGCCGATATCGATGCTGCCATTGGCACCGCTGCGCCTGACCTCGACCCGGTCACCGTTCCACTGTGCCTTGAGGTCGTACTCGCGGGTCAGCTTGTCCACCAGGGCTTCGGCCTTTTCCCGGGCCGCTGCGCGCCCCAGGCTGTGTTTGCGTTCGACGCTGATCTGGGTCATTCAATCAATCCTGGCTAGAAGGGCATACTCCCATTATGCCCCTGCCTCCGCCTGCGACACACCCCGCCAAGACAAATGCAGCCGCACGCCCTAGAATGGCCAGTAATTTTTTCCGGTGAAGCGATATGAACGACCAGCGCAAAGGCGAACACGCCGAACCCACCACCCACTTCGGCTACAAGGATGTCCCCGAAAGTCAGAAGGCCGAGAAAGTCGCCGAAGTCTTTCACTCGGTGGCCGCCAAGTACGACCTGATGAACGATGTGCTCTCCGGCGGCATGCACCGCCTGTGGAAGCGCTTCACCATCGAGCTGTCGGGCGTGCGCCCTGGCAACCGCGTGCTCGACATCGCCGGCGGCACCGGCGACCTGGCGCGCAAGTTCTCGCAGCTGGTCGGCCCCACCGGCCAGGTGGTACTGGCCGACATCAACGCCTCGATGCTCAAGGTCGGTCGTGACCGCCTGCTCGACAAGGGCGTGGCCGGCAACATCGAGTTCGTCCAGGCCGACGCCGAGAAGCTGCCCTTCCCCGACAACCATTTCGACTGCGTGACCATCGCCTTCGGCCTGCGCAACGTGACCCACAAGGACGACGCGATCCGCTCGATGCTGCGCGTGCTCAAGCCGGGCGGCCGCCTGCTGGTGCTGGAGTTCTCCAAGCCGACCAACAAGCTGATGTCCAAGGTCTACGATGCCTACTCGTTCGCCTTCATGCCGCTGGCCGGCAAGCTGATCACCAACGACGCGGACAGCTACCGCTACCTCGCCGAATCGATCCGCATGCACCCCGACCAGGAAACCCTCAAGGCCATGATGGTCGACGCCGGTTTCGACCGTGTCACCTACCACAACATGACCAGCGGTATCGTGGCCCTGCACCGCGGTATCAAGCCCTGATGTTGCTGGCCGGGCTGCTCGCCAGCGTCGAACACGGTCTCAACCGTGTGTTGCGCATGGACAGCACTGCGCTGCCGCGCCTGGCTGCGCTCGAGGGCAAGATCATTGCCATCGACTGCCGCCAGCCGGCGCTGCAGCTGTACATCCTGCCCGGCGATGAAGGCCTGATGCTCGCCAGCCACTGGGAAACCGAGGCCGACTGCACCCTGCGTGCGCCGGCCAGCAGCCTGCTGCAACTGGCCCTGAGCCAGGACAAGCCGGCGGTGCTGCACAGCCCGCAGGTGGAACTCGAAGGCGACAGCGCGGTGCTGCTCGACCTGGTCGGCGTGCTGCAGGACCTGGAGCTGGACTGGGAGTACGAACTCTCGCGCTGGCTCGGCCCGGTCGCCACCCAGCTGATCGGCGGCCACCTGCGCAGCCGCGCGCGCTGGACCCGCCAGGGCCTGGCCAGCCTCAACCAGAACCTTGGCGAATACCTGGCCGAAGAGGCCCGCACCCTGGTCGGCCAGCGCGAGGCCGAAGCGCGCTTCGCCGAGCTCGATGCCCTGAAAATCGATGTAGAACGCCTCGAGGCACGCATTGCGCGCCTTGCCCGATCCCTTGAATCCAGCGATAACGCATGAAGCTGCTTGCCGTCCGCCGTCTGTTGCGCATCCAGCGCGTCGTGATCCGCTACCGTCTCGATGACCTGCTGTTCGACCTGCCCCTGCCCTGGTGGCTGATGACCCTGCGTTTCGCCATGCCCTGGCGCTGGCTGCCGCGCAAGCCGTCGCCCCTGAGCCGTGGCGCGCGCCTGCGCCTGGCGCTGCAGGACCTGGGCCCGATCTTCATCAAGTTCGGCCAGTTGCTCTCCACCCGCCGTGACCTGCTGCCCGCCGACATCGCCGACGAGCTGATGCTGTTGCAGGACCGCGTGCCGCCCTTCGACCCGCAAAAGGCCGTGGCGCTGATCGAATCGCAGCTCGGCGCCAAGGTGGGCGAGATCTTCAGCCGCTTCGACGTCGAACCGCTGGCCTCGGCCTCGGTGGCCCAGGTGCACGCGGCGCGCCTCAAGAGCGGCGAGGAGGTGGTGGTCAAGGTGGTGCGCCCAGGCCTCAAGCCGATCATCGCGCAGGACCTGGCCTGGCTGTTCCTGATCGCCCGCGGCGCCGAGCGGGTGTCGGCCGATGCCCGCCTGCTGCACCCGGTCGAGGTGGTCAACGATTACGAGAAGACCATCTACGACGAGCTCGACCTGCTGCGCGAGGCGGCCAACGCCAGCCAGCTGCGACGCAACTTCGAAGGCTCGGAGATGATGTACGTGCCCCAGGTGTACTGGGACCTGTGCCGGCCCAAGGTGCTGGTGATGGAGCGCATCTATGGCGTGCAGGTCACTGACCTTGCCACCCTGGCCGACCAGCGCACCGACATGAAGCTGCTGGCCGAGCGCGGCGTCGAGATCTTCTTCACCCAGGTGTTTCGCGACAGCTTCTTCCACGCCGACATGCACCCGGGCAACATCTTCGTCAGCACCGTCAAGCCGTGGAGCCCGCAGTACATCGCGATCGACTGCGGCATCGTGGGCAGCCTCACCCCCGAGGACCAGGACTACCTGGCACGCAACCTGTTCGCCTTCTTCAAGCGTGACTACCGTCGCGTGGCCCAGTTGCACATCGACTCGGGCTGGGTACCGGCGCAGACCAAGCTCAACGAATTCGAGGCGGCGATCCGCACCGTGTGCGAGCCGATCTTCGAAAAACCGTTAAAGGATATTTCCTTCGGCCAGGTGCTGATGCGCCTGTTCCAGACCGCGCGGCGCTTCAACATGGAAGTGCAGCCGCAACTGGTGCTGCTGCAGAAGACCCTGCTCAACATCGAGGGCCTGGGCCGTCAGCTGTACCCTGACCTGGACCTGTGGAGCACCGCCCAGCCGTTTCTGGAGCGCTGGATGCGCGAGCGGGTCAGCCCGAAAAACGTGCTGCAGAACCTGCACAGCCAGGTCGAGCAACTGCCGCACCTGGCCGGCATGACCCGCGACCTGCTCGAACGCATGTCGCAACCGCACCTGAACGACCCGCCGCCACCCTGGCAGCAGCGCGATCGCTGGGCCCTGCGCCTGCTCGGTGCCGGCCTGCTGGCGGGCGGCGCAACCCTCGCCGCAGGTGCCGTGAGCCTCAGCGCCCCGGCAGCCTGGCCGGCCTGGCTGATGCTGGCCGGGGGCCTTTACCTGATCGTGCGCCGATAGCCAGCCTGCTGCGTGGCTGGCACACTAGCAGGTGGCATCGGTGCGGGACCGTGGCCTATTTTGGAGTCGAACATGAAAGACTGGCTGGACGAGATCAACTGGAACAGCGATGGCCTGGTACCGGCGATCGCCCAGGACCACAAGACCGGGCGCGTGCTGATGATGGCCTGGATGAACCGCGAGGCCCTGAGCCTGACTGCCGCCGAGCAGCGCGCCATCTACTGGTCGCGTTCGCGTGGCAAACTGTGGCGCAAGGGCGAAGAGTCCGGCCACGTGCAGAAGCTGCATGAAATGCGCCTGGACTGCGACGCCGACGTGATCATCCTGATGGTCGAGCAACTGGGCCACATCGCCTGCCATACCGGCCGTGAAAGCTGCTTCTACCGCGTGTACGAGAACGGCGCGTGGAAGACCGTCGACCCGGTACTCAAAGACCCGCATGCCATCTACAGCGCAGGACACTGACATGAGCGACACCCTGATCCGCCTGGCCGAAGTGCTCGAATCGCGCAAGGGCGCGGCCCCCGACACCTCGTACGTGGCCAGCCTGTACCACAAGGGCCTGAACAAGATCCTGGAAAAGGTCGGCGAGGAATCGGTCGAGACCATCATCGCCGCCAAGGACGCCGCCGTCAGTGGCGAATGCAGCGATGTCATCTACGAGACCGCCGACCTGTGGTTCCATAGCATGGTCATGCTCGCCGCCCTGGGCCAGCACCCGCAGGCCGTGCTGGACGAACTGGACCGCCGCTTCGGCCTGTCCGGGCACGACGAGAAGGCCGCCCGCCAGCCGTCGGCCTAACGAATTCAATCGAGGATTGCACCATGGGTATTTTTGACTGGAAACACTGGATCGTCCTGCTGGTGGTGGTTGTACTGGTGTTCGGTACCAAGAAACTGAAAAACCTGGGCAGCGACCTGGGCGAATCGATCAAGGGCTTCAAGAAGGCCATGAACGAAGAGGAAGACAAGCCGGAGCAGCCCACCGTACAGCCTGCCCAGCCGACCCCGCCGCCCGCCGCTGCACCGCTGAACCAGCCGCAGACCTTCGATGGCCAGGCGCACAAGGTCGAAGAGCCGACCAGGAAAGAGTGAACACATGTTCGGGATCAGCTTCAGTGAGTTGTTGCTTGTCGGCCTGGTGGCCCTGCTGGTGCTCGGCCCCGAGCGCCTGCCGGGCGCTGCACGTACCGCCGGGCTGTGGATCGGCCGACTGAAACGCAGCTTCAACGCGATCAAGAACGAGGTGGAGCGCGAGATCGGTGCCGACGATATCCGGCGCCAGCTACACAACGAGCACATCCTCTCCATGGAGCAGGAAGCCCGGCGCATCCTCAACCCGCAATCGGTACAGCCCGATCCGGCGCACACCCCCGGCGCGGAGCCAGCCGCCACCGCCACCGAGGCTGCGCCGGCGCCTGCACCAGAACCTGTGACTGCACCGACACCTGCACCTGCACCTGCCGTCGAAGCAGCACCGCCCACCGAACCGACACAGCCGCCGCGAGCCCCATGAGCGAAATCCCGGAAAACGACCAGCCGATGCCGCTGGTCTCGCACCTTACCGAGCTGCGCACGCGCCTGTTGCGCTGCGTCGCGGTCATCTTCGTGATCTTCGCCGGCCTGTTCGCCTTCGCCCAGCAGATCTACACCCTGGTCTCGGCACCGTTGCGCGCCCACCTGCCGGCCAACGCCACGATGATCGCCACCGACGTGGCCTCGCCGTTCCTCACGCCATTCAAGCTGACCATGATCGTCTCGCTGTTCCTGGCGATCCCGGTGATCCTGCACCAGATCTGGGGGTTCATCGCCCCCGGCCTGTACCGCCATGAAAAACGCATCGCAGTGCCGTTGCTGGTGTCGAGCATCTTCCTGTTCTATGCCGGCATGGCCTTCGCGTACTTCCTGGTGTTCCCGCTGATCTTCGGTTTCTTCGCCAGCGCCACGCCCGAAGGCGTGTCGATGATGACCGACATCGCCAGCTACCTCGACTTCGTCATGACCCTGTTCTTCGCCTTTGGCGTGGCCTTCGAGATCCCGGTGGCGGTGATCCTGCTGGTGTGGATCGGCGTGGTCGACGTGAAGTACCTGAAGAAGATCCGCCCCTACGTCATCATCGGCTGCTTCGTGGTCGGCATGGTGCTGACCCCGCCGGACATCTTCTCGCAGACCCTGCTGGCCGTGCCGATGTGGTTGCTGTTCGAAGTCGGCGTGCTGTTCGGCGGGCTCATCCGCAAGCGCAGTGCCCCGGTGCAGGCCGACGAGCCTGACGACCAGCCGCCAGCCACCCAGCCGTGAACCTGCTGCTGCTCGAGGAGGCCGACTTCGTCGCGGCCGACCGTGTGGTGCTGGGCGACCGGCGCTTTACCCACATGCAGGAGATCCACCGCGTGGCGGTGGGCGACACCCTGCGCGTGGGACGCCTGGGGGGGCTGATGGGGCAGGCCGTGGTGCTGCGCCTGGAGGGCCATGAAGCCGAACTGTCGGTCGAGTTCACCCAGCCGCCGCCGGCCAAGCTGCCGCTGACCCTGGTGCTGGCCCTGCCGCGCCCGAAGATGCTGCGCCGGGTGTTCCAGACCGTGGCCACCATGGGCGTGGGCAAGCTCATCCTGGTCAATAGTTACCGGGTCGAGAAGAGCTTCTGGCAAACCCCCTTCCTGGAGCCTGCGGCGATACGCGAGCAACTGGTGCTGGGCCTGGAGCAGGCGCGCGACACCGTGCTGCCCGAGGTGGTGATCGAGAAGCGCTTCAAGCCCTTCGTCGAAGATCGCCTGCCAGCGATTGCCGAGGGTACCCTGGGCCTGGTCGGCCACCCTGGCAACCACCCGCCCTGCCCGCGCGCATTGACCGAGCCGGTGACCCTGGCGATCGGCCCGGAAGGTGGCTGGATCCCGTATGAGGTCGAGCTGCTGGGCAAGGCCGGGCTGAACCCGGTACAGCTGGGCGAGCGCATCCTGCGCGTGGAGACGGCGGTCACCGCCCTGCTGGCGCGGTTGTTCTAGCACCGCGTCCGCTGCTGTGCGTAGGAGCCGGCCTTGCCGGCGACGCCTTTCATACACACCTTCAGTTTTGTGACCCCAGGCCGATGCACTGGCCACAGACCACGCATCCGCCCCGCCTGATCGCAATGGAGTCACCCCATGTACCGTTGGTTCGCCCACCATCTGGGCAATTTTAGCGTCACGCTCAAACTCGGCATCGGCTTCGGCACCGTGTTGCTGCTGACCCTGCTGATCGCACTCACCGGCTGGCAGGGGCTCAACGGTGTCACCCAGCGCGGCGACACCCTGGGCGAGATTTCCAGGATTCACCAGATCACCCAGGACCTGCGCATCGCCCGCCAGACCTATGAGCACAAACGCGATGCCGCCAGCGCCGACGCGGTAGAGAACGCCCTGGTAGAGCTGGATCGCCAGCTCAAGAACGTGGAACAGCACATACCGCCCAGCGAAAACGGCGACCGCCTGCAACGCCAGAACGAGGCGGTTGCCCAGTACCAGCGCGCCTTCGCCGACCTCAAGCAGGCGGCCCAGGCCCGCGAGGCCAGCCGTGCGACCATGAGCAGCAGCGCGGAAAAGACCGCCGCATCGCTGGATCAGGTAGAGCGCGGGCTGCTGCAAGGCGGCGATATCCAGACCTTCAACAGCGCCGTGCAGGCCAAGGCGCTGATGCTGCAGGCCCGCTTCCACGTGCGTGGCTACATCTTCAGCGGGCAGGCCGAACTGCAGCAGACCGCCCTGCAGGCCATCGACCAGGCCCTGAGCGTCATCCGCAGCCTGCCGGCCAAGGTGCCGGCCGAGCATGCCGATGCCCTGGCCGCCGCCACCCAGGCGCTGGCCACCTACCGCAACGCGGTGGAGCAGTTCAGCCAGTCCCAGGCCGCCAATGACGCGGCCCTGCAGCACATGGCCGAACAGGGCACGCTGCTGATCGACCTGAGCCAGCAGATGAGCCGCAGCCTCACCCAGCTGCGCGACGACGAATCGCAGCACGCCCAATCGATGCTGGCCCTGGCCACGGCGCTGGCGCTGTTCTTCGGCATCCTCGCCTCGTGGGCCATCACCCGCCAGATCGTCGTGCCCCTGCGCCACACCCTCGGCGCCGTGGACCGCATCGCCAGCGGCGACCTGCGCCACGACCTGCGCGTGGAGCGCAGCGACGAACTCGGCCAGTTGCAGCACAGCATGCAGCGCATGACCGTGAACCTGCGCCAGCTGATCGGCGGTATCGGCGATGGTGTCACCCAGATCGCCAGCGCCGCCGAGCAGCTCTCGGCCGTCACCGAGCAGACCAGCGCCGGGGTCAACAATCAAAAGGTCGAGACCGACCAGGTGGCCACTGCCATGAACGAGATGGCCGCCACCGTGCAGGAAGTGGCGCGCAACGCCGAAGAGGCCTCGGAGGCGGCGCAGATGGCCGACCAGCAGGCCCGCGAAGGCGACCGCGTGGTGGGCGAGGCCATCGACCAGATCGAGCGCCTGGCCGCCGAGGTGGAACACTCCAGCGAAGCCATGGGTCAGCTCAAGGCCGAAAGCGCCAAGATCGGCAGCGTGCTCGACGTGATCAAGTCGGTGGCCCAGCAGACCAACCTGCTGGCCCTCAACGCCGCCATCGAGGCCGCTCGTGCCGGTGAGGCCGGGCGCGGTTTCGCGGTGGTTGCCGATGAAGTGCGCAGCCTGGCCCAGCGCACACAGCAATCGACCGAAGAGATCGAAGAGCTGATCGCCGGCCTGCAGAACGGCACCCAGCAGGTCGCCACGGTGATGGACAACAGCCGCAGCCTGACCGGCAGCAGCGTCGAGCTGACCCGCCGCGCCGGCACCTCGCTGGAAACCATTACCCGCACCGTGTCCTCGATCCAGGCCATGAACCAGCAGATCGCCGCCGCTGCCGAGCAGCAGAGCGCAGTGGCCGAAGAGATCAACCGCAGCGTGATGACGGTGCGCGATGTGTCCGACCAGACCAGCGCCGCCAGCGAAGAGACCGCCGCCTCCAGCGTCGAGCTGGCGCGCCTGGGCACCCACCTGCAGACCCTGGTCGCCCGCTTCAGCCTGTAACCCCCCGCCCTGCCGGCAGCGGCGCTGATCGCTGCCGGTGTCCGGCCCCCCTGTGGCCGTCGAACAAATAGCGAAAAGTCCTACAGCGTTTGCAGGTCCAGACCTTGGCGCTCCAGCCGATGCGTTCGCATTGGCGCACCCACGGGTGCGTCTGAACCTCGTACCTGGAGAGCCACCATGCTTGTGACGATGAATCGGATGCTGGGCAACCTGAGCATTCAACTGAAACTGGCCCTGGGCTTTGCCCTGGTTCTGTTGCTGACGCTGGGCATCGCCCTGATCGGCTGGACTACCCTGGAAGACCTTGCCGACCGCAGTGACAAGCTCACCGACATCGGGGCGGTGAACAAGGAGATCCAGGATGTGCGCAACCAGCGGCTGGTCTACGAGCGCAACCTTGAGCCTGCCGTCGGCCAGCAGATGGACAAGGAGCTGGACGACGTGGCCGAGCGCCTGGCCTACCTGCAGCGGCGCCTCAACGTGCCGGCCAACCTTGCCCGGGTACAACGCCAGGAAAACACCCTCGACCAGTACCGGCGCACCTTCGCCGAGCTGCAGACCACGGTGCAGGCGCGCCAGCAGGCACGCGACGCCCTGGGCAGCAGCGCCGAACGCGCGGTGGCGCTGCTGGCGCCTGTCGGGCAGGCCCTGCGCGAGCGTGCCGACTTCAGCGCCTACGCCAGCCTGGTGACGGTGGACCAGCAGATCCAGCAGGCCCGCTTTCACCTGCGCGGCTACACCTACAGCGGCCGCGCCGAATTCGAGGCACCGGCACTGGCCGCCATCGACCAGGCGGCCAGCCAGCTTGACGCACTGCCCGACAGGCTACCGAGCACCTATCGCGACACCTTGCGTGCCGCCGCGGGGGCACTGGCCGACTACCGCGCCGCCGTGCTCGACTTCAGCGCGGCGCGCAGCGCCAGCGACTCGGCCCTGCAGCACCTGGCACAGCTGGGCGACAGCCTGCTGGCGGTGAGCGACGAGCTGACCCAGTCGCAGACCGAGCTGGTCGACCAGCAGGCCCTGCAGGCACGCTACAACCTGGGCCTGGCGATCGCCATTGCGCTGCTGCTGGGCATCGCGGCCGCGTGGGTGATCACCCGCCAGATCACCACGCCCCTGCAGCAGACCCTGCGCCTGGTCGAACGGGTGGCCGGCGGCGACCTGAGCCAGACCCTGGTGGCCGAGCGACGCGACGAGCTGGGCGAGCTGCAGCGTGCGATGCAGCGCATGACCGTGAGCCTGCGCGAGCTGGTCGGTGGCATCGGCGAGGGCGTGACCCAGATCGCCAGCGCCGCCGAGCAGCTCTCGGCCGTGACCGAGCAGACCAGCAGCGGGGTCAGCACGCAGAAGGTCGAAACCGACCAGGTGGCCACTGCCATGCATGAAATGGCCGCTACCGTGCAGGATGTGGCGCGCAATGCCGAGCAGGCCAGCGAGGCCGCCACCCTGGCCGACCAGCAGGCCGGCGAAGGCGATCGGGTGGTCAGCGAGGCCATCGACGAGATCGAGCGCCTGGCGGCGGCGGTCGACCACTCCGGCGAAGCCATGGCCCAGCTCAAGGCCGAAAGCGACAAGATCGGCAGCGTGCTCGACGTGATCAAGTCGGTAGCCCAGCAGACCAACCTGCTGGCGCTCAACGCGGCCATCGAGGCCGCCCGCGCCGGCGAGGCCGGGCGCGGCTTCGCCGTGGTCGCCGACGAGGTACGCGGCCTGGCCCGACGCACCCAGCAATCCACCGAAGAGATCGAAGGCCTGATCGCCGGCCTGCACCGCGGCACCTCCGAGGTCGCCGGGATTCTGGACAACAGCCGCGAGCTGACCCTGAGCAGCGTCGAGCTGACCCGGCGCGCCGGCACCTCGCTGGCCACCATCAGCACCACGGTGTCGTCGATCCAGGCAATGAACCAGCAGATTGCGGCCGCGGCGGAACAGCAAAGTGCAGTGGCCGAGGAAATCAACCGCAGCGTGATCAATGTGCGCGACGTGTCCGACCAGACCAGCGCCGCCAGCGAAGAGACCGCGGCCTCCAGCATCGAGCTGGCACGCCTGGGGGTTCAATTGCAGGCGCTGGTCGGGCGCTTCCAGCTCTAGGTGGAATTTTCCGCCTGCAAGATGGGAATTTTCCTACAGCATTTGCAGGTCCAGCTTGGCCTCCAGTGGCCGATGAGCACAGGTAGCTGCGCCCGACCCTATCCAGGCGCTACATCCCTCATTTCACTGGAGAACCGTCATGTTCGCACCTTTGTACCGGATGCTTGGCAACCTGAGCGTCAGGCTCAAGCTGGCCCTGGGATTTGCCAGCGTCCTGCTGCTGACGCTGGCGACCACCCTGGGCGGCTGGCATGCACTGAACGAATCCATCGACAGCTCGCAGCGCCTCACCCAGATTGCCGCGATCAACGACCTGAGCAAGGACCTGCGTGCCGAGCGCATCACCTACCGGGTGCTGGCGGACGACGAGAGCAGGCGCAGGATCAGCGCGACCCTGACCGAACTGGAGCGCCTGCTGCAGAGCATGCTGGGGCAGTTCGACGATGCGGCCGACCGCCAGGTGATCACGGCCAATCAGCAGGTGGTCGGCCAGTTCGTGCGCGACTTCGACACCTTGCAGCAGGCCGTCGGCACGCGCCATACGCACGAAACCGCCCTGCGTGAACAGGAGCAGCGCCTGCTCGACGGCATCGACACGCTGGAGCAGAAGACCCTGCTGGGCGAGCGCCAGGGCAGCGAACGGCAGGCCTCGGAGCAGCGCCTGTTCGCAACGCTTGCACGACACATCGAGACCGCCGGCCAGCAAAGCCGCGCCCCGGCCTATACCTTCAGCCCGCTGAGTGCCTTCGAACAGGTGGGTGCCAGCGCGCTCGGCGCCGCCCAGGCCAGCCTGGCCGATCTGAGGCGCAACCTGCCGCCCAGCGACCTGCAGGCCACTACCGCCGCGCTCGCCAGCTATGTGCAGTTGCTGGACCGCTACCGCCAGGCCGCCATCGCGGTAGAGCAGCTTCAGGGCGGGCTGGAGACCATGGGCAACCAGCTGCGCGATGCCAGTCGCGTTCTGACCCGGCACCAGATCCAGCTGCGCGACGAAGAAGCCCTCGAGGCACGCAGCATGCTCAGCGTCATCGCCTTGCTGGCGCTGGTACTCGGCAGCCTGGCCGCGTGGCTGATCACGCGCCAGATCACCGAACCGCTCAGACGCACCCTGCAAGCGGCGCAATGCATCGCCAAGGGCGACCTGCGCAGCGACCTGCGGGTATCACGCCAGGATGAGCTGGGGCAGTTGCAGAACAGCATGCAGCAGATGGCCCTGAGCCTGCGCGAGCTGATCGGTGGCATCGGCCAGGGCACCGGCCAGTTGACCGCTGCGGTGGGCGAGCTGTCGAGTGTCGCCGAGCGCACCCAGGTGATGACCGGCAACCAGAAGGACGAGACCGACCAGGTGGCCACCGCGATGAACGAGATGGCCGCCACGGTACTGGAGGTGGCGCGCAACGCCGAGTTCGCCTCGGCGGCAGCCACTGCCGCAGACAGCCAGGCGCGCGAAGGCAACCAGGTGGTCAACGACGCCATCGGGCAGATCGAGCAATTGGCCAGGCAGGTGGAGGAGTCGATCCTGGCCATGCAGCAGCTGGCCCAGGAGAGCGAGCGTATCGGCAGCATCCTGGATGTGATCAAGTCGGTTTCGTCGCAGACCAACCTGCTGGCGCTCAATGCCGCCATCGAGGCTGCGCGGGCGGGCGAGGCCGGGCGTGGTTTTGCGGTGGTGGCCGATGAAGTGCGCGGCCTGGCCCAGCGTACCCAGCAGTCCACCGAGGAGATCGAGGAGCTGATCGGCAACCTGCACAGTGGTACGGCGCAGGTGGTGCACCTGCTCGACAGCAGCCGCGACCTGAGCCGCGACAGCGTCGAACTGAGCCGGCGGGCGGGCGCGGCGCTGGGGCAGATCACCGAGACAGTGTCGAGCATCCAGGGCATGAACCAGCAGATCGCCACGGCCAGTGAAGAGCAGAGCTCGGTGGCCGAGGAGATCAACCGCAATGTGATGACGGTGAGGGATATTGCCGATCAGACGACCACGGCGAGCCAGCAGACTGCGGCGTCGAGCGTGGAGCTGGCGCGACTGGGGGGGCAGTTGCAGACGTTGGTCGGGCGGTTCAGCCTGTAACGGCCTCTTCGCCAGCAAGTCTGGCTCCTGCAGGTGCGGCGAAACCCTGCAGGAGCCAGCCTTGGTGGCGAAGGCCACGCTGCGGTTACAGCACCTGGCGCAGGAACGCCTGGGCTCGTGGGTCCTTCGGCGCAGTGAAGAACGCCTCCGGTGGCGAATCTTCCAGCAACTTGCCGTGGTCGAAGAACAGCACGCGGTCCGCCACTTCCCGGGCAAAGCCCATTTCGTGGGTCACACAGACCATGGTCATGCCTTCCAGGGCCAGGGTCTTCATCACGTCCAGCACCTCGCCAACCATCTCCGGGTCCAGCGCCGAGGTCGGCTCGTCGAACAGCATCACCTTCGGCTCCATCGCCAGCGCACGGGCAATCGCCACGCGCTGCTGCTGGCCACCAGACAGGCGCGAGGGAAACTCGTTGGCCTTCTGCGCAATGCCCACCTTCTCCAGCAACGCACGCGCCTTGGCCTCACGCTCGGCCTTGCCACGCTTGCGCACCACCTTCTGCGCCAGGCACAGGTTCTCCAGCACGGTCATGTGCGGGAACAGGTTGAAGTGCTGGAACACCATGCCGACTTCACGCCGGTAGGCATTCACGTCGGTCTTCGGGTCGGCCAGTTGCAGGCCGTCGATGGCCACGGTGCCCTCGTCGAAGGTTTCCAGGCCGTTGAGGCAGCGCAGGAAGGTCGACTTGCCCGAGCCCGACGGGCCCAGCACCACCAGCACTTCGCCCTTGGCCACGTCGGTACTGACGTGATCCACCGCACGCACCACCTGCCCACGGGTGTCGAAGACTTTTACCAGGTCACGGACTTCAATCACTTTGCGCAAGCCTCCGCTCGAGCCGGCTGGCGAAATGCGACAGCGGCAGGTTGATCAGCAGGTACAGCCCGGCGACGCAGAACCAGATCTCGAACGTGGAGAACGAGGTGGTGATCGCCTCGCGGCCACTCTTGGTCAGTTCGGTGATGGCGATCACCGACACCAGCGAGGTGTCCTTGACCAGGCTGATGAACTGCCCGGCCAGCGGCGGCAGCACGCGCTTGAACGCCTGCGGCAATACCACGTGGCGCATCGACTGGCCGGCGCTCAGGCCCAGCGAACGGGCCGCCTCGCCCTGGCCTCGGGCAATCGACTGCACCCCGGCGCGCACGATCTCGGCGACATAGGCGCCGGTGAACAGCGCCAGTGCCGCCACCCCGGCAAACTCGCGGGACAGGTTGAGCACGGTGCCGATGAAGAAGTAGAAGATGAAGATCTGCACCAGCAGCGGCGTGCCGCGCACCAGCTCCACATACACCGTCGACAGGTCGCGCAGGGTCGGGTTGCTGGACAGCCGGCACAGGCCGGCGAACAGGCCGATCACCAACCCCAGCACCCCCGCCGCCACCGAGATCCACAAGGTGGTGAACAGGCCCCAGGCCAGCGGCCCGGCGGCCCACTGGTGGGTCACACCGATCAGGTCGCCCTCGGCCACGTCGTCGCCACGGTCCATCTGCAGGCTGGCCTGCTCGACGTTCAGCACCTGTTCGGCGCCGCTCTCGTCACGCAAGGTGACGCGGGCCATGTCGCCCTTGCGCTCGATCGCCTCGATCACGCCGTTTTCGGCGGCGCGCTGGGCAACTTCGGCCTGATAGGCAAAGTACTGCGGCACGCGGTTCCAGCGCCACTCGTAGGAGATCACCGAGGTTGCGTAATACAGGCTCAGCGCCAGGCCGATCAGGACCAGCGCCGTCAGCCCATGCCAGGGCCACTGGGCTTTCTTGTGTTTGATCACGGGGGTACTTCCGTAAAAGCGAACGCGCAGGGCCAGCCTGCGCGTCGGGTTTCGAACCGGGCGTGGGGCCGCGGCCTTATTCCATGTCCTTCAGCCAGGCGGTGTCCTTGAACCACTTGTCGTGGATTCGATCGTAGGTGCCGTCGTGCTTGATCTGGTGCAGGAAGTTGTTGATGAAGTTCAGGCTGTCGTAGTCGCCCTTCTTCAGGCCGAAGGCCAGCGGTTCGAAGGTGAACGGCTCGTCGAGGAACAGCAGCTTGCCGGCGCCGGCCTTGTTCACTGCCACCACGTTGTACGGGGCGTCGTAGACGAAGGCGTCGGCCTTGCCGTTGACCACGTCCATCACCGCTTCCTGCTCGTTGTCGTAGCCGTGGTACTTGGCCTTGCCGATCAGCTTCTTGGCGACCATTTCACCGGTGGTGCCGAGCTTGGAAGTCAGGCGGTACTTCTCGTTGTTCAGGTCCTTGTAGGTCTTGATCTCGCCGGCCAGCTCCTTGCGGATCAGCAGGGTCTGACCGACCACGATGAAGGGTTCGCTGAAGTTGAGCTTGAGGTTGCGCTCCTGGGTCAGGGTCATGCCGCTGCCGATCATGTCGAACTTGTCGGTCATCAGGGCCGGGATGATGCCGTCGTAGGCGGTGGAGACGGTTTCCAGCTTGACGCCCATGGACTTGGCCATGGCCTTGAGGATATCGACTTCGAAGCCGATGATCTCGCCACGCTTGTTGGTCATCTGGAACGGCATGTAGGTAGGGTCCATGCCAACGCGCAAGGTGCCGCGCTTGACCGCGTCATCGATGGCGCCGGCTGCCTGTGCAGCGTTCACCGTCATCAGTGCCGCGACGCCGATCATCAGCATCGACAGATACTTTTTCATCATCACCAGATCCCCCAGCAGGAAAACTTCGAGTTTTATTATCGGGGGGGATGCTAACGCATGGGGGGCGTTGTTGGTATCAGAAAAAGGAGTGAAACATCGCCGGCAAAGCCGGCTCCTACAACGGCACGGATGACCTGTAGGAGCCAGCGTTGCTGGCGAAGGGGCCCGCAGATCAGGCCCCGGCGAGTGCGGCCTGCCCCTCGTGCTGCGGGTGCAGCGGCAACAGCGGCGAGTGCGGGTCGTTGGCAATCGACTCACGCCACACATCCAGCCAGGCGCGGTTGTCTTCGGCCCACACGCGGCTGTGCAGCCGTGCCAGGGCGACCGGGTCGCTGAGCAGCGCCAGGCGCGTGGCGCCATCCAGCGCGGCCGGGCCGACTTCCAGAGCCTTGGCGATGCGCTCGGCGCGGTTGCGCTCGACCACCTCCGCCACGCCATGGCGCGCGGTCGCCAGGGCACAGGCCAGGGCGTTCTGTTGCGGGTCGACCACGGCCCGCACAAACCCGTCCTTCAGCGCATGCCAGCGGTTTTCGTGGGTGTACTGGTCGGTGGCCAGCAGCTCCTGCGGCGTGGCGTATTCCTCAGGGATCAGGAACAGCTTCTCGTCCTTGGCGCGCAGGCCCAGGTTGGTGCGGCTGGAAATCACCGACACCGGGATCGACAGCATCAGCGAGCCCACGATCGGCACCAGCCACCACAGGAAGCTTGGGTTCAGCCACGCCACCAGCAGCGCCCAGGCCACGCCCAGCAGGGTTTGCGGGCCATGCCGGCGCACCGCTTCGCTCCACGGGGTGGAGTCGTCGTCACGCTGTGGCGAGTTCCAGGTCGCGGCCCAGCCCAGGAACGCGGCCAGCACGAAGCGGGTGTGGAAGATCATGCGTACCGGCGCCAGCAGCATGGAGAACAGCATCTCCAGCAGCATCGACAGGGTGACCTTGATGCGCCCGCCGAACTCCTTGGCGCCCTTGGCCCAGATCAGGATGATGCTCAGCAGCTTGGGCAGGAACAGCAGCACGATGGTGGTGGAGAACAGCGCGATGGCTTTTTCCGGGTGCCACTGCGGCCACAGCGGGTAGAGCTGACGCGGTTCGAGGAAGTACTGCGGCTCCATCAGGGTGTTGGTCGCCAGCAGCGCGGTCGACAGCACCAGGAAGAAGAACCACAGCGGCGCCGACAGGTACGACATCACCCCGGTGAGGAACACCGCACGGTGCACCGGGTGCATGCCCTTGACCAGGAACAGGCGGAAGTTCATCAGGTTGCCGTGGCACCAGCGCCGATCGCGCTTGAGCTCGTCGAGCAGGTTGGGCGGCAACTCTTCATAGCTGCCCGGCAGGTCATAGGCGATCCACACGCCCCAGCCGGCACGGCGCATCAGTGCGGCTTCGACGAAGTCGTGGGACAGGATCGCACCGGCGAAGGCGCCCTTGCCCGGCAACGGCGCCAGGGCGCAGTGCTCGATGAAGGGTTTCATGCGGATGATCGCGTTGTGGCCCCAGTAGTGCGACTCGCCCAGCTGCCAGAAGTGCAGGCCGGCGGTGAACAGCGGGCCGTACACCCGGGTGGCGAACTGCTGCATGCGCGCATACAGGGTATCCATGCCCGACGCCTTGGGCGCGGTCTGGATGATCCCGGCGTCGGGGTTGGCTTCCATCAGCCGCACCAGGCTGGTGAGGCATTCGCCGCTCATCACACTGTCGGCGTCGAGTACCACCATGTAGCGGTAGTCCGCGCCCCAGCGACGGCAGAAGTCGTCGAGGTTGCCGCTCTTGCGTTTGACCCGGCGACGACGGCGACGGTAGAAGATGCGCCCGAAGCCCTTGGCCTCGCGGCAAACGTCCAGCCAGGCCTGCTGTTCGGCCACGGCGATGTCGGTGTCGTTGGTGTCGCTGAGCACGAAGAAGTCGAAGCGGTCCAGGTTGCCCGTGGCCGCCACCGACTCGAAGGTCGCACGCAGGCCGGCGAACACCCGGGCCACGTCTTCGTTGCAGATCGGCATCACCAGTGCGGTGCGCGCCCCGGCCTCGATCGGTTCGTTGCCGGCGCTGCTGCCAGAGATCCGGTACTTGTCACGCCCGGTGAGCAGTTCCAGAAAGCCCATCAGCGCGGTCCAGAAACCGGCCGACACCCAGCAGAACAGAATGCCGAACAGGATCAGGATGCTGGTCTGCAGCGCATATGGCCACACCTGGGTGACGGTCTGCATGAACGACTGGTGCATGATTTCGTCGAGGTCGACGAACGACCAGCCCTGGTACGGCAGGATGCCCTTCATGTACCAGCCGGCGACCACGGTCTGGCCGAGCATCAACGCCAGCAGGATGTAGCGGCGCATCGAACCCACCCAGCGCCAGCGCGCCTTGGGCAGCTCGCGCTGTTCAGGCGCCGGCGCGTTGGTACGTCCGGTGACCCGGCGCCAGGCGCGCACCAGGATGTTGGTGCGCCATGGCTCGGGGATCACCCGGGTGCGGTGGATCGGCGGGGTGGCCTTCAGGCACACCCGGCCACTGGCGTCGAGGGCGAGCATCTCGGCCTCTTCCAGTTCCGCGGCGCTGTCCAGGGTCAGGCGGCTGCCCACCGAACCCTGTACCGAACCGTTTTCACCCACCGGCGGCTGCGCCGACAGGCGTCGGTGCAGCTCGCTGAACGAATTGCAGCTGGCCAGTTCGGCGCGCTGCTCGTCGCTCAGGGGCAGATGGGCCAGGTACTCGCCAAGCGATTCCGGCCTTTGTGAAGAGTTACTCATCGGCAGGCAACTGATAGCTCCAGGTCTCGGTCAACACCTGTTCGGTGGTGGCCGGTGCCCCGGTGGTGGTCGCCGCATCGGCGGCTGGCGGCTGGGCAGGTTTTTCCTGCTTGGCGTGCTTGGCAGCGGCCTTGTCCTGCTTGGCAGGCTTGGCCGGCTTGGGCTGTTCGACCGGTACGTCGCGCAGCAGCGCGGCGCGCATTTCGGTGGCCTTGCTCGGGTCTTTGACCTTCAGGCGCAGGGTCAGGCGCCAGCCCTTGATCTCGGGGTTGTAGCGCAGGTTGTTCTCGACCACTTCGGCGTTGTCGTCGGTGGTCACCTGGCTGCGCACGTTGGCATCTTCCGGCAGGGCGGCCAGCACCGGGCCCTCGAAGTCGACCAGGAAGGCGATGCTGCCATCGGGCTGGCGGATCAGGTTGGACTGCTTGACGTCACCGGTGGAGCGCAGGGTCTGCTTGACCCAGCCCAGGTTCGGCGAGTGGAACTCGGACTCGTCGATGGTCCAGTGCAGGCGGTAGTTGAATTCGGATGCCACACCGGGCTCAGGCAGTTTTTCCGGGCTCCAGAAGGCCACGATGTTGTCGTTGGTCTCGTCGGCGGTCGGGATCTCGACCAGGTCGACGGTGCCCTTGCCCCAGTCGCCGCTCGGCTCGATCCAGGCGCTCGGGCGCTTCTGGTAGTTGTCGTCGAGGTCTTCGAACTGGCTGAACTCGCGCTGGCGCTGCAGCAGGCCGAAACCACGCGGGTTCTCGACGCTGAAATTGCTCACGGCCAGGTGCTTGGGGTTGTTGAGCGGGCGCCACAGCCATTCGCCGTTGGCCGCATGGATCGACAGGCCTTCGGAGTCGTGCAGCGCAGGGCGGTAGTTGGGCACCTTGGACGGCTGGTTGCCGCCGAACAGGAACATGCTGGTCAGCGGGGCGATGCCCAGGCGGCTGACGTGGTCACGCAGGTACACCCTGGACTTGACGTCGACGATGGTGTCGGTGCCCGGGCGCAGGGTCAGCTTGTAGGCGCCGGTGGAGCGCGGCGAATCGAGCAGCGCGTAGATCACCAGGTGCTTGTCGGTCGGCTTGGGCTTCTCGACCCAGAACTCGGTGAAGCGCGGGAACTCCTCGCCCGACGGCAGCGCGGTGTCGATGGCCAGGCCACGGGCCGACAGGCCATACACATGGCCCTTGCCGACCACGCGGAAATAGCTGGCGCCAAGCAGGGTCATGATTTCATCCTGCTTGTCGGCCTTGTTGATCGGGTACAGCACGCGAAAGCCGGCGTAGCCGAGCTTGTCGGTGGCCTTGGGGTCGAACTGCACGTCGCCGAAGTCGAAGCGGCTCGGGTCGTACTTGATCTCCTGCACCTTGTTGGCGGTGACTTCGTTGATGCGTACCGGCGTGTCGAAGTGCATGCCCTGGTGGTAGAACGACAGCTTGAACGGGGTCTTGTCCTGGGCCCACTCGGCCTTGTCCTGCAGGAAGCGGATCTTCTGGTAGTCGCCGTACTTCATGTCACGGAACACGGCCGGCAGGTTGCTCTTGGGTGCTTCGTACTTCTGCCCGGCCAGGTCTTTGGCCTTGGCTGCCACGTCGTCGAGGTTGAACGCCCAGAGCTGGCCCGCGCTGAGCAGGCAGACCAGTGCAGAGGCTGCCACGAAGGCCTTGCGCAGCCGATTGGCGGAAGTTCTTGGTGCATTACAGGGACTTACAATCACGAGCAACCCTCGCCGAAAACAGATCAAAGAACCAACGGCCAGCGACGTATGCCGGGTTGGCGAGCACTGTTCGGACTCCGAAAGGGCACAATGATTCCCCAAACGGTTCCGGACGATGCTCAAGTCAGAGTAAAACGGGCCTGCGAACGCAGGCCCACATTTCGCGCGATTATCCAGCAGGCCGCGTTACAACGCATCAGGGCCAAGCAACTATTTATGCTGAAAAGCCGCTGTTTTCATGCAAGCAGCGGCCTTTTCACCTTCATATTTGTAGCATAAATGTCACAGGGCCATCATTGACCAGGTGAACCTGCATGTCCGCACCGAAACGCCCGCTCGCCACTGTGGGGTGCTTGAGCCTCGCCTGGGCCAGCAGGTAGTCGAACAGTTCGGCACCGAGTGCCGGTGGCGCGGCGGTGGAAAAGCTCGGGCGCAGGCCGCTCTGGGTGTCGGCAGCCAGGGTGAACTGCGATACCAGCAGCAGGCCGCCGTCGATGTCCTTGAGCGACAGGTTCATCTTGCCCTGGGGGTCGCTGAACACCCGGTAGTTGAGCAGCTTGTGCAGCAGCTTGTCGGCGTGGGCCGGGGTGTCGCCGGGCTCGACGGCGACCAGCACCAGCAGGCCCTGGTCGATGGACCCGACGATCTCGCCGTCGACCTCTACCCGCGCGCCACGCGCGCGTTGCAGCAGGCCCTTCACGCTTCTTCCAGCGGCAGGTCGAGCAGGCGCCGGGCCATCTGGTCGGCGGCGCGCACCAGCGCATCGGTGATGCCGGGCTCGGAGGCGGCGTGGCCGGCGTCGCGAATCACTTTCAGCTCGCTGTTGGGCCAGGCCTGGTGCAGCGCCCAGGCGTTGTCCAGCGGGCAGATCACGTCATAGCGACCGTGCACGATCACCGCCGGCAGGTGGGCGATACGCGGCATGTCGCGGATCAGCTGGTCGGGCTCCAGGAACGCGTTGTTCATGAAGTAGTGGCATTCGATGCGGGCAATCGACAGGGCGCGTTGCGGCTCGGAGAAGCGGTCGACCACCAGCGGGTTGGGACGCAGCGTCGCGGTGCGGCCCTCCCAGGTGGACCAGGCCTTGGCCGCATGCATCTGGGCGATCTGGTCGTTGCCGGTAAGGCGCTTGTGGAAGGCCTTGACCAGGTCGTCGCGCTCGTCGGCGGGGATCGGCGCGATGTAATCCTGCCAGTAGTCGGGGAACAGTCGGCTGGCACCCGCCTGGTAGAACCATTCGATTTCCTGCGGGCGGCACAGGAAGATGCCGCGCAGGATAAGCCCCTGCACGCGCTCGGGGTGGGTCTGGGCGTAGGCCAGGGCCAGGGTCGAGCCCCAGGAACCGCCGAACAGCACCCATTTTTCGATGTTCAGGTGCTCGCGGATACGCTCGATGTCTTCGATCAGGGCCTGGGTGGTGTTGTTTTCCAGGCTCGCGTGCGGGGTGGAGCGACCGCAGCCGCGCTGGTCGAAGGTGACGATGCGGTACAGGTTGGGGTCGAAATAGCAGCGGCTTTGCGCATCGCAGCCGGCGCCCGGGCCGCCATGAATGAACAGCACGGGCAGACCTTCCGGGGAACCGCTTTCATCGACGTACAGTACATGCGGTGCTTCCACGGCCAGATCGTGCCGGGCGTAGGGTTTGATCTGCGGGTACAAGGTCTGCATTACGCACTCCGTGTGGGGAAATAGGCTGCCGTTGGGCATCATAAACCCGAAATGCGCTTTGAGCATGTACCTGTGTTCGGCTTTCGGGCCCCTTCGCCGGCAAGGCCGGCTCCTACCGGTTCGCAACCGTCTGCAGGAGCCGGCCTTGCCGGCGAAGGCAGCGCCGCGGTCCTATGCCGGGTAACGCTCGCGCCCCCACCCCAGCATCGCCACCAGCATCTGCTCCAGCACCCGCTGGGTCGGCTGCGCCAGATCGTCGCGGTAGGTGAACGGCGCCACCTCCTCCATGTAGTTGCACTGCGCCAGTTCCATCTGCACCGCGTGCACGTTGTTGGCCGGGGCGCCATAGTGACGGGTGATGTGCCCGCCCTTGAAGCGCCCGTTGAGCACATGGCTGTAGCCCTGCGCGCCGGCCGCCACCGCCCTGACCCGCTCGGCCAGCGCCGCGTCGCAGCTCGCGCCATTGAAGGTGCCGATGTTGAAGTCCGGCAACGTGCCGTCGAACAGGTGAGGGATCACCGAGCGGATCGAGTGTGCATCCCACAGCAACGCGTAGCCGAACTGCTCGCGCAGGCGCGCCAGCTCGCCGGTAAGGGTGTCGTGATACGGCCGCCAGATGGCCTCCAGGTAGCCCGCCCGCTCGGCCGCACTCGGCTCCAGCCCCGCCTTGAACAGCGGCTGCCCTTCGAACAGCGTGGCCGGGAACAGCCCGGTGGTGGCGCCGGTATACAGCGGCTGGTCATCCTCGGGCCGGTTCAGGTCGATGACGAAGCGCGAATACTCGCCCACCACCACGCTGGCGCCCAGCTCACGGGCAAAGGCGTACAGGCGCGGAATGTGCCAGTCGGTGTCCGGCAGGCCCCTGGCCTCGTCCACCAGCCCGGCCTCGACCGCCGGGGTCAGCCTGAGCCCGGCATGGGGAATGCTGACCAGCAGCGGCAGCGTACCCTGGTGAAAACTCACGACCTTGTCCATGCAGCCTCCCCTTTATCGGTCAGTTCAACGCCGTGGCGCACCACCCGCTTGTGCAGGTCGCCGCCCAGCCAGTAGGCCAGGTCTGCCGGCCGTTCGATGTCCCAGGCCACGAAGTCGGCCACCTTGCCGACCTCCAGCGAGCCATGACTGTCGCCCAGCCCCAACGCCGTGGCGGCATGCACGGTGACACCGGCCAGGGCTTCTTCGGGGGTCATGCGAAACAGGGTGCAGGCCATGTTCAGCATCAGGCGCAGCGACAAGGCCGGCGAGGTGCCGGGGTTGAGGTCGCTGGCAATCGCGATCTTCACGCCGTGCCTGCGCAGCGCGTCCATCGGCGGCAGCTGGGTTTCGCGCAAGAAGTAGAACGCCCCCGGCAGCAGCACCGCCACCGTACCGGCCTGGGCCATGGCGATGGCATCGGCCTCGTCCATGAACTCCAGGTGATCGGCCGACAGTGCCTGGTAGCGCGCCGCCAGGCTCGAACCGTGCAGCGACGACAGCTGCTCGGCATGCAGCTTGACCGGCAGGCCCAGCTCGCAGGCCTTGAGAAACACCCGCTCGACCTGCGCCGGCGAAAACGCCAGGTATTCGCAGAACGCATCCACCGCGTCCACCAGCCCTTCGCCAGCCAGCGCCGGGAGCATCTGCTCGCAGATGTGAGTGATGTAGTCGTCGGCGCGCTCGGCGTACTCGGGCGGCAAGGCATGCGCCGCCAGGCAGGTACTGCGCACGGTCAGCGGCAGCGTTTCGCCGAGCCGGCGCGCCACCTTGAGCACCTTGCGCTCGTTGTCCAGGTCCAGGCCGTAGCCGGACTTGATCTCCAGGGTGGTCACACCATCACGCATCAGGGCCTGCACCCGGCGCAGGGCGCTGGCATACAGCTCGTCTTCGCTGGCGGCGCGGGTGGCGCGCACGGTGCTGGCGATGCCACCCCCCTGGGCGGCGATCTCGGCGTAGCTCACGCCTTGCAGGCGCTGTTCGAACTCGCCGCTGCGGTTGCCGCCGAACACCGCGTGGGTGTGGCAGTCGATCAGCCCGGGGGTGACCCAGGCACCGCCCAGGTCGACCGTGCTGTCAGGCACCGGGTCTGCCAGCGCCTGGCGCGGGCCGATCCATTCGATGCGCCCGGCGCAGGTGACAATGGCCGCGTCCTCGATGATCGAGTAGGCGCCGTGCGCCATGCTTGCCACATGGCAGTGCTGCCAGAGGGTTTTCATGCACAGTCTCCGTAACTATTGAGGCGTCGACACCGGCTGCGTGACCGTGCCACGCGGCTTGCACCACAGCCAGTAGGCGGCCACCAGGAACACCACCCACACCACGCCGACGATCAACGCCGCCTGGGTGTCGGGGAAGTAGCCCAGCACGCCGAACACGAACAGCATGAAGGCGATGGCTGCGGCCGGCCCATACGGCCAGAACGGTACCGGGAACTTCAGTTGCGCGACCTCTTCGCGGCTCATGCTGCGGCGCATGGCCACCTGGGTCACCAGGATCATCAGCCACACCCATACCGTAGCAAAGGTGGCAATGGAGGCGATCAGCAGGAACACGTTTTCCGGAATCAGGTAGTTGAGCACCACGCCACCGAGCAGCGCAGCGCCCATCACCAGCACGGTCATCCACGGCACGCCGTGGCGCGAGATCTTCGAGAAGCCCTTGGGCGCGTGGCCCTGCTCGGCCAGGCCGTACATCATGCGCCCGGCACCGAAGATATCGCTGTTGATGGCCGACACCGCCGCCGAGATCACCACGATGTTGAGCACCGTGGCCGCCGAACCGATCCCCAGGTTGCTGAAGATCTGCACGAACGGGCTGCCCTGGCTGCCGATCTGCGGCCAGGGGTACAGGCACATCAGCACGAACAGGGTGAGCACATAGAACAGCAGGATGCGCAGCGGCACGGCGTTGATCGCCTTGGGGATCACGCGCTGCGGGTCCTTGGCTTCACCGGCGGTGATACCGATGATCTCGATGCCGCCGAAGGCGAACATCACCACCGCGAACGAGGCGATCAGGCCGCCGACGCCGTTGGGCATGAAGCCGCCGTGATCGAACAGGTTGCCGATGCCCACCGTGTTGCCCGCCTCGGCATTGGCCAGGCCGAAGGCCATGATGCCGAAACCGGCCAGGATCATCGCCACGATCGCGCCGACCTTGAGCAGCGACAGCCAGAACTCCATCTCGCCGAACACCTTGACGTTGCACAGGTTGAGCCCGCCGATCAGGAACACGATGCCCAGCACCCACACCCAGCGCGCCACCTCGGGAAACCAGAAGCCCATGTAGATGCCGAAGGCCGTGACGTCGGCCAGGCACACGATGATCATTTCAAAGGCGTAGGTCCAGCCCAGCACGAAGCCGGCCATGGGCCCCAGGTAGGTGCTGGCGTATTTGCCGAACGAGCCGGACACCGGGTTGTGCACGGCCATTTCACCCAGTGCACGCATCACCATGAACACCGCCGCGCCGCCGATCAGGTAGGCCAGCAACACCGCCGGGCCGGCCATCTGGATGGCCGCGGCCGAACCGTAGAACAGCCCGGTGCCGATGGCCGAGCCCAGTGCCATGAATCGAATGTGCCGGGCCGTAAGCCCGCGCTTGAGACCTTGTGCTTGAGATTGCATTTCGCGTTCCTGTTTTTTTTGTAGGCGAAAAGCAGCGCGAACCTGCCAGGGTTCGCGCGGCAGACGGCTGGCCTGCACGGCCAGCCGGTGGCGTCAGAGGCTGGGCAGCACCTTGGCCGGCAGCAGGCCGGTCAGCGTGCCCGCGGCCAGCAGGGCGATGGCCGCCTCGATGTCGGGGGCGAAGAAACGGTCCTTGTCGTAGTGCGCGACCTGGCCGCGCAGGGCCTGGCGCGCCTGCTCCAGCTTGGGCGAGGTCTTGAGGCCGGTGCGCAGGTCCAGGCCCTGGCAGGCGGCCAGCCATTCCACGGCCAGCACGCCGCGGGTGTTCTCGGCCATTTCCCACAGGCGCTTGCCGGCGGCCGGGGCCATCGACACGTGGTCTTCCTGGTTGGCCGAGGTGGGAATGCTGTCGACGCTGTGCGGGTGCGCCAGCGCCTTGTTCTCGCTGGCCAGCGCGGCGGCGGTGACCTGGGCGATCATGAAGCCGGAGTTGACCCCGCCATTGGCCACCAGGAACGGCGGCAACTGCGACATGTGCTTGTCCATCATCAGCGAGATGCGCCGCTCGCTCAGCGAACCGATTTCGGCGATGGCCAGGGCCATGTTGTCGGCGGCCATGGCCACCGGCTCGGCGTGGAAGTTGCCACCGGAGATCACGTCACCCTCCTTGGCGAATACCAGCGGGTTGTCAGACACCGCGTTGGCCTCCACCACCAGTACCTCGGCGGCCTGGCGCAACTGGGTCAGGCAGGCGCCCATCACCTGTGGCTGGCAACGCAGCGAGTACGGGTCCTGCACCTTGCCGCAGTTCTGGTGCGAGGCCGACACTTCGCTGCCGTCGCCCAGCAGGTCGCGGTAGCAGGCGGCCGAGTCGATCTGGCCACGCTGGCCGCGGGCCTGATGAATGCGGTCATCGAAGGGCGAGCGCGAGCCCAGCACCGCTTCGACGGTGAGGCTGCCGCAGGCGACGGCGGCAGCGAACAGGTCTTCGCCTTCGAACAGCCCGCGCAGCGCATAGGCAGTGGACGCCTGGGTGCCGTTGAGCAGGGCCAGGCCCTCCTTGGCGGCCAGGGTCAGCGGCTCGAGGCCGGCCACCGCCAGCGCTTCGGTGGCCGACAGCCATTGGCCCTTGTGGCGGGCCTTGCCTTCGCCCAGCAGCACCAGCGACATGTGCGCCAGCGGTGCGAGGTCGCCGGAGGCGCCCACCGAGCCCTTGAGCGGAATGTGCGGGTAGACCTCGGCGTTGATCAGGGCGATCAGCGCGTCGATCACCTTGCGCCGGATGCCGGAAAAACCACGGCTCAGGCTGTTGACCTTGAGCACCATGATCAGGCGCACCAGGGCGTCGTCCAGCGGCGCGCCGACGCCGGCGGCGTGGGACAGCACCAGCGAGCGCTGCAGGTTCTCCAGGTCGTGGCTGGCGATGCGGGTCGAGGCCAGCAGGCCGAAACCGGTATTGATGCCGTAGGCGGTGCGGTCCTCGGCAAGGATCTGTTCGACGCAGGCCACGCTGTCTTTGATCTGCTGGTCGGCGCTGGCGTCCAGTTGCAGGGTCAGCGGTTGCTGGTAGATCGCACGCAGCTGAGCCAAGGTCAGGGTGCCAGGCTTCAGGGTCAGTTGGGTCACGTTATTGCTCCGTCTCGAAAGGCGTTCACGCCCGTCATGAATTCAGTATCGACCAGGGCGCCGCTCAGCGCGTGATCATCGGCAGGTTCAGACCCTGCTCTTTCGCACAGTCGATGGCGATCTGATAACCGGCATCGGCATGGCGCATCACGCCGGTGGCCGGGTCGTTGTGCAGGACGCGGGCAATACGCTCGGCGGCTTCGTCGGTGCCGTCGCACACGATGACCATGCCCGAGTGCTGCGAGAAGCCCATGCCCACCCCGCCGCCGTGGTGCAGCGAGACCCAGGTCGCGCCGCTGGCGGTGTTGAGCAGGGCATTGAGCAGCGGCCAGTCGGACACGGCGTCGGAGCCGTCCTGCATGGCTTCGGTTTCACGGTTGGGGCTGGAGACGGAGCCGGAGTCCAGGTGGTCGCGGCCGATCACGATCGGTGCCGACAGCTCGCCGCTGCGCACCATTTCGTTGAACGCCAGGCCCAGCTTTGCGCGCAGGCCCAGGCCGACCCAGCAGATACGTGCCGGCAGGCCCTGGAAGCTGATGCGCTCGCGGGCCATGTCCAGCCAGTTGTGCAGGTGCGCGTCGTCGGGGATCAGTTCCTTGACCTTGGCGTCGGTCTTGTAGATGTCCTGGGCGTCGCCCGACAGCGCGGCCCAGCGGAACGGGCCCACGCCGCGGCAGAACAGCGGGCGGATATAGGCAGGTACGAAGCCGGGGAAGTCGAAGGCGTTGGTCACACCCTCTTCCTTGGCCATCTGACGAATGTTGTTGCCGTAGTCGAAGGTCGGGATGCCCTGCTTCTGGAAGTCGAGCATGGCCTGCACGTGCACGGCCATCGACTGCCTGGCAGCCTTGACCACCGCCGCCGGTTCGGTCTGCGCGCGGTCGCGGTACTGCTCCCAGGTCCAGCCGGCCGGCAGGTAGCCATTGAGCGGGTCGTGGGCGCTGGTCTGGTCGGTGACCATGTCGGGGCGCACGCCGCGCTTGACCAGCTCGGGCAGGATTTCGGCGGCATTGCCCAGCAGGGCGATGGAGATGGCCTTGCCTTCGCCCGTGTATCTGGCGATGCGCGCCAGGGCGTCGTCCAGGTCGGTGGCCTGTTCATCCACGTAGCGGCTGCTCAGGCGGAAGTCGATGCGGCTCTGCTGGCATTCGATGTTCAGCGAGCAGGCGCCGGCCAGGGTCGCGGCCAGTGGCTGCGCGCCGCCCATGCCGCCCAGGCCCGCGGTGAGCACCCACTTGCCCTTGAGGCTGCCGTTGTAGTGCTGGCGGCCGGCTTCGACGAAGGTTTCGTAGGTGCCCTGCACGATGCCCTGGCTGCCGATGTAGATCCAGCTGCCGGCGGTCATCTGGCCGTACATGGCCAGGCCCTTGGCATCGAGTTCGTTGAAATGTTCCCAGTTGGCCCAGTGCGGCACCAGGTTGGAGTTGGCGATCAGTACGCGCGGGGCGTTGCGGTGGGTCTTGAACACGCCGACCGGCTTGCCGGATTGCACCAGCAGGGTCTCGTCGTCATTCAGGTGGGTGAGGCTCTCGACGATCTTGTCATAGCACTCCCAGTTGCGCGCGGCGCGGCCGATGCCGCCGTACACCACCAGCTCCTTGGGGTTCTCGGCAACTTGCGGGTCGAGGTTGTTCATCAGCATGCGCAGCGGCGCTTCGGTCAGCCAGCTCTTGGCGGTGAGCTGGGTGCCGCGCGGGGCGCGAATTTCGACGTCACGGAATTTATTGTGCTTGTTCGTCACGTAAGGGCTCCTCGAGCGAAAGGCGAATTCGGGATGGCACTGCCATGGATGCAATACAAACATATATTTACTTGTATGTACAAGTACAGGCAACCAAAAAACAGTGTCGTCCGCTTCGCCGGCAAGGCCGGCTCCCACACGCAAAAAAAGAATGGAACCTGCAGGAGCCAGCCTTGCTGGCGAAGCCCTTAACGTTCGGTCAGCTCGATCAGGCAGATCTGCCCACTGACCTCGAACTCCAGCAACCCGTGGTTGCCGTCCAGCCGCAGGCAGTCATAGCGACCCAGCCACTGCTCGGCATGCCCTGCGACCTTGACCCGCACCCGCTCGTGCGCCGCGAACACCAGCAGCGTCTGGGCCGAGCTGTACACCCGGCTTTCACCCGGCAGCCACTGCAACCGCGCGGCAAACCGCTGCGGCGCGTAGATCAGGTTGAAGTCGCGAATCGGTCCGCCCAGCAGGTTGCAGCTCACTGCACTTTCGCCGCTGAAGGCGAAGGCATCGAACGCCAGCAGCTCGCGGCTGGCCTGGCCATCCACCATCAGGCGCATGCCATCGCCCTGCAGCACGCTGATCACGCGCTGATACCCGGCAAAGCTGGAGAACCCGCCCGACTCGGCGATGTCGGCAATCGACAGGCGCCAGCCAAAGCCCTCCAGGCCGGCCCCGCCATCGCGGGTGATCTCTTCGGTACTGCCGCCGCCGTTCTTCCACGGCATGCGCGGGTAGTCGGCGGCACGTAACAGGGTCAACGAACTCATTTGCTGAAGCGTCCTTCCAGGCGGTGACGGGAACCGGGGTGAATCAGGCGCGCCGCCGTGACCGGCTGGCGACCCGACCAGGTGCGCCGGCGGATCAGCAGGCACGGCTCGCCCGGCTCGATCTGCAGCAGGCGGCATTCCTCGGGTTCGGCCAGGATCGCCTCGACCACGTGCTCGCCTTCGGTCAGCGGCGCCACCTGGGACAGGTAGGCGTAGGGGGTCTGGCGGGTGAAGTCCTGCTTGAGGTAGTCCGGGGCGACCTGGGCGTTGACGAAGCGGTCCTCGATCTGCACCGGGATGCCGTTTTCGTAGTGCACGATCAGCGAATGGAACACCCGCTGCCCTTCGCGCATGTCCAGCGCCAGCGCCCGCTCCGAGCCTGCCGCCTCTTCGGTCAGGGTGATCACCTTGCAGCTGTGCTGGTGGCCGCGCGCGGCGATCTCGTCGGCGATGTTGTTGACCTCGAACAGCGCCGAGCGACTCTTGGGCTCGGCGACGAAGGTGCCGACGCCCTGCATGCGCACCAGCAGGCCTTCGGCGGTCAGCTCGCGCAAGGCGCGGTTGATGGTCATGCGGCTGAAGCCCAGCTCGGTGACCAGTTCGCTCTCGGACGGTACGCGGTGATGCGGCGGCCAGCTGCCGTTCTGGATCTGCTGGGCGATCATCTGCTTGACCCGCGCATACAGCGGCGCCGGGCCCTCGCCCATGTGGGCAACCAACGCGGAGACAGGAGGTGTCGACACGGCAAAAATCCTTGGTGATGAGTATGACCGGTAGAGTGCCGCAGTTTACCGGGCAGGCAAACGTCTGTATATGTATATACAAATAACCAGAAAAGGGTGGCGTACCGATGTCCGTGTTCTTTGCCGAACGTGCTTTGTTGCCTACAGGCTGGGCAGAAAACGTGCGAATCGAGACAGGCCCCGACGGCCTGTTGAATAGCGTACAGCCAGGCGCCTCGGCCGATGGCGCCGAGCGCCTGGCCGGGCCGTTGCTGCCGGGCATGCCGAACCTGCACTCGCACGCCTTCCAGCGCGCCATGGCCGGCCTGGCGGAAGTGGCCGGCAACCCCAACGACAGCTTCTGGACCTGGCGCGAGCTGATGTACCGGCTGGTGGGCCGGATCAGCCCCGAGCAACTGGGCATCATTGCGCGCCAGCTGTACATCGAGATGCTCAAGGCCGGCTACACCTCGGTGGCCGAATTCCATTACGTGCACCATGACGCCCAGGGCAAGGCCTATGCCGACCCGGCCGAACTGTCGCTGCGCATCAGCCAGGCCGCCGCCGACACCGGCATCGGCCTGACCTTGCTGCCGGTGCTGTACAGCCACTCGGGCTTCGGCGGGCAGGCGCCCAATGACGGGCAACGTCGCTTCATCAACGGCACCGAGCAGTACCTGCACCTGCACACGCAACTGGCGCCGCTGCTCGCCCAGCAACCGGCGCAGCGCCTGGGGCTGTGCTTTCACTCCCTGCGCGCGGTCACCCCGCAGCAGATCGCCCAGGTCATGGCTGCCGGCGACAAGGCCTGCCCGGTGCATATCCACATTGCCGAACAGCAGAAGGAAGTCGACGACTGCCTGGCCTGGAGTGGCCGCCGGCCATTGCAGTGGCTGTATGAAAACGTCGATGTCGACCAGCGCTGGTGCCTGGTGCACGCCACCCACGCCGAGCCCGACGAAGTCAGCGCCATGGCGCGCAGCAAGGCGGTGGCCGGCCTGTGCCTGACCACCGAGGCCAACCTGGGCGACGGCATCTTCCCTGCCGTCGACTATCTGGCCCAGGGCGGGCGCATGGGCATCGGCTCGGACAGCCATGTGTCGCTGAGCGTGGTGGAGGAATTGCGCTGGCTCGAATATGGCCAGCGCCTGCGCGACCAGCGGCGCAACCGGCTGCATGGGGCCGATCAGCCGATGGTGGGGCGCACCCTGTTCGATGCGGCCCTGGCCGGCGGTGCGCAGGCGCTGGGGCAGCCGGTTGGCGAGCTGGCGGTGGGCAGGCGGGCCGACTGGATCGTGCTGGATGGGGCCGATCCGTACATCGCTACGGCGAGCGGGGACGGTGTTCTCAATCGCTGGTTGTTTGCCGGCGGCGACCGGCAGGTGCGCGATGTGATGGTCAATGGCAAGTGGGTGGTGCAACAGGGGCGGCATGCGGGTGAAGAACAGAGTTCGCGGGCGTTTGCCGGGGTGCTTCGCGAAGTGCTGGGCTGAGCCAGAACCACGCCGTGATTATCGCGGGTCAAGCCCGCTCCCACAGGGTTTATGCTGATCCTGTGGGAGCGGGCTTGGCCCGCGAAGAGGCCCTCACTGACTGTGCGCGATGTCCCTGTCCGAAACCCGCCAGATCAGCCGCGTGGTGTCATACCCCTGCTGACGCGCCCGCGCCAGCAGGCTCTCGCGCTCCAGCGCCGGAATCGTCGGCGTGCGCGACAGTATCCACAGGTACTTGCGGTCCGGGTTACCCACCAGTGCCGTCTGGTAGTCCTTGTCCACGTACAGCACCCAGTAATCGCCCTTCGTCACCCCCGGCAGCAACCGCGAGAACCAGTTGTCGAACTCCACCCACAGCTTGTCGGTCTTGCCCTGCACCTGTGGCGTCGCCGTACCACTGGCCTCCTCCCACTCGCCCTCGAGCGTGATGCAGCGGTTGAGCACGCCCACCGTGCCGTCCGGCTTGAGGTTGTAATGCGCTTCGCTCTGCGCGCAATTGCGCTGGAAGAACATCGGCAACCGCGCCAGCTCGAACCACTTGCCCTGGTAACGCTTGAGGTCGACGCTGTCGACGGTCTTGGGCGGCAACGGCCCGTCGTCGCGCGAATGCGCACAACCGGTCAGCAGCAGGCCGGCGCACAGGCTCAACAGCAGGGGCAGGCGTTTCATTTGAGACCCTGCCCCGAGTACATCAGCACCTTGTCGGCGGCGTACTGCACGCTGATGAAGGCTTTCTGGTCGCCCCAGGTACAACTGGTCATGCCCAGCGCGCCGGAACACTCGGTGGGGCTGCCCAGCAGTCGCTCGACCTCGGCCTTGGGCATGCCGGCCTGGAGCTTGGAATAGTTTTCCTGGTTGATCTTGCTGCATGCGGCCAGCAACACGCACAACGACAACAGGGCGAGGGAACGCAACGACATGGGGTCACTCCTGAACATGAGGGTGCAAGCACGGGGCCTGACTCGAGCTTAGAAGCAAAAACCCCTATCCGGTTCCCGGCAACCCCATTTACCTGCACGGTTATCGTTGCCATTTGTCGACTAGTCGCACATCCGCCTCATTTTTTGCCCGGCGCGGACGACACAGGAGGGCGCTGCGACGTTTCGCCGCGCCCTCCCCGTTGACCGCCTTGTGCAGACAGACCTCGCAATGACCAAAAACCTGAAGTTCAGCCACAAGATCCTGCTGGCCGCCGCCCTTGTGGTCGCGGTGGCGTTTACCTGTTTCATCCTGTTCAACGATTACCGCCAGCGCCAGTCGCTGCGCAGCAACACCGAGGCCACGATGCAGGAGCTCGGCAGCCTTACCACCAGCAACATCCAGACCTGGCTGCAGAGCCGCATCCAGCTGCAGCATTCGTTTGCCCAGCAGGTGGCCGTGGATGGCCCCGGCAAGCCGAGCCTGGACCGGCTGATGGCGTTGCCGGTGTATGCCAGCAACTTCACCCTGACCTACTTCGGCGGCCAGGACGGCAGCATGCAATCGGTGCCCACGGGCAACCGCGCCGCCGACTACGACCCGCGGGTACGCGGCTGGTACAAGGGCGCCAGCGAGGCCGGGCGCAGCATCGTTACCGAACCCTACGTCTCGGCCTCCTCGGGCAAGCTGGTGATCACCATTGCCACCCCGGTGCAGCAGGCTGGCCGCCTGATCGGTGTCAGCGGTGCCGACACCGACCTGGACACCATCAGCAGCATCATCAACTCGCTGAACTTCGACGGCCACGGCCTGGCGTTCATCGTCAATGCCGAGGGCAAGATCCTGATCCACCCGGACAGCTCGCTGACCCTCAAGCGCCTGGCCGATGCCTACCCGCAGGGCACGCCGCAGCCGGGTAGCGGCCTCAAGGAAGTCGAGCAGGACGGGCGCCGGCAGTTCATCAGCTTCACCCGCGTCAACGGCGTGCCTTCGGCCGACTGGTACGTGGCGATGGTGGTCGACCAGGACTACGCCTTTGCCATGCTCGGCGAGTTTCGGACCTCGGCCATCGTGGCCACGGCCATCGCCGTGCTGATCATCATCGCCTTGCTCGGCGTGCTGATCCGCGTCCTGATGGAGCCGCTGCATGTGATGGGCCGCGCCATGCACGATATCGCCGAAGGCGAAGGCGACCTGACCCGGCGCCTGCGCATTCATGCCCATGACGAGTTCGGCGCGCTGGGCTCCTCGTTCAACCGCTTCGTGGAACGTATCCACAACTCGATCAGCGAAGTGTCCTCGGCCACCGGTCGGGTCAATGAAGTGGCCCTGCGCGTGGTCAGCGCCTCGAACGCGTCGATCCACAATGCCGACCAGCAGTCGGGCCGCACCAGCAGCGTGGCGGCGGCGATCAACCAGCTGGGCGCCGCCGCCCATGAGATCGCCCACAACGCCGCCCTTGCCTCACAGCACTCCAGCGAAGCACGCAACCTGGCCGAGGACGGCCAGCAGGTGGTCGACCAGACCATTGCGGTGATGAACCAGCTGTCGAGCAAGATCAGCGACGCCAGCACCCATATCGAGACGCTCAACGCCAACACGGTGAACATCGGCCAGATTCTCGAGGTGATCAGCGGCATTTCCCAGCAGACCAACCTGCTGGCACTGAACGCGGCCATCGAGGCGGCACGTGCCGGCGAGGCCGGTCGCGGGTTTGCGGTGGTGGCCGACGAGGTGCGCAACCTGGCCCACCGTACCCAGGACTCGGCGCAACAGGTGCAGAAGATCATCGAGCAGTTGCAGGCCGGCGCACAGGTGGCGGTGGGCACCATGACCGAGAGTCAGCGCCAGAGCGAGCACAGCGTGGGCATTGCCAACCAGGCCGGCGAGCGCCTGGGCAGCGTGACCGTGCGCATTGGCGAAATCGACGGGATGAACCAGTCGGTGGCCACCGCCACCGAAGAGCAGACGGCCGTGGTGGAATCGATCAATGTCGACATCACCGAGATCAATACGCTGAATCAGGAAGGGGTGGAGAATTTGCAGGCGACGCTGCGGGCCTGCAATGACCTGCAGAGCCAGGTGGACAGGTTGAAGCAGCTGGTGGGCAGCTTCAGGATCTAGGGTGAAACAATCGCGGGTCAAGCCCGCTCCCACAAGGACAGCGATAGTCCTAGTGGGAGCGGGCTTGACCCGCGATTGGGTTCAGCTCAGAACCGCGAGCCCGGCTCCAGCAGAAAGTCCATCTCTTCATCGGTGCTCGGGCGCCCCAGCACCAGGTTGCGGTGCGGGAAGCGGCCAAACCGCGCAATCACCCGCTGGTGCTGCTCGGCATAGTCCAGGAAACCTTCGAACAGGCGCCGGTCACTGTCCGGCTGCGCATCCAGCAGCAACTGATAGCGCTCGATGCTGATGTTCTGCCAGTCCAGCACCTCGGCATGCTCCAGTACCAGCAGGATGAACACCCGCTGGATCGGCAGCAGCTGGTAGTCCCAGGCCTTGTCCAGGCCCTGCATCACCAGCACCTGCGCACGCCGGTCGCCATCGAAGGCGTGCTGCGTGTCGCGGTGGATCATGCGGGGCAGCTGGTCCAGCAGCAGCACCAGGCCCAGCCAGCCCTGGGGGCTTGCCAGCCATTCGTCCAGCTCGCCGGCCAGCGCCTGCGCGGCCAGCTCGCCGAAGCGCTCGCGCGCCTCGTCGTCGTGGTGCTTGCCGAACCACAGCGTACTCTTCTCGTCAGCCACGGCCTGGGGGCTGGTGCCCCAGCCGAACCACCACTCCAGCAACGGCTGCCAAGGTGCGAGCATGATTTACTCCTGGTGATAACCGGTGACGCGCTCGACTTCCTGCTTCGAACCCAGGAACACCGCCACACGCTGGTGCAGGCTCTCGGGCTGGATGTCGAGGATGCGCTGGCGACCGTCGGTGGAAGCACCGCCGGCCTGTTCGATGATGAACGACATCGGGTTGGCTTCGTACATCAGGCGCAGCTTGCCCGGCTTGGATGGCTCGCGCGCATCGCGCGGGTACATGAACAGGCCGCCACGGGTCAGGATGCGGTGCACGTCGGCAACCATCGAGGCGATCCAGCGCATGTTGTAGTTCTTTTTCAGCGGGCCGGTCTCGCCAGCCAGCAGTTCGCCCACATAGCGGGTCACCGGGGCTTCCCAGTGGCGCTGGTTGGACATGTTGATGGCGAACTCGGCGGTGGTTTCCGGCACCTGGATGTTCTCGTGGGTCAGCACGAAACTGCCCAGCTCGCGGTCCAGGGTGAAGCCCTTGACGCCGTTGCCCAGGGTCAGGATCAGCATGGTCTGCGGGCCGTAGATCGCGTAACCGGCGGCCACCTGCTTGGTGCCCGGCTGCAGGAAGGCCTGTTCGTTGAGGCTTTCGTTCTGGCTCAGGTACTCGTTGGGGCAGCGCAGTACCGAGAAGATGGTGCCGACCGAGACGTTGACGTCGATGTTCGACGAACCGTCCAGCGGGTCGAATACCAACAGGTAGGCACCCTTGGGGTACTTGCCCGGGATCTGGTAGGCATTGTCCATCTCTTCGGACGCCATGCCGGCCAGGTGGCCGCCCCACTCGTTGGCTTCGAGCAGGATGTCGTTGGAAATCACGTCCAGTTTCTTCTGGACTTCGCCCTGCACGTTTTCAGTGCCCATGCTGCCCAGCACGCCGCCCAGGGCGCCCTTGGACACGTTGTGGCTGATTTCCTTGCACGCACGCGCCACCACTTCGATAAGGAAGCGCAGATCGGCAGGGGTGCTGTTGCTGCGGGTCTGCTCAATCAGATAGCGACTCAGGGTAACGCGGGACATGTAAGGCTCCGGAGGATGGGGTAGAAAAAACCCACGCAGTTTACAGGGAGAGTGAAGCGCTAGCGAGCAATAGGACATGCTCGCCCGATCAGACGACACATCGGCCCGAAGGTTCACGCCCCCGGGCCCGATGCCAGGCGCCTACTCCAGCGCGTTCCAGATCTCCCCGGCGTATTCGCGAATGGTGCGGTCCGACGAGAACCAGCCCATGCGCGCGGTATTGAGCACGGCCGAGCGCCACCACTGCTGGGGGTCGTGCCACAGCTCCTCGACGCGGCGCTGGGCCTCCCAGTAGGCATCGAAGTCGGCGCACACCAGGAAGCGGTCATACGGCACCAGTGAATCGATCAGCCCCACGTAGCGCGCCGGGTCGTCCGGCGAGAACACCCCGCCGCGGATCGCCTGGAGCACGTCGTTGAGCCGGTACGAGGCGCCGATGGCGGAGCTGGCACCGAAATCGCCGCTGCGCTTGCGCGCCTCCACCTGCTGGGAGGTCAGGCCGAAGATGAACATGTGCTCGGCCCCCACCTGCTCGCACATCTCGACGTTGGCGCCGTCCAGGGTGCCGATGGTCAGCGCGCCATTGAGGCCGAACTTCATGTTGCTGGTGCCCGAAGCCTCGTAGCCGGCGGTGGAGATCTGCTCGGACAGGTCCGCCGCCGGGATGATGCTCTCGGCCAGGCTCACGTTGTAGTTGGGCAGGAACACCACCTTGAGCAGCCCGCGCACGGTCGGGTCGTTGTTGACCACCCTGGCGATGTCGTTGGCCAGCTTGATGATCAGCTTGGCCTGGTGATAGCTGGCGGCGGCCTTGCCGGCGAAGATCTTCACCCGCGGCGCCCAGTGCGTGCCCGGCTCGGCGCGGATCGCCTGGTACAGCGCCACGGTATGCAGCAGGTTGAGCAACTGGCGCTTGTATTCGTGGATGCGCTTGACCTGCACATCGAACATCGCCTCGGGGTCGACCGTGATGCCCAGGCGCTCCTGGATCAGGTTGGCCAGGGCCTTCTTGCTGTGCAGGCGCTGCTGGGCGAAGGCCTTGCGAAACGCCGGCTTGTCGGCGAACGGTTCGAGGCGCCGCAGGTGCTTCTCGGGGTCGTCCAGCACCTCGGGCCCCAGCGCCTCCACCAGCATGCGGGTGAGCGGCGGGTTGGCCTGGTACAGCCAGCGGCGGAAGGTGATGCCGTTGGTCTTGTTGTTGATCCGCTCGGGGTAGAGCTTGTGCAGTTCGGCGAACACGGTGCTGCGCATCAGCTTGGTGTGCAGCCCCGACACGCCGTTGACGCTGTGCGACCCGAGGAACGCCAGGTTGCCCATGCGCACCCGCCGGCCGTTGTCCTCCTCGATCAGCGACACCGCGCGCAGCACGTCGAAGTCATGGATGCCCTTGGCCCGCAGCGCGTCGATATGAAAGGCGTTGATCAGGTAGATGATCTGCATGTGGCGCGGCAGCATGCGCTCCATCAGCCCCACCGACCAGGTTTCCAGCGCCTCGGGCAGCAGGGTGTGGTTGGTGTAGGCCAGGGTGTCGACGGTGAGCTGCCAGGCGGTGTCCCACGGCAGTTCGTGCTGGTCCACCAGCAGGCGCATCAGCTCGGCCACGGCAATCGAGGGGTGGGTGTCGTTGAGCTGGATGGCGGCCTTTTCGTGCAGGTTGAGCAGCGTGGGGTTCATGTTCAGGTGGCGGCGCAGCAGGTCCTGCAGCGAGGCCGAGACGAAGAAGTACTCCTGGCGCAGGCGCAGCTCCTGGCCGGCCTCGGTGCTGTCGGCCGGGTACAGTACCCGCGAGATGCTCTCGGCGCGGGCCACTTCGGCTACCGCGCCCAGGTGGTCGCCGGCATTGAAACGCTCCAGGTGCAGCTCTTCCAGGGCCCGTGCGCGCCACAGGCGCAGGGTATTGACGCTGGCACCACGCCAGCCCACCACGGGCGTGTCGTAGGCCACCGCACGCACCGTTTCGGCCGGCCACCACACCTGGCGCGGCTGGCCGGATTCGTCGTGCCGGGTCTCGACGCTGCCGCCGAAACTGATCGGGTAGATCACCTCGGCACGCTCGAACTCCCAGGGGTTGCCGAAATCCAGCCAGTTTTCGGTCTGCTCCTGCTGCCAGCCGTCGACCACGGCCTGGCGAAACAGCCCGTGCTCATAGCGGATACCGTAGCCGTGGGCGGCAATGCCCAGGGTCGACATGCTCTCCATGAAGCACGCCGCCAGGCGCCCGAGGCCGCCGTTGCCCAGCGCCGCGTCGGGTTCGAGCAGGCGGATGCGCTCCAGGTCCACGTCCAGCCCGGTCATTGCTTCACGGGCGATGTCCAGCAGGCCGAGGTTGCTCAGGCTGTCGTACAGCAGGCGGCCGATGAGAAATTCGAGGGAGAGGTAATAGACGCGCTTCTGGCTCTTGCGGTAGATCTGCCGCGTGTGGTCCATCCAGTGGTCGACCATGTGGTCGCGGGCGGCCAGGGCGATGGCCTCGAACCAGTCGTGGTCGAAGGCGTGCTCGGGGTCCTTGCCGACGGCATAGGTCAGTTTTTCCAGTACAGCGGTGCGAAAGGCAGCCACCTGTGCGTCACGTGCGAGTGGTTCCTGAGACATACGACGTCCTCGGGCAAGTTGACGAATGCGGATGGGGATTTCTCAGCCTAGACGGTTCGACCGGGCGCGGTAGCGCGGGTTCGTTTGTTTCTGTGCAAAAGCGGTACCGGGTTGGCACGAACCCGGCAAATGGTTGTTCACATTTTGACCAACTCCGGTATGATCGCGCGCCCACCCGACCATCTGAAAAACCGAACCTGATGAAACCGACCCTGATTGCCGCCGCCGAACTCGACCGCCTGGATACCTGGCAGAGGTATTCCAGCCACATGTGCGGGGGCTGCATGTCCAGTTGCTGCACCTTGCCGGTGGAGGTCAAGCTCACGGATCTGATCCGCATTGGCGTGGTGGACGAATTCGAACGGGGCGAGCCGCCCAAGAACATCGCCAAGCGCCTGCAGAAGGATGGGATCGTCGAGCGCTTCAACCAGAAGTCCGGGATCTTCACCTTACAGCGCATGAGCAACGACGATTGCCTGTACCTGGACCGCAAGACGCGGTTCTGCACCATTTACGACAAGCGCCCCGACACCTGCCGCAACCACCCAAGGATCGGCCCGCGGCCGGGGTACTGCGCGTACAAGCCAAAGCCCGTGGCCCGCTGAAAAGCATCGCGGGTCAAGCCCGCTCCCACAAGGTTGTGCATTTACCTGTGGGAGCGGGCTTGACCCGCGATTCGGCCAGCGCAAGTTTCAGGCCTTGCACAAACAAAAACGCCCCCGGCCTTTCGACCGGGGGCGTTTTCATTCAGCCTGAGCTAACTCAGTTCTTGGCTTTCTTGGCAGCGCGGGTACGCTCGCCTTCGTCCAGGATCTTCTTGCGCAGACGGATCGACTTGGGCGTGACTTCGCACAGCTCGTCGTCCTGGATGAATTCCAGGGCCTGTTCCAGGGTGAAGCGAACAGGTGGTACCAGAGCGATGGTTTCGTCTTTGCCCGAAGCACGCATGTTGTCGAGCTTCTTGCCCTTGGTAGGGTTGACGCCCAGGTCGTTGTCACGGCTGTTCAGACCGACGATCTGACCGTTGTAGATCTCCTGGCCGTGCTCGACGAACAGCTTGCCGCGCGCCTGCAGGGTTTCCAGCGAGTAGGTCAGCGCCTTGCCGGTCTCTACCGATACCAGTACGCCGTTCTGACGGCCGGACATGTGGCCGGACTTCATTGGCGCGTAGCGATCGAAGATCGAGGTCAGGATGCCTGCACCGTTGGTCAGGGTCAGGAACTGGTTGCGGAAGCCGATCAGACCACGGGCTGGAATGTTGTATTCCAGACGTACACGGCCCTTGCCATCCGGCACCATGTTGGTCAGGTCGCCTTTACGCAGGCCCATTTCTTCCATGACCTTGCCCTGCGAATCTTCAGGGATGTCGATGGTGACGTTCTCGAACGGCTCGTGCTTGGCACCGTCGACTTCGCGGATGATCACTTCCGGACGACCAACACCCATTTCGAAGCCTTCGCGACGCATGGTTTCGATCAGTACCGACAGGTGCAGCTCACCACGGCCCGATACCTTGAACTTGTCGGCCGAGTCGCCTTCTTCAACGCGCAGTGCAACGTTGTACAGCAGCTCCTTGTCCAGACGCTCCTTGATGTTGCGGCTGGTGACGAACTTGCCTTCCTTACCGCAGAACGGCGAGTCGTTGACCTGGAAGGTCATCGAAACGGTCGGCTCGTCGACGGTCAGCGGCTTCATCGCCTCGACTGCGTCCGGGGAGCACAGGGTGTCGGAGATGAACAGCTCGTCGAAACCGCTGATGCAGACGATGTCGCCAGCCTGGGCTTCTTCGACGTCGACGCGGTGCAGGCCGTGGTGACCCATCAGCTTGAGGATACGACCGTTGCGGCGCTTGCCGTCAACGTCGATGGCCACAACCGGGGTGTTCGGCTTGACGCGACCACGGGCGATGCGGCCAACACCGATCACGCCCAGGAAGCTGTTGTAGTCCAGTGCCGAGATCTGCATCTGGAACGGACCGTCGCGGTCGACGCTTGGCGCTGGCACGTTGTCGACGATCGACTGGTACAGCGGGGTCATGTCTTCGGCCATTTCGGTGTGGTCCAGACCGGCAATGCCGTTCAGGGCCGAGGCGTAGACGACCTTGAAGTCCAGCTGTTCGTCGGTGGCACCCAGGTTGTCGAACAGGTCGAAGATCTGGTCCAGAACCCAGTCAGGACGCGCGCCCGGACGGTCGACCTTGTTGATCACCACGATCGGACGCAGGCCGGCTTCGAAAGCCTTCTTGGTCACGAAACGGGTTTGCGGCATAGGGCCGTCCTGGGCGTCTACCAGCAGCAGCACGGAGTCGACCATCGACATCACGCGCTCTACTTCACCACCGAAGTCGGCGTGGCCCGGGGTATCCACGATGTTGATGTGGTAGCCGTTCCAGTTGATGGCGGTGTTTTTCGCCAGAATGGTAATGCCGCGCTCTTTTTCCTGGTCGTTGGAGTCCATCACGCGCTCGTCGTTGAGCTCGTTGCGCTCCAGGGTGCCGGACTGACGCAGCAGTTTGTCTACCAGGGTGGTCTTGCCATGGTCAACGTGGGCGATGATGGCGATGTTGCGTAGATTTTCGATCACTTGTGTATCTCGATCAGAGGATTCGGGTTGCCGCCCAGTCTAGGCGGCGAATGTGAATGAACGGCGCTCAACGGGCTCGTCGGTCGGGAGGGCGATGGCGGATACTGCCGCCATACAACCCCGGCATCTTATGTCGGACGATAAACGCGCACATTGGCATGCCCCTCACTCAGTAGATGGTGGGCATGCAGGCGACTCATCACTCCCTTGTCGCAATACAGCAAGTACTGGCGCGTGGGGTCCAGCTCCTTGAAGCGACTGTTGAGGGCGTAGAACGGCAAGGCCTTGACCTCGATGCCGTCCAGTTCCAGAGGCTGGTCTTCCTGGGCGTCGGGGTGACGAATGTCGATCACCACCTGCCCGGCCAGCGCCTGGCTGACTTCTTCGATCTGGATATCCTGGCCCAGTTCATCGATCACGTGGTCGATGGACACCAGGCGGGCGCGTTCCAGGGCGCGCTCGAGCACGGCCATGTCGAACTGCTTCTCTTCATGGTCGACGCGGTGACGCTTGGCACAGGTGGTCGGGTTCACCGAGATCACGCCGCAGTACTCGGGCATGTGCTTGGCGAACTCGGCGGTGCCGATTTCATTGGCCTGGTCGATGATGTCCTGCTTGTGGCTGGCCAGCAGCGGGCGCAGCACCAGCTTCTCGGTGGCCGAGTCGATCACCGCCAGGTTGGGCAATGTCTGGCTGGACACCTGGGAAATCGCCTCGCCGGTGACCAGCGCGTCGATCTGCAGGCGGTCGGCGATGTTGGTGGCGGCGCGCAGCATCATGCGCTTGAGGGTCACGCCCATGTAGCTGTTGTCGACCTTGCCGAGGATCTCGCCCACCACCTCTTCGAACGGCACGCTGACGAACAGCACGCGCTGGCTGCTGCCGTACTTCTTCCACAGGTAGTGCGCGACTTCCATCACGCCCAGCTCGTGGGCACGGCCGCCCAGGTTGAAGAAGCAGAAGTGGGTCATCAGGCCGCGGCGCATCATCTGGTAGGCCGCCACGGTGGAGTCGAAGCCGCCGGACATCAGCACCAGGGTCTGCTCCAGCGCGCCCAGCGGGTAGCCGCCGATGCCCTTGTGCTGGTTGTGGATCACGTACAGGCGCTTGTCGCGGATCTCGATGCGCACTTCCACTTCGGGGTTGCGCAGGTCGATGCCGGCGGCGCCGCACTGCTGGCGCAGCTGGCTGCCGACATAGCGGTCGACGTCCATCGAGCTGAAATCATGGTGGCCGCCGCGCTTGCAGCGCACGGCAAAGTGCTTGCCGGCCAGCAGGTGGCCGAAATGCGTCTTGCACTTGGCGACGATATCGTCGAAGTCGCCCAGCGGGTACTCATCGACCTGGAGGAAATGCGCGATGCCCGGCATGCAGCTCAGGCGCTCGGTCATTTCGCGCAGTACCTTCTCGTCGTCCAGGCGGGTGACCACCTCCAGATTGTCCCAGACACCATCGACCGCGAGCGCAGGATCCAGGTCCTTGAGCACGGTGCGGATGTTGCGGCCCAGTTGACGGATGAAGCGCTTGCGAACCGGGCGGCTCTTGATGGTGATCTCTGGAAAGACTTTGACGATTAGTTTCATGAAAACAGCGCGCGCGTGGCCAGCCGAAAAAGAAGGGGCGCGGATTATAGCGGAATTCGCTCAAGCTTTGAGCAACTTTTGTACAGAAGGTTTCACGCGCACCATTTTGGGTCACTCAAACGAAAAAACGCCTCCTAAGAGTGCAGGAAAAACCCCTGAAGCGCCGTTGGCACCCGTAAACGCGTGAGAATGGGGCGAAAAACCCAACTCGGGGCACTGGCATGCAATTTGCTCCCTTGTGAGGCAGGTTGCCTTGGCCGACTATTCGCGCCCGGCATCACCCAAATTACAAGGGCTGCACAGGCACGCTCTACCCCACCCGGAGGACACCATGTCGAAGTCGGTTCAACTCATCAAAGATCATGACGTTAAATGGATTGATCTGCGCTTCACTGACACCAAGGGCACCCAGCACCACGTCACCATGCCAGCCCGTGACGCGCTGGAAGACGACTTCTTCGAAGCCGGCAAGATGTTCGACGGTTCCTCCATCGCTGGCTGGAAAGGCATCGAAGCCTCCGACATGATCCTGATGCCGGACGACTCCACCGCCGTGCTCGACCCGTTCACCGAAGAGCCGACCCTGATCCTGGTCTGCGACATCATCGAACCGTCGACCATGCAAGGCTACGACCGCGACCCGCGCGCCATCGCCAAGCAGGCCGAAGAGTTCCTGCGCTCCACCGGCATCGGCGACACCGTATTCGCAGGCCCAGAGCCTGAGTTCTTCATCTTCGACGAAGTGAAGTTCAAGTCCGACATTTCGGGCTCGATGTTCAAGATCTACTCCGAGCAGGGCTCGTGGATGTCCGACCAGGACGTGGAAGGTGGCAACAAGGGCCACCGTCCAGGCGTCAAGGGCGGCTACTTCCCGGTTCCGCCGTTCGACCACGACCACGAGATCCGTACTGCCATGTGCAACGCACTGGAAGAAATGGGCCAGGTCGTCGAAGTGCACCACCACGAAGTGGCGACTGCCGGTCAGAACGAAATCGGCGTCAAGTTCAACACCCTGGTGAAAAAAGCTGACGAAGTTCAGACCCTGAAATACGTCGTGCACAACGTTGCCGACGCCTATGGCCGCACCGCTACCTTCATGCCAAAACCGCTGTACGGCGACAACGGCTCGGGCATGCACGTGCACATGTCGATCTGGAAAGACGGCAAGAACACCTTCGCCGGCGAAGGCTATGCCGGCCTGTCCGATACCGCCCTGTACTTCATCGGCGGCATCATCAAGCACGGCAAGGCCCTGAACGGCTTCACCAACCCGTCGACCAACTCCTACAAGCGTCTGGTCCCGGGCTTCGAAGCCCCGGTCATGCTGGCCTACTCGGCACGCAACCGTTCTGCCTCGATCCGCATTCCTTACGTGTCGAGCCCCAAGGCCCGCCGTATCGAAGCGCGCTTCCCGGACCCGGCGGCCAACCCGTACCTGGCCTTCGCTGCGCTGCTGATGGCCGGCCTGGACGGCATCCAGAACAAGATCCACCCAGGCGATGCCGCCGACAAGAACCTGTACGACCTGCCGCCTGAAGAGGCCAAAGAGATCCCGCAGGTCTGTGGCAGCCTGAAGGAAGCCCTGGAAGAGCTGGACAAGGGCCGTGCGTTCCTGACCAAGGGCGGCGTGTTCTCCGACGAGTTCATCGATGCCTACATCGCCCTGAAAAGCGAAGAAGAAATCAAGGTGCGCACCTTCGTACACCCACTGGAATACGAGCTGTACTACAGCTGCTAAGCCAGTGACGCTCGCTCACGCGGCGTAACGAGAGAGGCCTCCCATTCGGGAGGCCTTTTTTTTGCGCTGACTTCATCGCGGGTCAAGCCCGCTGCCACAAACCAGTGGGAGCGAGCTTGACCCGCGATGAAGTCAGCAGTGCTCTACAATGGTGCACAAGGCAGCGCTACCCCTGCACCAACAGCCCATTTTGGTTCAAAAACAGCCTGCAACCTGTTAACCCAGTCATTTTTTGCGCAGCCAAGGCTCGGTTTCAGGGAATTGCGCTTCTTTTCGGAGCCTTGGTTTGGTTCTTGCATTTTCCTGGCATCAGCCGATTACCAGCGCGCGCCACCCTGGCCCCGATCAGGGCGGTACTGTGCCAAAAGAGGTCAACGACGCCCCATGACCATCAGCGATGCACTGCACCGACTGCTACTGGACAACCTGACCACTGCCACCATTCTGCTCAATGCCGAATTGCGCCTGGAGTACATGAACCCGGCAGCGGAAATGCTCCTGGCCATCAGCGGCCAGCGCAGCCACGGGCAGTTCATCAGCGAGCTGTTCACCGAATCGACCGAAGCGCTCAACTCGCTGCGCCAGGCCGTGGAGCACGCGCACCCGTTCACCAAGCGCGAAGCCATGCTCACCGCCCTCACCGGCCAGACCCTGACCGTCGACTACGCCGTCACCCCGATCCTCAACCACGGCCGCACCCTGCTGCTGCTCGAAGTGCACCCGCGCGACCGCCTGCTGCGCATCACCAAGGAAGAGGCGCAGCTGTCCAAGCAGGAAACCACCAAGATGCTGGTGCGCGGCATGGCCCACGAAATCAAGAACCCGCTGGGCGGCATCCGTGGCGCCGCGCAGCTGCTGGCCCGCGAACTGCCCGACAACGGCCTCAAGGACTACACCAACGTCATCATCGAAGAGGCCGACCGCCTGCGTAACCTGGTCGACCGCATGCTCGGCTCCAACAAACTGCCGTCGCTGGCCATGACCAACATCCACGAAGTGCTCGAGCGCGTGTGCAGCCTGGTGGAGGCCGAAAGCCAGGGCGGCATCACCCTGGTGCGCGACTACGACCCGAGCCTGCCCGACGTGCTGGTGGACCGCGAGCAGATGATCCAGGCCGTACTCAACATCGTGCGCAACGCCATGCAGGCCATCAGCGGGCAGAACGAGCTGCGCCTGGGCCGCATCACCCTGCGCAGCCGCGCCATGCGCCAGTTCACCATCGGCCACACCCGCCACCGCCTGGTGGCGCGCATCGAAATCATCGACAACGGCCCGGGTATCCCCGCGGAACTGCAGGACACCCTCTTCTATCCCATGGTCAGCGGTCGCCCGGACGGTACCGGGCTGGGCCTGGCCATCACCCAGAACATCATCAGCCAGCACCAGGGCCTGATCGAATGTGACAGCCACCCTGGCCACACCACCTTCTCGATCTTCCTGCCGCTGGAACAAGGAGCCACTTCTTCATGAGCCGAAGCGAAACCGTCTGGATCGTCGACGACGACCGCTCCATCCGTTGGGTCCTGGAAAAAGCCCTGCAACAGGAAGGCATGACCACCCAGAGCTTCGACAGTGCCGATGGGGTCATGAGCCGCCTGGCCCGCCAGCAGCCGGACGTGATCATCTCCGACATTCGCATGCCCGGTGCCAGCGGCCTGGACCTGCTGGCGCAGATCCGCGAGCAGCACCCGCGTCTGCCGGTGATCATCATGACCGCGCACTCGGACCTGGACAGCGCCGTGGCCTCGTACCAGGGCGGCGCGTTCGAGTACCTGCCCAAGCCATTCGACGTGGACGAGGCAGTGTCGCTGGTCAAGCGCGCCAACCAGCACGCCCAGGAACAGCAGGGCATGGCCGAGCCCCAGGCGCTGACCCGCACCCCGGAAATCATCGGCGAAGCGCCGGCTATGCAGGAGGTGTTTCGCGCCATCGGCCGGCTCAGCCATTCCAACATCACCGTGCTGATCAACGGCGAATCGGGCACCGGCAAGGAGTTGGTGGCCCACGCCCTGCACCGTCACAGCCCACGCGCCGCCTCGCCGTTCATCGCGCTGAACATGGCGGCGATCCCCAAGGACCTGATGGAGTCCGAGCTGTTCGGCCATGAAAAGGGCGCGTTCACCGGCGCGGCCAACCTGCGCCGCGGGCGTTTCGAGCAGGCCGACGGCGGCACGCTGTTTCTCGACGAGATCGGCGACATGCCGGCCGACACCCAGACCCGCCTGCTGCGCGTGCTGGCCGATGGCGAGTTCTACCGGGTGGGCGGGCATGTGCCGGTGAAGGTGGACGTGCGCATCATTGCCGCCACCCACCAGAACCTGGAAACCCTGGTGCAGGCCGGCAAGTTCCGTGAAGACCTGTTCCACCGCCTGAACGTGATCCGCATCCACATCCCGCGCCTGGCCGACCGGCGCGAAGACATCCCGACCCTGGCCCGGCACTTTCTGGGGCGTGCGGCGCAGGAGCTGTCGGTGGAGCCCAAGCTGCTCAAGCCGGAGACCGAGGAGTTCATGCGCAACCTGCCGTGGCCGGGCAACGTGCGCCAGCTGGAGAACACCTGCCGCTGGATCACGGTGATGGCCTCGGGGCGCGAGGTGCATATCGGCGACTTGCCGCCGGAGCTGCTGAACCTGCCGCAGGACGCGGCGCCGGTGACCAACTGGGAGCAGGCGCTGCGCCAGTGGGCCGACCAGGCGCTGAGCCGTGGCCAGTCGAACCTGCTGGACAGCGCAGTGCCGAGTTTCGAGCGGATCATGATCGAGACGGCGCTCAAGCACACCGCCGGGCGGCGGCGCGATGCAGCGGTGCTGCTGGGCTGGGGGCGCAACACCCTGACGCGCAAGATCAAGGAACTGGGCATGAAGGTCGACGGCGGGGACGACGAGGGCGACGACGAGGCCTGACTCAGGGGCCTCTTCGCCGGCAAGGCCTGCTCCTACAAACGCCGCCGTACCTGTAGGAGCCGGCCTTGCCGGCAAAGGGCTTGCCCCATTGCTGCACCATGCCTGCCCCCGCTGCACCGCCTGAAGGCAAAAATACCCCTCACAACCGCATCAAACCCTGCAAAACCCCTGGTTCCATTGCCCCAGGCCAACTTGGCACACCCCCTGCATATACCTAAGCACAACCCAGTTTTGGGGACCTTGGTACAGGCAGGCCGGGGAATCCCCTCTTTTATTCGTGCAGTTTCACCTGCACCCTCCAGCGGCCCTGCACCGGCTCGCCGGCCCAGTCGCCGCGCAGCGGCCGGGCCGCCACCAGGCTCAGCAACAGGCCCTGGTCGCTGTTCTGCAGGCGCCAGCTCACGGGCTTGCCCGCCAACTGCAACTGACCCTTCTGGCTCCGCCCACTGGCCTGGAACACCAACGCCAGCGTGCCCTCGACCTCCTCGCCATGCAGTTGCGGCTCTTCGTTGAACCACAGGTTCAGGCCATCGGCCACCACCTCCACCCGCTCCAGTACCCGTGGTTCAGGCGCGGTGAGGCGGCCGATCATCAGGCCAACCAGCATGCCGAACAGGGCCATGGAGAACAGCACCCGCGGCCACAGTTTCGAACGCGGGTCCGGTTCGGGGGTAGAATGCTCGTCATCTTTATGCTCGGAGCCGTGCATGTTTCACGTCATCCTTTTTCAACCGGAAATTCCACCGAATACCGGCAACATTATACGGCTGTGCGCCAACAGCGGCTGCCAACTGCACCTGATCGACCCGATCGGCTTCGAACTGGACGACAAGCGCCTGCGCCGTGCGGGCCTGGATTACCACGAGTACGCCACCCTCAAGCGCCACAGCGACCTGCCCAGCTGCCTCGATAGCCTGGGCAACCCGCGCCTGTTCGCCTTCACCACCAAGGGCTCGCGGCCGTTTCACGACGTGGCCTTCGCCCCCGGCGACGCCTTTCTGTTCGGCCCCGAAAGCCGTGGCCTGCCGCCCGAGGTGCTCGACCCGCTGGGCAGCGACCAGCGCCTGCGCCTGCCCATGCGTGAAGGCTGCCGCAGCCTGAACCTGTCCAACACCGTGGCCGTGGCGGTGTACGAAGCCTGGCGCCAGCAAGGTTTTGCCTGAGGCATGAAAAAAGCGCCCCGAAGGGCGCTTTCAACGTACCGCAGTCAGCTTACTGCAGCGAAGGCGCTTCGCCTGCTTCCTGCATGCGCTGCATCTCTTGCGCGTACAGGGCATCGAAGTTCACCGGCGACAGCATCAGGGCCGGGAACGAACCACGGGTCACCAGGTTGTCCAGCGCTTCACGCGCATACGGGAACAGGATGTTCGGGCAGAACGCGCCCAGGGTGTGGCTCATCGAAGCCGGGTCGAGGTTCTTGATCAGGAAGATACCCGCCTGCTGAACTTCGGCGATGAAGGCAACCTCCTCACCGTTCTTGACCGTGACCGACAGGGTCAGCACGACCTCGTGGAAGTCGCCTTCCAGGCCTTTCTGCTTGGTGTTCAGGTCCAGCGCGACGCTCGGTTCCCACTGCTGGCGGAAGATCGCCGGGCTTTTCGGCGCTTCGAACGACAGGTCACGCACATAGATGCGCTGCAGGGAGAATTGCGGGGAGCTTTCGTCGGCTGCCGCAGCGCCGTTGTTCTGTTCTTCAGTCATGACAGATCCTTCTTTGCAGGGTCTTGTAGGGAATTCAGGCCTTGAGCAGCGCGTCGAGCTTGCCGGCGCGCTCAAGGGCAAACAGGTCGTCGCAACCGCCGACGTGGGTGCTGCCGATCCAGATCTGCGGCACCGAGGTGCGGCCGGCCTTCTGGCTCATCTCTGCGCGCAGCTGGGGCTTGCCATCGACCTTGATCTCTTCGAAGGCCACACCTTTGCTGGACAGCAGCTGCTTGGCACGCGAGCAGTAAGGGCAGTAGTCGCTGGAGTAGACGATGACGTTGCTCATGTCACTTCACCAGCGGCAGGTTGTCGGCCTTCCAGCTCGACACGCCGCCCGACAGCTTGGCGGCGTTGAAGCCGGCCTTGAGCAGGTCGCGGCACACGGCGCCGGCGTGCTGGCCCAGGTTGTCGACCACGATCAGGGTCTTGGTCGCCTTGTGCTTTTCCAGCTCGCCGATACGCGCGGCGAACTTGTCCTGCGGGATGTTCAGCGCGCCGACGATGTGCCCGGCGGAGAACTCCTTGCTGGCACGGATATCGATGACCAGGCCCTTGTCGGCGTTGACCAGCGCGGTCAGTTCGCCGTTGCTCAGGCTGCGGCCGCCCTTGCGCGCTTCGGTGACGATCAGCAGGACCAGCAGAACGACGAAGATACCAACCAGCAGATAGTGAGATGTCGCGAATTCGATCAGGTGAGCAACCATCAGAGGGTTCCGGGCCGTTAAAAATGATGGGCAGTATACACAGCACCCAAGGCCGGCCAAAGCCCACCGGCACTGGTTGTCGACAGTAATTCTCATTGCCGGGCTGCTACCCGTCGGGCGGCAATGGCGGGCGCGCAAGGTTAATTCGTCACTGCTGACCAATTTGCCCTAAAATGCGTGTCTTTATCACCTGACAAAAGCGCGAGTGGGATAGATGACTAGCACGCCAAAACCCTTGGTCCTGATCATCCTGGATGGTTTCGGTCACAGCGAAAGCCACGAATACAACGCCATCTATTCGGCCACCACGCCGGTTTACGACCGCCTGCGCGCCACCCAGCCGCACGGCCTGATCTCGGGCTCGGGCATGGACGTGGGCCTGCCCGACGGGCAGATGGGCAACTCCGAAGTCGGCCACATGAACCTGGGTGCAGGGCGCGTGGTGTACCAGGATTTCACCCGCGTGACCAAGGCCATCAAGGATGGCGAGTTCTTCCAGAACCCGGTGCTGTGCGACGCCGTGGACAAGGCTGCCGGTGCCGGCAAGGCCGTGCACATCCTCGGCCTGCTGTCCGACGGTGGCGTGCACAGCCACCAGGACCACCTGGTGGCCATGGCCGAACTGGCCGCGCAACGTGGCGCCGAGAAGATCTACCTGCACGCCTTCCTCGACGGCCGCGACACCCCGCCCAAGAGCGCACAGTCTTCCATCGAACTGCTCGACGCCACCTTCGCCCGCCTGGGCAAGGGCCGCATCGCCAGCCTCATCGGCCGTTACTTCGCGATGGACCGCGACAACCGCTGGGACCGCGTCAGCGCCGCCTACAACCTGATCGTCGACAGCACCGCCGAATTCAGCGCCAGCACCGCCACCGCCGGCCTTGAAGCCGCCTATGCACGCGGCGAGAGCGACGAGTTCGTCAAGGCCACCCGCGTGGGCGAGGCCGTCAGGGTCGAGGACGGCGACGCGGTGATCTTCATGAACTTTCGCGCCGACCGCGCCCGCGAGCTGTCGCGGGTATTCGTCGAGCCGGACTTCAACGAGTTCCCGCGCGCACGCCTGCCCAAGCTGGCCGCCTACATCGGCCTGACCCAGTACTCGGCCAAGATCGCCGCCCCGGCGGCGTTCGCCCCAGGCAGCCTGAACAACGTACTGGGCGAGTACCTGGCCAAGAAGGGCAAGACCCAGCTGCGCATCGCCGAAACCGAAAAGTACGCCCACGTCACCTTCTTCTTCTCCGGCGGGCGCGAAGAACCGTTCGAAGGCGAAGAGCGCATCCTGATCCCGTCGCCGAAGGTCGCCACCTACGACCTGCAGCCGGAAATGAGCGCGCCGGAGGTCACCGACCGCATCGTCGAGGCCATCGAACAGCAGCGCCATGACGTGATCGTGGTCAACTACGCCAACGGCGACATGGTCGGCCACAGCGGCGTGTTCGACGCTGCGGTCAAGGCCGTGGAGGCCCTGGACCTGTGCGTGGGCCGCATCGTCGAGGCCCTCGACAAGGTGGGTGGCGAAGCGCTGATCACCGCCGACCACGGCAACGTCGAGCAGATGGAAGACGCGTGCACCGGCCAGGCCCACACCGCCCACACCACCGAGCCGGTGCCGTTCATCTATGTCGGCAAGCGCAACCTCAAGGTGCGTGAAGGCGGCGTGCTGGCAGACGTGGCGCCGACCATGCTCAAGCTGCTGGGCCTGGAAAAACCGGCCGAAATGACCGGTACTTCGATTCTCGTAGACGTCTGAACGGCACGCCCCACGCTGCACGGTTCAAGCTGCAGGAGCCAGCGCCACGTGCGCTGCGCCTCTTGCGGCGTGCAGCTTGAAACAGGCAGCTGAATCGCATCCCGCTTGAAGGTCGTTTTTTTTGATCGCCATGGCGGGCATACTAGGCCAGTCTCCATCCTGGGTTCCGCCTACTCCATGCTTCGCGCACTTATCCTCATAGCCCTGACCTGCCTGTTCGGCCCGGCATTCGCCGACGAGCGCGCGCAAACCCAGCAGCAACTGGACGCCACGCGCCAGGACATTGCCGAGCTGAAAAAGCTGCTTGGCCAGTTGCAGCAGGAAAAGTCCGGCGTGCAGAAAGACCTGCGCGGCACCGAAACCGAAATCGGCAAGCTGCAAAAGCAGGTGGAGGCCCTGCAGCAGGAACTAAAAAAGACTGAAGGCGAGCTGGAGCGCCTCGACAAAGAGAAAAAAAAACTCCAGAGCGCCCGCGTTGAACAGCAACGCCTGATCGCCATCCAGGCCCGTTCGGCCTACCAGAACGGTCGCGAGGAATACCTCAAGCTGCTGCTCAACCAGCAGAACCCCGAGAAGTTCGCGCGCACCCTCACCTATTACGACTACCTGAGCCAGGCCCGCCTGGAGCAGCTGCGCAGCTTCAACGAGACCCTGCGTCAGCTGGCCAATGTGGAAAAGGACATCGCCCTGCAGCAGGCCCAGTTGCTGGCCCAGCAAGGCACCCTCGAAACCCAGCGCCAGGACCTGGAAAAGGTCCGCGCCGAGCGCCAGCAGGTGCTGGCCAAGCTCAACAGCGACGTCAAGGCACGCGACCAGAAGCTGGCCGCCCGCGAACAGGACCAGGCCGACCTCGCCCAGGTGCTCAAGACCATCGAGCAGACCCTGGCACGCCAGGCGCGCGAAGCCGAAGAGGCACGTCAGCGTGCCCTGCTGGCCGCCCAGGAAGCCGAGAAGCAGCGCCAGCGCGAAGCCCTGGCCGCCAACCAGGACGCCACCCCGAAAAAGCCCAGGGCAGTGCCCGGGCCGCTGGTTTCCAGCGACGGCGCCACCTTCGGCGGCGCTTTTTCTGCAGCACGGGGCAAACTTCCATGGCCGGTCAATGGTCGATTGCTGGCACGTTTTGGTGAAACCCGCGGCGACGACTCGCGAGCCAAGTGGGACGGGGTGATGATCAGCGCCTCCGCCGGCAGCCAAGTACATGCGGTGCATGGCGGGCGCGTGGTGTTCGCCGACTGGTTGCGCGGCGCCGGACTTCTGGTCATTCTCGACCATGGCAACGGCTACCTGAGCCTGTACGGGCACAACCAGAGCCTGCTCAAGAATGCCGGCGACGTGGTCAAGTCGGGCGAGGCGATCTCCACCGTCGGCAACAGCGGCGGCCAGGACACCGCCGCCCTGTACTTCGCGATTCGCCAGCAAGGCCGCCCGAGCGACCCGACACAATGGTGCCGTGCCCAGGGATAGGGGCACATCGTTCATTTCACGCTAGCCCCGCCAACCGGTGCCAGCGACGCTCCCCCGGGGGCAAAACCAGGATCAGGAGTTCGTTCGACATGCTGCATACGCCTCGCCTTACCTCGCTGGCCCTGACCATTGCCCTGGTCATCGGCGCGCCACTGGCCCACGCGGCCGAGCCTGCCAAGCCAGCCACGGTGGCACCGACCACGGTCACTGCCCAGGCGCCGCTGCCGCTGGAAGAGCTGCGCACCTTCGCCGAGGTGATGGACCGCATCAAGGCCGCCTATGTCGAGCCGGTGGACGACAAGACCCTGCTCGAAAACGCCATCAAGGGCATGCTCAGCAACCTCGACCCGCACTCCGCCTACCTGGGCCCGGAAGACTTCCAGGAGCTGCAGGAGAGCACCAGCGGCGAGTTCGGCGGCCTGGGCATCGAAGTGGGCATGGAGGACGGCTTCGTCAAGGTGGTATCGCCCATCGACGACACCCCGGCCTCGCGTGCCGGCATCGAGGCGGGCGACCTGATCGTCAAGATCGACGGCCAGCCGACCCGCGGCCAGACCATGACCGAGGCGGTCGACAAGATGCGCGGCAAGATCGGCCAGAAGATCACCCTGACCCTGGTGCGCGACGGCGGCACGCCGTTCGACGTGACCCTGGCCCGCGCGGTCATCCAGGTCAAGAGCGTCAAGTCGCAGCTGCTCGAGGACGGCTACGGCTATATCCGCATCACCCAGTTCCAGGTCAAGACCGGCGAAGAGGTCGGCAAGGCCCTGGCCAAGCTGCGCAAGGACAACGGCAAGAAACTGCGCGGCCTGGTGCTGGACCTGCGCAACAACCCCGGTGGTGTGCTGCAGGCCGCCGTCGAAGTGGCCGACCACTTCCTGACCAAGGGCCTGATCGTGTACACCAAGGGCCGCATCGCCAACTCCGAACTGCGCTTCTCGGCCGACCCGGCCGATGCCAGCGAAGGCGTGCCGCTGGTGGTGCTGATCAACGGCGGCAGCGCCTCGGCCTCCGAGATTGTCGCCGGCGCCCTGCAGGACCAGAAGCGCGGCGTACTGATGGGCACCGACAGTTTCGGCAAGGGCTCGGTGCAGACCGTGCTGCCGCTGAACAACGACCGCGCCCTGAAGATCACCACCGCGCTGTACTACACCCCCAACGGCCGCTCGATCCAGGCCCAGGGCATCGTGCCGGACATCGAGGTGCGCCGCGCCAAGATCACCAGCGAGCAGGACAACGACAACTTCAAGGAAGCCGACCTGCAAGGTCACCTGGGCAACGGCAACGGCGGCGCCGACCGGCCTTCGGGCAAGGCCGCGAGCAAGAAGGACCGTCCGCAGGACGACGACTTCCAGCTCAGCCAGGCGCTGAACCTGCTCAAGGGCCTGAGCATCACCAGCGGCAAGTGATGCGCTATCTGCTGTTCGCCCTGCTCTGCCTGGCCGGCACCGCACACGCGGCACCGGCCAAGGCCTACCTCACGCTGATCATCGACGACCTGGGGCAGAGCCCTGCGCGAGATGCGCGCACCCTGGCCCTGCCCGGCCCGGTCACCCTCGCGATCATGCCCGATACCCCGCACGCCACCGCGTTCGCCCGCCAGGCGCACAAGGCCGGCAAGACGGTGATCCTGCACATGCCCATGGACCCGGCCACCGGCCCCTACGCCTGGCACCCGGACACCCCGCTGCCGGAGCTGGAACAACGCCTGGGCGCGGCCCTGGCCAAGGTGCCCTATGCCAGCGGCATCAACAACCACATGGGCAGCCGCATGACTGCACAGCCGGTGCCCATGGCCTGGCTGATGGGCGAGTTGCAGCGCCGCCATCTGTTCTTTGTCGACAGCCGCACCAGCGCCGCCACGGTCGCTGCGGCCAAGGCGCAGGAACAGGGGCTGGCAAGCCTGTCGCGGGATGTGTTCCTGGATGACGTGCGCACCCCCGAGGCGATTGCCGGGCAACTGCGCATCGCCGTGGAGCTGGCGCACCGGCAGGGCTCGGCCGTGCTGATCGGCCACCCCTACCCGCAAACCCTGGAGGTGCTCGAACGCGAGCTGCCTCGCCTGAAGGCGCAGGGCATCGAGTGGGTCGAGATCCACCAGATGATTGCCCTGCGCAGCAACCAGGCGATGGCGGCTCACGGTGCCGGCGGGCGCTATCGCGCCAGCGCCGGCGGCCAGTGAGGCGCCTACGCCAGGGGGCGTAGCGGAAACCAGCCCTTGATGAAGGCCGGGGTGAGGTCGGCACGCCAGATCACGCCCATCTTGCCGGTGGTTTTCGCCTCTTCGAGCAGGTCGGCATAGCCTTTGGTGCGTTGTGCCTCCAGTTTGATGTGGCCCTTGCTGAACGCTGCCGTGGGCGTGTCCAGGGCAGGATAGTGCAGGTGCACGTACCATTTGTCGCCGCCCGCCACACGCACTTCGTACTCGTCGATGAAGTCGCCGGCCGCCAGGGCCTTGCGCGGCGCCTTGAATTCGATGTGCAGTTGCTTGCGCTCCCACAGATACAGCAGGTTGCGCGCGGTGGGCTTCTGCGCCTTGCACATGCTCAGGCGCAGGGCATCGGCTGCGTCCCTGAGCCCCTGGGCCTCCTGGCGCAGCTGGGCAACGGTGACCTGCTCGGTATCGGGCAGGCCGCTGTGGCGCTCGAAGTCATCCGCCACGCGGATCAGCCGATCGGCCAGGATGGTCAGCGGGAACACGATATCCCCCGGTTGATGCCCGCTGCCGGACAACCCCTGCTGCTTGGCCTTGAGCGGGGCGACCTGATCGAGCACCTGGCGCGCCTCGCTGCGCAGGGCCTTGCGCGGCTTGAGGCCGACCGGCGTGGCGGGCAGTACGGTCTTGATCGGGTTCCAGTCATCGCCGCCGTGCTCGCGGTAGGACGCCACGATGCGGTGGTTGGCATCCTCGATATCCACGATCGGCACCGGCTCGCCGGGCGATGGCGCCCGTACCCGCCCCACCACCACCCGGCGGGTACGCGTGACGATCACCTTGCGCTTGCGCGTCGGCCGGGGCGCCGTGCTGGTGGCCGGCACCGTGACCAGGCTGTCCAGTTCTGCCCTGGCGCTGGCATCGAGCTCGTCGAGGGTCTGCACGAACGCCGCCAGATAGTCCTTGCCGGGCACCGGCGCGAACAGGTCGCCCACATACTGGGCAACCGCCTTGGCCCGCGAGTAGCAGTGCGAGGCCTCGCGCAGCACCTGGATGCGCTCCTGGGGCGTGAACTCCTGGGCATCGATGCCCAGCTGCTCATGCGAAAGCACCCCGGCGACGATGTCCGGGTCCAGCAGCAAGTCCTTGTAGAACGGGCGCTGGGTGGCGTCCGCGATACGCGTGTCCAGGCTCATGTAGCCGAGGATTTCCAGGTAGGCCGTGCGGATGCGCTGGGCGCTGAACACCTTGAGCTCTTCACGCTTGGCCTCGCCATAGCGGATGATCTCGTCGGCCGTGGCCTTGACCGCCGGCTCGCGGCGAACCTCCTCGACCAGGGCGCTGCAGGCCTCGGCCTGCTCCAGGGCCAGCAGGTGGAACGTCTCGTTCTGCGTGTTGGCCTCCAGCAACGCGGAAAACGGCTGTGCGGTATCACCCAGGGTGACCTGGAACGCATTCTCGATCCAGGCATCGTGCAACGAGATCTTGAACTGCTTGCTGTGGTACTGGGCCTGCAACTGCAGGCGCGCCTGGAAGTTCATCCTGAAGTTCAGGTTCAGCGCCTTGCTGTAGTCGGCCGCAGTGATATGGCCGTAGAAATCCGCCAGTTTCAGGGTTTCGCGGGCTTCGAGGGTGGTGCGCAGCAGGTCCTTGGCCACCTCGATGAAGGCGTCCTGCTCGACCTTGAGTGCCTGCTCGGCCACTTGCGCACGCGTGCGTGCCTGCTTCATCGCTACCAGCCGGGTCGCCGTGCGATCGAGCTGGTACTCGCGCTGGGCCTTGAACATCGGGTCGAGCAAGGCGTTGAGCTCGTTGACCTTGGGGGTCATGGCCACAATGCGCCTGAGGCAATCCTGCTGCGCCGACTCCAGCGTGGCGTTGAGCTGCTGAAGCTGCAGCCTGTTCTGCGCCTTCTTCTCCTGCAGGCTCATGCGCTTTTTCGGCCCGCCCCCGCGCAGCCCCAGGCGCAGGTCCAGTTGCCAGCTGCCTTCGCTGCTGCGCCGCAGCCACGGGCCACGGCGGCTGCTGTCGAGGGGGTCGACGATGCAGAAGCGCCCCTCCACCTCCAGCACGCGGTACCAGCGGTCATCGAGTTTTACATGCGCTTGCCCGTCGATCAGCACCAGGCCGCGGCGCTCCCCCGTCTCGATCAGGCCGGTCGGCTCCTGGCCGGGCGTGACCTGCATCGGGCGCAGGAACGCACGCAGCTCGGGCGTCGCTTCGTTGCGCATGCCGCTCCAGGAGAAGTCCATGGCTGTCGGCAACGCACCGGCACTGCGCAGTTGCGGGCCCAGGGGTTGCTGCACCGGTACCAGCACGCCGGTCACTGGCAGCTCGCCGCGCACCGGCAACGTTTGCTGCAGCATCGAGGGCTGCACCTCGATCGGCGTCGCGCGCGCCATGCCGACCTCCCCGGCCCCGTGCATGAACACCGTGCTCAGGTTGAACAGCAGGTCGACCACGGCCTGGGCGCGCGTGGTGTCATCCCCCTCGCGCAGCGCCTTGAAGTCGCTGTCCAGGCTGCTGACCAGTTGCACCAGCCATCCGGCGACAGCTGTCGGCCCACGCAGGTAAGGCAGCGCGATATTGAACAGCAGCCAGCCCGCCTCCTTGAAGCGCAGCCAGCGATCTTCGGCGTTGGATACCGATTGCCGGTCACCCAGGGTGATCAGCGCATCCACCGTACTGGTGTAGAAATGCGCCAGCAGGTCACCGGTCAGCGCAGCGCCGCCAAGACGCGGCACGTTCGCCCCCGGCACAGCCACCGGTTCATCCACCGTGATACCCAGGTGAGGGTTGGCAAAGCCGCCATTGGCATAGATGCGCCGGGCGTCCCGTCCCATCCAGCTCAGCACGCTGGCTTGCAGCTCGGGCTCCTCGAGGGCCTTGAACAATGCAGCCTCGCTGGCAAATTCGCGCAGCAGGGGCTCGAACAGCGGTCGGTACAGCACCCGCTCGGGCCTGCCGGGCAGGGCGAACACGAACATGTTGTCGACCTCGTCAGGGCTGGCCCCTTCGCCACTGAGGAAGGTCAGCGGGCGCACCTCGACCCGGTCGGTCTGGTCGGTGCTCATGGCGTAGTCCACGCAGCGCAGGCCCTGGCGGGTGAAGCCCTGCTCGCCCCTGATCCGGTATTCCAGCGCCAGCAATGGCAGTTGTGCGCGCAGCGTGTCGGCGAACAGCTGCCGACGCTCGTCGGCCTGGCGTGCATCGGTGCGCATGGCCTGTTCGATCACTGCCAGGTAGTTGGCCCCGACATCCACGGCGGTGATGAGTGTCATCACATACTCGGCGCTCAGCCATGCGGCGATCTCGTCGCCATCGGCATGGGCAATGCTCATCGGGCCCTTGGGCAGGCCGGACAGGTTTTCCAGCGCGGCATCCACCAGCAGCAGCCTGACCGTCTCGACGAAGCCGAAGCCACCCTGGCCATAGGGCACCTGGAAGGTCAGCACCAGCTTGTAGGGGTCGTAGGTCGGACCGTCCGGTTGATCTGCCGCCATGCGCTCGCCCAGCGCCTTGGCGGCATAGTCGCGCAGGGTCGGGATACCGTGGTCATAGGCCTTGCCGGCATTGTGCTGGTGCGCCAGCGCCATGCTCAGCCATTGCATGCGGTAGTCCAGGTAATCGGCCCCCGAAGCCTGCTTGAGCCATGCCGGCAGCTGGCCAAGCACCTGAGTGTCGGCAGGCGTCGGCACGAATGCCCGGTTGCCGGCCAGGCGCGCAGCCACATCGGACACCGTGGCAAACAACCCCTCGAGCTCAGTCACCGACTGCCCGCCCAGGCGCAGCGCCTGCACATCGCGCAGTTGCTGATCGAGCAACGCCTCGGCCTGGACCCTGAACGGATTGCCTTCGACCTCCAGCAACTGCCACTGCAGCCCGACCAGCCGATAGGCGCCTTCGAGTTCGTCGGTCAACGCCTCGCCGAACGCCTTCAGCGAGGCGTGGGCGCTGACCTGACCTGCGGGCGTACAGCGCAGCACCTGCTCGCCGCGGACCAACACCAGATCGCTGAGCAGCATCTGCGTGCTGGTCAGGCTGGCGTCGAGCTGCAGTTGCACCAGGTACACCCGCACGGCCTGCTCGCCCTGGGCCTGACGCAGCGACCAGCGTGGCCATTGCAGCACCTGGCCCAGCATCCCGGCCCAGGCCTGTTTGCCGCCGGCGTGTGGCACCAGGGCCTGGGCCAGGGTTCTGGCCAGCCAGCTCAGGCGCGGAACGCCTTCACTGCCCCTGGCCTGCCAGTAGTTCATCAGGGCCCGCTGGAACTCGGCCACGATGCCGTCGGCAAACACCTTGATCATTTCGCGCAGGGTGTCCGCATCAAGTGCATGGCCCTGCAGCTTGAGTTTCACCGCATCGGCCTGGCCCAGAAAACCGGACAAGCCACCCGCATGCATCTGCAACGGCTCCCAGGTGCACAGGTTGTCCAGTGCAGCGTCCACCAGCGGGCGTACCTGATAGAACTGCGCGCTGCTGTCGGGCACGTACAAACGCAGCGCCTCCACATCGGCGGACAGCCCGGGGAAGTACTCGCGCAGCAAGCGCTCCAGCAGCGTGGCGCTGGTGCTGCGCAGGGTCGGGCGGCTGGCGAACTGCTCGGCTACCATGGCGGCGAGGGCATTGTCGGGTTCGGGGGTGGGCAGGTCTTGCAGGATATGCAGTGGCATCTAACACCTTCCATGAGTGATCGGGCTGTGCAATTCACAGCGACGATCCATCACAGCAGCCCGGTGCATGGCCGCGGCACTACATAGTTAGGCGCTTACAGGTAGCGGGCGAAGGTGGCGTCGACGAAGCCTTCGTCGCGCAACTGGTCCAGGCTGTGCTGGAGCTTTTCCACCACCGCATCGGGTACCTGGCGGTTGAGTGCCAGGTACAGCTGGGCGCCGTTGAAGCGCAGCACGGTCTTGAGCTGGGTGATGCCGATCTGGCGGGCCAGGTAGCGCCCGGCGGGGTCACCGGTGGCCCACAGGTCGATCTGGCCTTCGAGCAGCTTGCGCGCGTTGTCCTGGTCGCGCAGCACGGTGATCGGCTTGAGCCCCTTGCTGCTCAGGTGCTGGGCGATGGCATCGCCTTTATAGGCACCGATCCGGTAGCCGCGCGCGTCGCCGAGGTGTTCGAGGGTGATGGGGCTGTCGGGGCGGGCCAGCAGAATCCAGTCGTCGGGGCCCAGCGGCCCGACCCACTTGAAGAGCTTTTCGCGGTCGGGTTGGCGGGCCATCACGAACACACCGTGATTGGGGCTGTTCAGGGCCTGCTGGTACACGCGTTCCCACGGGAAGCGCAGGGTCATGCTGTAGGGGATGGCGGCGCGCTTGAACATCTCGCGAACCAGGTCGGCGGCGATGCCCTGGATCTTGTCTTCGCGGGCGAAGTTCTTGCCGTCGCTGGCCATGTTGTAGGGCGGGAAGTTTTCGGTGAGCAGCACCATCGGGTCAGCGGCGCGGACGGTGGCAGCGAGGGAGAAGAGGCTGACGAGCACGACGAGCAAGCGTGTGAACATAGGATGGACCCGATTCCCTGGCGATGTGCCTGCATTACCTTAACAGCAAATGCTTCGCCGGCAAGGCCGGCTCCTACAGGTTCGCTGCAGTGTAGGAGCCGGCCTTGCCGGCGAATGCGGCCGCTCAGCGCACGCAGATGCCGCGCTGCGCCATGTAGGCCTTGGCTTCAGGCACCGTGTACTCGCCGAAGTGGAAGATGCTGGCCGCCAGCACTGCGCTGGCATGCCCTTCCAGGATGCCGTCGGCCAGGTGCTGCAGGTTGCCCACACCACCGGAGGCGATCACCGGAATGCCCAGCGCGTCGCTGATGGCGCGGGTCACGCCCAGGTCGAAGCCGCTCTTCATGCCGTCCTGGTCCATGCTGGTGAGCAGGATCTCGCCCGCGCCCAGGCCTTCCATCTTCTTCGCCCACTCCACCGCATCCAGCCCGGTAGGCTTGCGCCCGCCGTGGGTGAAGATCTCCCAGCGCGGGGTTTCGCCCGGGCCGGAGACCTTCTTGGCATCGATGGCAACCACGATGCACTGCGAGCCGAAATGCTGCGCGGCCTCGCCCACGAACTCGGGGTTGAACACCGCTGCGGTGTTGATCGAGACCTTGTCGGCACCGGCGTTGAGCAGGTTGCGGATGTCCTGCACGGTGCGCACGCCACCGCCTACGGTCAGCGGAATGAACACCTGGCTGGCCATGCGCTCGACGGTATGCAACGTGGTGTCGCGGCCATCGACGCTGGCAGTGATGTCGAGGAAGGTGATCTCGTCGGCACCCTGCTCATCGTAGCGACGGGCGATTTCCACCGGGTCGCCGGCATCACGGATGTTCTCGAACTTGACGCCCTTGACCACTCGACCGTTGTCGACGTCCAGGCAAGGGATGATGCGTTTGGCCAGCGCCATGCCGTTCTCCTCAGCCTTTGTAGCTGTCGCAGAAGGCTTGCGCCTCGGCCACATCCAGCGTGCCTTCGTAGATCGCACGGCCGGTGATGGCGCCGATGATCCCCGGTGCCCTGGCGTCGAGCAGGGCCTTGATGTCACCCAGGTTGTGGATGCCACCGGAGGCGATCACCGGGATCTTGGTGGCGGCAGCCAGGGCGGCGGTGAACGGCACGTTGCAGCCTTGCATCATTCCGTCCTTGGCGATGTCGGTGTAGACGATCGCCGAGACGCCATCGGCCTCGAAACGCTTGGCCAGGTCGATGACCTGCACCGAGCTGACCTCGGCCCAGCCGTCGGTGGCCACGAAGCCGTCCTTGGCGTCCAGGCCCACGATCACCTTGCCGGGGAACGCACGGCAGGCTTCGGCCACGAACTCGGGTTGCTTGACCGCCTTGGTGCCGATGATCACGTAGCTGACGCCGGCCTTGACGTAGTGCTCGATGGTTTCCAGCGAGCGGATGCCGCCGCCGATCTGGATCGGCAGGTTCGGGTAGCGCTTGGCAATGGCAGTCACCACCTCGCCGTTGACCGGCTGGCCTTCGAAGGCACCGTTCAGGTCGACCAGGTGCAGGCGGCGGCAGCCACCGTCGACCCATTTGGCGGCCATGCTCACCGGGTCATCGGAAAATACCGTGGAATCTTCCATGCGGCCTTGGCGCAAACGTACGCAAGCACCGTCCTTGAGATCGATAGCGGGAATAATCAGCATCTGGGGAACCTGTCTATTCGGTAAACAGTGAGCTCGGGAAGTCAGTTCTTCTCGAGCGACCACAAGTCGCTTTCAATGCTTTCGAACCTCTCTTTGAGGTGCGCCTGCACATCGAAAATCGCCCTGTTGTAGTAATGCGGTGCAATCTCCTGGCTGAACAGCTCCAGCACTTCAGCCACCTCGAACGAACCCAGCTCAAGCTCGAAGCGGTCTTCGAGAAAACGCTTGAGCTTGGCCAGCGCCTCGCGCTCTTCTTCAGGCGCGAGGGTGAGGATCGGCCGCTTGGCGCGGGACTTGCCCATTACCGGCGACCATCCCAGCCGGCGAAGTTCTGCAGCAGCTGCAGGCCATGGGTATGGCTCTTCTCCGGGTGGAACTGCACGGCAAAGCGCGAGCCGTCGGCCAGCGCGGCGGCAAAGTCGACGCCATAGTGACCACTGCCCGCCACCTGCGCCGCGTTGGCGGCGGTGATGTAGTAGCTGTGCACGAAGTAGAAGCGCGCACGGTCGGGGATGTCGTGCCACAGCGGGTGGTCGATGGCCTGGGACACTTCGTTCCAGCCCATGTGCGGCACCTTAAGGTGCTCGCCGTCCTCGTGCAGGCCCTTGCCGAAGAAGCGCACATTGCCCGGGAACAGGCCGATGCAATCGACGCCGTCGTTCTCTTCGCTGTGGTCGAGCAGGGCCTGCATGCCCACGCAGATGCCGAGGAAGGGGCGGTCCTGGCTGACTTCACGCACCAGGCTGTCGAAGCCCAGGCGGCGAATCTCGGCCATGCAGTCGCGGATCGCGCCCACACCCGGGAACACCACGCGGTCGGCCTCGCGGATCACCGCAGCATCGCTGGTGATCAGCACCTTGCCGGCGCCCACGTGCTCCAGGGCCTTGGCCACCGAGTGCAGGTTGCCCATGCCGTAGTCGATAACGGCTACCGTCTGCATTACAGGCAGCCCTTGGTCGACGGCATCTGGCCGGCCATGCGTTCGTCCAGCTCGATGGCCATGCGCAGTGCGCGGCCGAAGGCCTTGAACACGGTCTCGATCTGGTGGTGGGTGTTGTGTCCGCGCAGGTTGTCGATGTGCAGCGAGACGTTGGCGTGGTTGACGAAGCCCTGGAAGAATTCCTGGAACAGGTCGACGTCGAAACCGCCCACGGTGGCGCGGGTGAAGGGCACGTGCATCTCCAGGCCCGGGCGGCCGGAGAAGTCGATGACCACGCGCGACAGCGCCTCGTCCAGCGGCACGTAGGCATGGCCGTAGCGGCGGATGCCCTTCTTGTCGCCGATGGCCTGGTTGAATGCCTGGCCCAGGGTGATACCGACGTCTTCGACGGTATGGTGATCGTCGATGTGCAGGTCGCCCTTGCACTCGATGTCCAGATCGATCAGCCCATGTCGGGCGATCTGGTCGAGCATGTGTTCGAGGAAAGGCACACCGATATCGAATCGGGCCTTGCCGCTGCCATCCAGGTTAATCGAGGCCTTGATCTGGGTTTCCAGAGTATTGCGCTCGACGCTAGCCGTACGTTCGACCATCACCAGCTCCGCAAAATCATTGGGCGAAAAAGGTGTCCATTATAGGCCTAGATACGCGTGGCTTGGAACGAAGAAGACAGTTGGCGGGGAATTTGCGTCAGCAGTACCGACCTCATCGCGGGTCAAGCCCGCTCCCACACGGTCAGCAGAGATCCTTGTAGGAGCGGGCTTGACCCGCGATGCCTTTAATGGAACAGCACCGCTGTCTTCTGCAGGGTCACCCACACCCCCCACGCCAGCGGAACGCCCACCACCAGCCACGCGGCAATCACCAGCGGCCGACTGCCCGGCGCGGCCTTCCACTCCAGCACGGTGCTGCCATTGGCGCCCTTGTCGTGCCCCAGCGCCTGTTCGGCCGCCAGTTGCGCATCGGTCATGAAGTACTTGTCGGCCACCGGCCGCACCAGCGCGTTGCACAAAAAGCCCAGCGCCAGCAGCCCGGCCAGGATGTACAGGGTCATGTCATACGCCGCCGCCCGCTCCACGCCCATCTCCAGCTGATATTCGCGCAGGTAGGTGATCAGCACCGGGCCCAGCACCCCGGCTGCCGCCCAGGCGGTCAGCAGGCGACCGTGAATGGCGCCCACCATCTGCGTGCCGAACAGGTCGGCCAGGTACGCCGGCACCGTGGCGAAGCCGCCACCGTACATCGACAGGATGATGCAGAACGCCGCCACGAACAGCGCGATGTTGCCCAGGTGGCCCATGTTCGGGATCAGCGCATACAGCGCCACGCCCAGGGCGAAGAAGGCGAAATAGGTGTTCTTGCGCCCGATGTAGTCGGAGAACGAGGCCCAGAAGAAACGCCCGCCGATGTTGAACAGGCTCAGCAACCCGGTGAAGCCCGCGGCAATGGCGGCAATCTGCGCCAGTTGCGTGGCATCCAGCTGGCTGAAGCTCAGGTCGTTGCCCAGTAGCTTGCCGGCGAACACTTCCTGCAGCAGCGGCGAGGCCATGCCCAGAATGCCGATGCCGGCCGACACGTTAAGGCACAGCACCAGCCAGATCAGCGCGAACTGCGGCGTCTTCCACGCCACGCTGACGTGCACGTGCCGGTGCGTGATCATCGCGTTACCGGCCTTTTTCTGCGGCGCGCTCCAGCCTTCGGGCTTCCAGCCGGTGGGCGGCACACGGTAGGCCAGGGCACCGCCGAGCATGAACACGAAGTAGATCAGCGCCATCACCACGAAGCTCTGCCACACGCCCACCCCGTCAGGGCCGGCGAAGTGGCTCATCAGCGCCGCCGCCAGTGGCGCACCCACCATGGCGCCACCGCCAAAGCCCATGATCGCCATGCCGGTGGCCATGCCGCGCTTGTCCGGGAACCACTTGATCAGCGTCGATACCGGCGAAATGTAGCCCAGCCCCAGGCCGATACCGCCGATCACGCCACTGCCCAGCCACATCAGCCACAGCTGGTGGGTGTACACCCCCAGCGCCGACATCAGCAGGCCACCGCACCAGCACAGGGCCGAGACCACCCCGGCCTTGCGCGGCCCGGCATGCTCCAGCCAGCCGCCCCAGATGGCCGCCGAACAGCCGAGGAACACGAAGAACAGCGTGTAGATCCAGCTCAGCATCGAGATCGGCCAGTCGCACTCGGCGGTGAACAGGCGCGCCACGAAGCTCATCTCCGGCGCACTGATACCGATGGCCTGCGACAGCGGCAGCCAGAACACCGAAAAGCCATAGGCCATGCCGATGCACAGGTGAATGGCCAGGGCCGCCGGTGGCACCAGCCAGCGGTTGAAACCGGCCCTGGCGACAATGCGTTCCTTGGACAGGAAGCCGGGCGTACTGGCGATGCCGCCCACCGTAGTGCTGCTCATTGTTGTTCCCCTCGTGATATGGATGCTCCACCGACCAGACCTGCTGCCTGCGACTTTGGCTGCCAGGGGCAGCACGTCGTTTATCTGGCAACCGGCCCTTTGACGCGACAATCGGCCGCAACGGGACCGTGGAGGCGCGAGAGAGTACCATTCGCCGCACTCGCTGAAATTAGGCTGATACTGTGGTTTTTGCGAAAACTGATACCCCCGTGTCAGGAACTGCCCCGCCGGTTGCTGTCCAAACCCGGGTCGCGCCGCGCCCGCGCGCCCTGCACGGGGCTATACTCTGCGGCTGAATTTTACAATCGGACTACAAGGACTCGCCCATGAAAGCGTTCGGCAAAATCCTGGGGCTGGTGATACTCGGGTTGTTGCTGATCATTGTGGCGCTGGGCTTTGCCCTGACCCACCTCTTCGATCCCAACGACTACAAAGACGAGATCCGCCAGCTGGCACGCGACAAGGCCCACGTCGAGCTGACGCTCAACGGCGACATCGGCTGGAGCCTGTTCCCGTGGCTGGGGCTGGAACTGCACGAGGCGAGCATCGCCACGCTCAACAATCCCAAGGTGCCATTCGCCGACCTGCAGATGCTCGGCCTGTCGGTGCGCGTACTGCCGCTGCTGCGCCGTGAAGTGCAGATGAGCGACGTGCGCGTCGAGGGCCTTAACCTGACCCTGGCCCGCGACGAACACGGCCACGGCAACTGGGAAGACATCGGCAAGCCGCTGCCGGCCGCCACCCCGGCTGCACCGGCCGAAGGCAGCGCCGGCACACCCGCCCCAGGCGAGGCCCCGGCCAAGCCGGCCGCCGCCGAGCGCCCGGTCAAGCTGGACATCGACAGCCTCACCGTGAACAACGCCAAGGTGCAGTACAGCGATGCGCAAAGCGGCCAGAGCTTCAGCGCCGAGAGCATCCAGCTGAGCACCGGCGCGGTTCACGAAGGGGTCAACATTCCGCTGACCATGACCGCCTTCTTCAGCGCTGGCCAGCCGGCCCTGCGCGCCCGCACCGAGCTCAAGGGCGAACTGCGCTTCGACCGTGCGCTCAAGCGCTACCAGTTCGAAGACATGAAGCTCAGCGGCGAAGCCTCCGGCGAGCCGCTGCAGGGCAAGACCATGACCTTCGCCGCCCAGGGCCAGTTGCTGGTGGACATGGCCGCGAACGTCGCCGAATGGAACGGCCTGAAGCTGTCGGCCAACCAGCTGCGCGCCCTGGGCGAGCTGAACGTGCGTGACCTGAACAGCACGCCCAAGCTCACCGGCGGCCTGTCCATCGCCCAGCTCGACCTGCGCACGTTCCTCGACAGCGTCGGCGTGGCAGTGCCACCGATGGCCGATGCCGCCACCCTGGGCAAGTTCGAGCTGGTCAGCCGCCTGGAAGGCAGCCCCACCCGCCTGGCTCTGGAAGACCTGGCAGTGAAGCTCGACGACAGCACCTTCACCGGCCGCCTGGCGGTGGATGACTTCGCCAAGCAGGCCCTGCGCGTGCAGCTAAAAGCCGACACGTTCAATGCCGACCGCTACCTGCCGGCCAAGAGCGAGGCCGCCACCGGCGCCAAGGCCGCGCGCCAGGCCGAGGTGCAGCAGAACGAAGCCGGCGCGCTGGCAGGAGCCGGCACCACACCGCTGCCGGACGCACCCACCAAGACCGCCTGGAGCACCGACAAGCTGCTGCCGGTGGACCGCCTGCGCGTACTCGACCTGCAGGCAGACCTGAGCTTCGGCGTGCTCACCCTTGAACAGCTGCCTATCCAGAACGCCGTGCTCAAGGCCCGTGGCCAGAGTGGCCTGATCACCCTGGACACCCTGCAGGGCGGCCTCTACAACGGCGACTTCGCTACCAAGGGCACCCTCGACGTGCGCCCTGCGGTACCGCAGATCGGCCTGAGTACCCAGGTCAACCGCGTACCGGTGGAGCACTTCATCAAGAGCCAGACCGACACCCCGCCGGTCAAGGGCCTGCTGACCCTGAGCAGCAACCTGACCGGCAGCGGCAACAGCCAGAAGGCGCTGATCGACACCCTCAATGGCAACGCCAGCTTCGTCATCAACAACGGTGTGCTGGTCAATGCCAACCTCGAGCAGCAGCTGTGCCAGGGCATCGCCACCCTCAACCGCAAGGCCCTGAGCGGCGAACCACGCGGCAAGGACACCCCGTTCCAGGAACTCAAGGGCAGCCTGGTGCTGCGCAACGGCGTGGCCAGCAACCCGGACCTGAAGGTGCGCATCCCGGGCCTGACCGTCAACGGCCACGGCGACCTCGACCTGCGTGTGCTGGGCATGGACTACCGCGTGGGCGTGATCGTCGAGGGCGACAAGCGCGACATGCCCGACCCGGCCTGCCAGGTCAACGAGCGCTACGTGGGGCTGGAATTCCCGCTGCGCTGCCGTGGCCCGCTGGAGCTGGGTGCCAAGGCCTGCCGCGTGGACAAGGACGGCCTGGGCAAGCTGGCCGGCAAGGCGCTGGGCAACAAGCTGCAGGAAAAGCTCAACGAAAAGCTGGGTGACAAGGTCAGTCCCGAACTCAAAGACGCACTCAAGGGCCTGTTCAAACGATGAATCCCGAGCAGTTTTCCAGCGCCGTGCTGGAATGGTACGACCGTAACGGCCGCCACGACCTGCCCTGGCAACAGGGCATCACCCCGTACCGGGTGTGGGTGTCGGAGATCATGCTGCAACAGACCCAGGTGAGCACCGTACTCAACTACTTCGGGCGCTTCATGGAAGCCCTGCCCAGCGTCGAGGCCCTGGCCGCGGCGCCGGAGGACGAGGTGCTGCACCTGTGGACCGGGCTGGGCTACTACACCCGCGCGCGCAACCTGCAGAAGACCGCGAAGATCGTGGTGGAGCAGTACGCCGGCCAATTCCCGCGCGATGTCGAGAAGCTCACCGAGCTGCCCGGCATCGGCCTGTCCACTGCCGGGGCAATCGCCAGTATCAGCATGGGCCTGCGTGCGCCGATCCTGGACGGCAACGTCAAGCGCGTGCTGGCCCGCTACACCGCGCAGGAAGGCTACCCGGGCGAGCCCAAGGTGGCCAAGGCGCTGTGGGCCAACGCCGAGCGCTTTACCCCCCACAGCCGGGTCAACCACTACACCCAGGCGATGATGGACCTGGGCGCCACCCTGTGCACGCGCAGCAAGCCCAGTTGCCTGCTGTGCCCGCTGGAGCGCGGCTGCGAGGCGCACATGCTCGGCCAGGAGATCCGCTACCCGATCCCCAAGCCGCGCAAGACCCTGCCCCAGCGCAGCACACTGATGCCGCTGCTGGCCAACAACGAGGGCGCCATCCTGCTGTACCGGCGCCCGTCCAGCGGCCTGTGGGGCGGTTTGTGGAGCCTGCCGGAGCTGGACAGCCTCGACGACCTGAAACACCTGGCCGAGCAGCACGGGGTGAACCTGGGCGAGCCCGTGGCGCTGGACAGCCTGACCCACACCTTCAGCCACTTCCAGCTGGCGATCCAACCCTGGCTGGTGCCGGTGGCCCCCCAGGGTGACCACGTGGCCGAGGCCGACTGGCTCTGGTATAACCTCGCCACCCCGCCGCGCCTGGGCCTTGCTGCCCCGGTCAAGAAACTGCTCAAACGCGCGGCCCACGTATTGAATGCAGGAGAGTCGTCATGACCCGCACCGTAATGTGCCGCAAGTACAAAGAAGAGCTGCCTGGCCTGGAGCGCCCGCCGTATCCCGGCGCCAAGGGCCAGGACATTTTCGAGCATATCTCGCAGAAGGCCTGGGCCGACTGGCAGAAGGAACAGACCATGCTGATCAACGAGAAGCGCCTGAACATGATGAACGCCGAGGACCGCAAGTACCTCCAGGGCGAGATGGACAAGTTCTTCTCCGGCGAAGAATACGAGAAGGCCGAAGGCTACGTGCCGCCTGCCGAATAACCCCGGAAATTCGTAAGCGACGGAATTAATTTAATAAATTTTCAAAAAGTCGTTGACGCAAATCCGAAAAACGCTTTTAATGCGCCCCGTTGCCCAGATAGCTCAGTCGGTAGAGCAGGGGATTGAAAATCCCCGTGTCGGCGGTTCGATTCCGTCTCTGGGCACCACTAATACCGAAAAGCCCCAAGCGAAGTGATTCCTTGGGGTTTTTTATTGCCTGCGATTTGGTGCTCGCCAGGTCGTCACCTTCGCCGGCCAGGCCGGCGCCTACCAGGGTTCATGGATGAAAAGGCTTGTGATGACGGCGCTTGCGCTGGTGTGCCTGAACGGTTGCGTCGGCTTCAAGTCCGCCTCGCCCCAGACCCGCGTCGAAAAGACCGACACCTACCGCCAGCTGCTCGGCCGTGATATCACCCCGCACATCACCCGCACCGAACGTTCCGAAGCCACTCGGGAATGGTGCGGCATCAGCCTGTGGCTGGTGGTGCTGCCCGTGCCGCTGAAGCTGCCGGTGTGCTCGACCTACACCGAAGCCGCGTTCGGCCACGACAGGTTCGGCGACGAGCGCGTGCTGATGTACACCACCCATAGCGTCGACAAGAACCCCTACCTCAATGCCTGCGGCCCGTTCATGTTCCTGGCGCCGATCATGCACGGCTATGAAGGCAATGCGCTGTGCGGGCGGCTGCCCTAGCGGCACGCCCCTGCTGCACGCGGCGACACAGGCTTGGGTTTGCCGAGGGAGTGAGGTTCAATAGCGCCACGCATCACCTTCTTTCAAGGATTACCCGCAATGGCTTCCAGCAGCAAACAGCAAAAACGCGCCAAGCGCGCCGCCAGCAAGGCCCGCGAAAACCGCATGGTACGCAGCGGCCAGGCGGTCAAGAGCAGCGGCGAGAGCGCCAGCGCCAGCGTCGAGCAGGTGTTCACCAAGGCCATGGAATCGGGCAGCTACACCGCGCTGTTCGAAAAAATGAAACAGGCCCAGGACACCGGCCTGGCCTCGATGATTGCCGTGTTCCTGGTCGACCCGCTGCTGGCCCTGGTGCTCAAGGGGCACAAGGAAGAACACTCCACCGACTACATCTGCAAGGTGTTCTGCGCCTACCGCCACTGGCTGGACGGCACCGAAGAGGCCCAAGCGATGCAGTGGCTGGAGAGCGACGAGTTCCAGGACGCCTATGTGCAGGCCTCGGAGATCGTCTCCAAGCAGAAGAAATTCGGTTGAGCAACGACCCGGGCTGCGCCGCAGCCCAGGGCCGGCAAAACCCCCGGATGCTGTGCAACCGGTCAAAAACGGCTTTCCAGCATCGGCCAAAACTGGCACCATCGCGCCTTTTTTCATCACGGCTACGGCCCGTGGAAATGGGGCGCGCGGTCATCCGCGCGACAGTCCGCTGCATCGATGCGACACCCACCTGCCCACAGGCCCTTCGCCCCGCCCGCCGTTGTTGGCTGTCGTTCGAGCGCTATGCTAGCGTTGCGCCTCGCCAGGAAGGCCGACAACAGCAGGCACGCACCAGAACTCAAGAGGACCGCACATGGCCCAGGCCACGCCCGCGCTGGAAATCCGCAACCTGCACAAGCGCTACGGCGCGCAGGAGATTCTCAAGGGCATTTCGCTGACCGCCCGCGACGGCGACGTGATTTCGATCCTGGGGTCGTCCGGTTCCGGCAAGTCCACCTTGCTGCGCTGCATCAACCTGCTGGAAAACCCCCACGAAGGCCAGATCCTGGTCGCCGGTGAAGAGCTCAGGCTCAAGGCCGGCAAGAACGGCGAACTGATCGCCGCCGACAACAGGCAGATCAACCGCCTGCGCAGCGAGATCGGCTTCGTGTTCCAGAACTTCAACCTGTGGCCGCACATGAGCGTGCTCGACAACATCATCGAGGCGCCGCGCCGCGTGCTCGGCCAGAGCAAGGCCGAGGCCATCGAGCACGCCGAGGCGCTGCTGGACAAGGTCGGCATCCACAACAAGCGCCACAGCTACCCGGCCGAACTCTCCGGCGGCCAGCAGCAGCGTGCCGCCATTGCGCGCACCCTGGCGATGAAGCCCAAGGTCATTCTGTTCGACGAGCCCACCTCGGCGCTGGACCCGGAAATGGTCCAGGAAGTGCTCAACGTGATCCGCGCGCTGGCCGAAGAAGGCCGTACCATGCTACTGGTTACCCATGAAATGAGCTTCGCCCGGCAGGTGTCCAGTGAAGTCATCTTCCTGCACCAGGGCCTGGTGGAAGAGCAAGGATCGCCGCAGCAGGTTTTCGAAAACCCGAACTCGGCGCGTTGTAAACAATTCATGTCCAGCAACCGCTAACGGAGCAACACGCATGCAGAACTACAAGAAATTCCTCCTGGCCGCTGCCGCCACCCTGGTGTTCTCGGCCAACGCCATGGCCGCCGAAAAGCTGAAAATGGGCATCGAAGCGGCCTACCCGCCCTTCAACAACAAGGATGCCAGCGGCCAGGTCGTAGGCTTCGACAAGGACATCGGCGACGCCCTGTGCGCCAAGATGAAGGTCGAATGCGAAGTGGTCACCTCCGACTGGGACGGCATCATCCCGGCTCTGAACGCCAAGAAATTCGACTTCCTGATCTCGTCGCTGTCGATCACCGACGAGCGCAAGCAGGCCGTTGACTTCACCGACCCGTACTACTCCAACAAGCAGCAGTTCATCGCCCCGAAAAACGTCGACTTCAAGACCGACCGCGCCTCGCTCAAGGGCAAGACCATCGGTACCCAGCGCGCCACCCAGGCCGCGACCTGGCTGGACGACAACGGCGGCATGGACGGCGACTTCAAGGTCAACCTGTACGACGGCCAGGAAAACGCCTACCTGGACCTGACCTCCGGCCGCCTGGACGCCATCCTGGCCGACAAGTACGCCAACTACGACTGGCTCAAGTCCGATGCCGGCAAGAACTACGAGTTCAAGGGCGACCCGGTCAACGAGAGCGACAAGGTCGGCATTGCCGTGCGCAAGGGTGACACCCAGCTGCGCGACAGGCTGAACGCCGCCCTCAAGGAAATCGTTGCCGACGGCACCTACAAGAAGATCAACGACAAGTACTTCCCTTTCAGCATCTATTGATTCGCCCGACCGGCACCGCCCCTGCGGCGGTGCCCGTCCCTGAACAAGCCTGCCCATGAATATTGATCTCTACGGATTCGGTCCGGCCCTGGCGGCTGGCACCCTGATGACCGTGCAACTGGCGCTGTCGGCCCTGTGCCTGGGGCTGGTGCTGGGGTTGCTCGGCGCCCTGGCCAAGACCTCGCCGTACAAGCCGCTGCAGTGGCTTGGCGGTTTCTACTCGACCCTGGTGCGCGGCGTGCCCGAGCTGCTGTGGGTGTTGCTGATCTACTTCGGCACCGTCAGCCTGATGAGCAAGCTGGGCGACCTCCTGAATATTCCCGGCCTTGAGCTGAGCGCCTTTTCTGCCGGCGTGATCGCTCTGGGCCTTTGCTTCGGTGCCTATGCCACCGAAGTGTTCCGTGGCGCGATCCTGGCCATCCCCAAGGGCCACCGCGAAGCGGGCCTGGCCCTGGGGCTATCCAAGGCGCGGATCTTCTCGCGGCTGATCCTGCCGCAGATGTGGCGCATCGCCCTGCCCGGCCTGGGCAACCTGTTCATGATCCTGATGAAGGACACCGCGCTGGTGTCGGTGATCGGCCTTGAAGAGATCATGCGCCACTCACAGGTGGCCGTGACCGTTACCAAGCAGCCGTTCACCTTCTACATGGTGGCGGCAATCATCTACCTGGGCCTGACCATCCTTGCGATGATCGGCATGCACTTCCTGGAAAAACGCGCCGCACGCGGCTTCGCGAGGGCCAACCAATGAACTGGGAAGTGATCATCAAGTGGCTGCCACGCCTGGCCCAGGGCGCGACCCTGACCCTGGAGCTGGTGGCCATCGCGGTCATCGCCGGGCTGATCCTGGCCATCCCGCTGGGCATCGCCCGCTCCTCGCGCCACTGGTATGTGCGCGCGCTGCCGTATGGCTACATCTTCTTCTTCCGTGGCACGCCGCTGCTGGTGCAGCTGTTTCTGGTGTACTACGGCATGGCGCAGTTCGAGATCGTGCGCAACAGCGCCCTGTGGCCGTACCTGCGCGATCCGTTCTGGTGCACCGTGCTGACCATGACCCTGCACACCGCCGCCTACATCGCCGAGATCCTGCGGGGCGCGCTGCAGGCCATCCCGCGCGGGGAGATCGAGGCGGCGCGGGCGCTGGGCATGTCCCGGGCCAAGGCGCTGTTCTACATCATGCTGCCGCGCGCGGCGCGCATCGGCCTGCCGGCCTACAGCAACGAAGTGATCCTGATGCTCAAGGCCAGCGCCCTGGCCAGTACCGTGACCCTGCTGGAACTGACCGGCATGGCACGCACGATCATCGCGCGCACCTACCTGCCGGTGGAGATCTTCTTTGCCGCCGGCCTGTTCTACCTGCTGATCTCGTTCCTGCTGGTGCAGGGCTTCAAGGTGCTCGAGCGCTGGTTGCGGGTCGATGCCTGCCAGGGCCGCTGAGGTACTGCAGGGCGAGCCACTGCATAGCCGCTTCCAGGCCCTTAACAGCTTTTTGCTGGAGCACCAGGGCCTGTGGCGGCCGCGGCCGTTTACCCAGCTGCACCTGCCGTGGGAGCGCGAGCACCCCGCCCTGAGCCACTGGCTGCGCCAGCGGCCGCTGAGCGAGGCCGACACCCCGCCTGAACATGCCCCCGCACCTTATCCACAGCTGGCCGCGCAGTGCCAGGCGCTGTCGGCGGTGGGCGAGTTATCCACAATCGAGCTGGCCACTGCCAACGCGCGCCTGAACGTGGACGTGCCAGGGCGCAAATGGCAGCAGATCGAGGCCTTTGCCGGGCGCCTTGATTTTGCCCGCCAGCCCACGCACTGGCTGGACTGGTGTGCGGGCAAGGGGCACCTGGGCCGGCGCCTGCTGGGCCCGGCGCAGCAACTGACCTGCCTGGAATACGACCCCGCGCTGGTGTTGGCCGGCGAACAGCTCAGCCAGCACCATCACCTGCCTGCGGAGCATCGCCTGCAGGACGTGATGGCCGCCGATGCTGCCACCCAGCTGGGCAGCCAGCACACCGCCGTTGCGCTGCATGCCTGCGGCGACCTGCACGTGCGCCTGATGCAACTGGCCAGCGCTGGCGGCTGCCGTCAGCTGGCGATTGCGCCGTGCTGCTACAACCGTATCAGCACAGCGCACTACCAAGCGTTATCCACAGCCGCTCAAGCTTCGACGTTGAGCCTGTCGGTCGACGACCTGGGCCTGCCGCTGAGCGAAACCGTCACCGCCGGCAACCGCGTGCGCCGCCAGCGTGACGCGTCGATGGCGCGGCGCCTGGGCTTCGACCTGCTGCAACGCGAGGTTCGCGGCTGCGACAGCTACCTGCCCACCCCTTCGCTGCCCAGCCACTGGCTGCACAAGCCCTTCGCCCAGTACTGCCAGGACCTGGCCGAACTCAAGGGGCTGCAGGTGACGGGTGCGCCCGATTGGGCGGCACTGGAACAGGCTGGCTGGGCGCGACTGGCCCGGGTGCGCAACCTTGAACAGGTGCGCAACCTGTTCCGCCGCCCGCTGGAGCTATGGCTGGTGTTGGATCGCGCACTGTACCTGGGCGAACAGGGCTTCGAGGTGCGCCTTGGCAGCTTCTGCCCCTACCCTCTCACGCCGCGGAATCTGATGCTTTTGGCAGAGCGCGGTTGACGCGCAAACCTGTGGATAAGTCTGTGCGCAACATTTTGATGAATCGCTGAAAAAGCCGCCCGACAAGGGCTGGCGACAGCTGGTCATTTTTTGTTCACCTTCTAAACCTGAGCAAAAACAGCCATTTGCGCAAAGACGAACGGGCTGGCCACTGGCGATGCACTACGCGCCGAGTTGGCATGCAGCTTGTGCATAAGCATTTTCGCGAATGGCTCTAAGAACTGCGATCAGGCCAGTTTCAGCAGGCCCATGCCGCCCAGCAGAAGCAGCAGGCCAAGCCAGCCGCGACCGGCCAGGCGCTGGCCGAACAGGGCCCAGCCCATGGCCACGGTGGCAAGAATGCCGAAGCCGCCCCAGATGGCGTAGGCCATCGACAGGGGGATGTCCTTGACCGCCTGGGCCAGCGCCGTGAAGGCAGCCAGCACGCAGACGATCGACGCCGCTGCGACCCAGCGCTTGCGCAGGCCGTCGGAGTACTTGAGCAGCAGGTTGGCGAGCACTTCGAGCACGATGGCCAGTGCCAACCAGGCAAAGGGGATCACTTGCAGGCTCAGCATGGCAGGGCCTCCCCGGTGGTTTCACGGCGGGCACTGCGGGTACCGGACTTGATCAGCAGGATACCCGCGATCATCACGCCCAGGCCCAGGGCCTTGAGCAGGCCGATGCTTTCACCCAGCCAGGTGACGCTGACCACGGTGATCAGCACGATGCCGATGCCTTCCCACAGGGCGTAGGCCACACCCAGCGGCACGCGCTTCACGGCGAGCGCGAGGAAGCCGTAGGACAGGCCGATCATGGCGTACATGAGGGCGTGACCGAGAATCGGCGAATGATCGGCGGCGAATTTCATCGACGTGGTACCGATCACTTCGGCCACGATGGCGATGAACAGATAGATCCAGGAACGCATGGTGCCCTCCCATGGGCATTACGAAAAACGCGAGGGGCTGACGGGAGCGTCAGCGAAAAAGCCGGGGTTTGGGAGGGTGGCGCTAGAGGTCGCCGGTCCAGTGACGTTCACGGGAAACCAGGCGGGAGGTGAGGAGCGGCAACGCTTGAGTGTTCAACATAATGCACAACAAATTAGCTGAGGGCATTGTGTAAGTCAAATCGATAGAGAATGACTAATGAATTTTGCTGCGGATTGTTCGTTATTTGGTGAAAGCCCCTGAAAGGTGGTTGCAAGGCCCGTAAATTATAATTCCCAAATCCGGCGTAGCCTGTAAGGCCCAATCGCGGGTCAAGCCCGCTCCCACAAGGTTGGCGGCGATCCCTGTGGGAGCGGGCCTGACCCGCGAAGGCCGCAACGCTGACCCCGCCCCCCCTGCGAGTCAAATCGCCACACCACCTCATCCCACACAAATTAATTATTGTACTGCGATAATTTTTGCTCAATAATCCGCCCCGTTCAAACCAGACCAAGGAAAAACCATGAACAGCAAAACAGTGGCCTACGCACGCTCGCGTCTGCGTGCAATCGGTGCCTTTGCGGCGTTGCTGGCGTGGGGTACGGCGCTGGCCGAATTTGGCTGCAATGCCTGGTTCTGGCTTTTCGACCGGCACGACGTGCTGGCCGCCTACCTGCAAAGCTTCGCCGACCAGATGCCCCTGCTGGTGGCGCCGGGCTTCCAGCCCAGCGTCCTGGCCCAGGCACTGGTCATCACCCTGGACATGATCCCGGCCAGCCTGTCGGTATTGGCCCTGTACCTCACCGGCCTGTTCTTCATCCGCCTGTCACGCGGGCAGACGTGGACGGCCTCCAACATCAAGCTGCTGTGGTGGGTGGGCCTGCTGTGCATCGGCCTGCCGTTGCTGTGGCCGGTGATCGCCACCTTGCAGGGCCTGGCCTTCTGCATCGACCTGCCGCCAGGCGAAAGGAGCTTCAGCGTGGGGATCGGTGTATCATCCGCGGCGGTTTACGAGATCATGAAGGGCATATTGCTGTGTGCCTTCTCCCTCCTCATGCGTGACGCCAAGACCATCAGCGATGAACACAACTGTTATGTCTAGCCTAGCCCCATGCCGATAATCATCAGGCTCGACGTCGTGATGGCCCGGAACAAGATCCGTTCCAAGGACCTGGCCGAGATTATTGGCATTACCGAAGCTAACTTATCGTTGCTGAAGAACGGCAAGATCAAGGGTTTCAAGATCGAGACCCTGGAGAAGCTGTGTCGCGCGCTGAAGTGCCAGCCGGGAGACCTGCTGGAATTCAGCGAGGACTGAACAAGGAACACCCTCTCGTGAGCATCACCTTTCACTGGCGCGCAGCGCTGCTGCTGGCCGCCGGCCTGCTGGGCGGCTGTGGGCCGAGCTACACCTATCGCTATTCGCCACCGCCGAGCCAGCACGGCATGCAATGCATCAGCGCGTGCTCGCAACAGCGCAACTACTGCGGGCAACTGGCACGCATGCAGGACAACGCCAACCAGGCCCTGTACCAGTCCGAGATGCGCAGTTACCAGTACTGCCAGCAGGGCAAGAGCAAGAAGGATGCGCGGCGCAGTTGCTACTACCCGAGCTACCCCTACAGCGCGGGCCTGTCGAGTGATTGCGGGCGCGAGTACGACCAGTGCTACCAGGGTTGTGGCGGCACGATTCACCGGATATTGAACAAGGACTGACGGCTTGCGGGCCGCATGATGCAATCGGGAAAACACACATGACCATGAACACCTTCAACACCATCGCCCTGGTGGCCTTTGCCCTGCTGCTGGGTGGCTGTGCCGGTGGGCACGCCAGCCGCGGCGACAGCCTTGCGGGCTGGGACATGCCGCAGATGCAGGTGCTGGGCGACAATGGCCTGCCGGCGCAGCCGCATCGCTACGTGAAATGCGGCAAGCGTGGCTGCCATGAACAGAAGCCGATGCTGTTCGACCCGGCCAAGGCCGAACCGACTGCCGAAAGCCTGCATCGCGGGTGGTAGTAGAAGGGCTGCAGGCCACGTGAACCGTGGCCTTGCGCAAGATTGAGCGGAAGTGGTTTACAGAACCAAACCGATCGCTATAATAGCGCCCCTATGCCGGTATAGCTCAGTTGGTAGAGCAACTGACTTGTAATCAGTAGGTCCCGGGTTCGACTCCTGGTGCCGGCACCATCACAAGGTTGCAGAGACAGTTTTCAGTGTTTCTGAAACCCCCGAAAAACCCGCCTTTTGGCGGGTTTTTCGTTTTGGCGTTCCATCGGTTTCCGTCAGAAACTGGTGGATTCCAACCGTTTTAGGGGTAGTGTTAGAGGTAAGGTAATTCGATAAAGGGGGAGTACCCTTATGTCGCGGACCACTGCTCCACTCTCCGATTCGGCTTGCCGCTCAGCCAAGCCCACCGACCGCGCCTACAAGCTTTTCGACGGCGATGGCCTCTATCTTCTAGTCCAACCCAATGGCCGTAAAGGCTGGCGTCTCAGGTATGTAAAACCTGATGGCCGCGAAGGACTGACCTCGTTCGGCAGCTACCCCGTGGTCGGCCTCGCCAATGCTCGCAACAAGCGCCTGGAGGTCAAGCGGATGCTGGCGAAAGGCATCGACCCCATCGAGTCCAAACACCAAGCCAAGACACAAGCCTCAATCCGAGGCCGAACCTTTGAGAACGCAGCCTTGGACTGGCACAAAGCGATGTCTGCCAAGTGGGCTCCGGGCCATGCCAAGACAGTCCTGAGCCGTCTCAAAACCCATGTTTTTCCACTAATCGGTGATCGCGCTATTGGCGACCTAGACACTCACGACTTGATGCAACCTCTGGAAGCAATCCAGAAGCGTGGCACGATTGACGTCGCGTTAAGGGTACAAAACTACCTGCAAAGCATCATGCGCGAGGCGAAGCGTGCTCGACAGATCGCGGCAAACCCTGCCTCCGATCTTGAAGGTTTGATCAAAGCCCCGAGGGTTGTTCACCGCCCAGCGTTACCCTTATCGCGTCTGCCTGAATTGCAGGAGCGCATTGAGGGTTATAACGGCCGCGTACTTACCCGGCTGACGGCCATGCTCTCGCTGCATGTGTTTGTCCGCTCCAGTGAACTGCGCTTTGCCCGTTGGAACGAGTTTGACCTCAAGCGCGGCACCTGGGAGATTCCCGACACCCGTCCCGCGTTGGACGGCGTCCCCTTTTCCACAAGGGGTACAAAAATGGCCGGGGATATCCATCTTGTACCCTTATCGCAGCAAGCCGTGTCCCTGCTTGAACAGATCCACGTCCTCACCGGTAAATTCGACCTGGTGTTTGCAGGCGATACCAAGCCCTGGAAACCCATGTCTGAAAACACGGTGAACAGCGCGCTTCGAAAGATGGGCTACGACACCAAAACCGAAATCTGCGGCCATGGCTTTCGTTCGATGGCCTGCAGCGCACTGATCGAATCAGGATTGTGGTCGGAGACAGCCATTGAACGGCAGATGAGCCACAAGGAGCGCAACAACGTCCGCGCCGCTTACATTCACAAGGCCGAGTTTATCGAGGAGCGCAGGCTGATCATGAACTGGTGGAGCCGGTACCTGGAGGCCAACCGGCAGGAGCATGTCACTCCACACGAATTCGCGAACCAGACCGGAGCGAACGTCACTCGCCTAAAAGCAAAACGTGGCGCAACTGAGTAAGCGCTCGGTCTTCATACCTCAGTGATCCGCTTGTCCACGCGGGTCCATCCAAACAGGGCTGCAAAGCCGCCCTGTTTGGATGGACCTCACTTAAAAAATCAAAAGCCCGCGCAACTGTCTGTGGAAAACCACTGATTTCCACCGGTGGATAATTTCATCCACAGCCGCAGAACTCCCGATAATTAGAGCCTTGATCCGAATTATCCACAGGTGTAGAAATGATCGGGCAAAGCGCTGTCGTTGACAGCAACCCAGGTAGCCAGAACCTTTAAGGCTACGCCACACCGTGGTGGTTCTCCCAAAGTGCGATTAGCGTCCGGCGGCTCGCACGGTCACAGCGATGTGATGGATGCCTACTTTTATCAGTGTGCCCACTGCGGCAACTCATCCCCTTTCATAGCTGCCCTGCAGCAACCTATCCGCTTGGCCATTCCCGTGCGCCAACCTGCGTCCGTCTCTTTCTCCCGGAAAGAGACGGGCGCTCCTACCACTGCTGCAGCCCAACTCGTACAAGGCTTTGCGGCATTCCCCCTCGTGACAATCGGCGTGACAAACACCGAAGTCACCAGCAACAGCGATGCGGATGATGGTGCCGCAGCCCACGGAATGGACTGCACCTGACTGACAGTCAGGTGTGCCCCTGTCATCGCTTCACTGCCTTCACTCGACTCAGGATCTCGCGACATTGGCCCCGTCAGCCAATGCAGCCTCCACCCGCCCACCGGTATTCGGTGTTCAGGAGGCCAGATCATGAGATGCCCAAGCTCCCGGTCGTAAAGAGCCGTCAGTCCCGCGTTAGTGGACAATCCTCACAGGTCGCAGGGGCCTTGATCCCTGATAACACTCAACACTCTTGGCGGGATGACGTGGGGAAAGGCTTGAAAGGGCTTGGCTACGAGAGGAGTTTGATCATGGCGTTGGTGGGTAAACGAGATGGGCGGAATTTTGGCTATGGCCGGCAAATGAGCTATGCCGGGCCGCAGGCATTGCGCGATCTGTTTGGCGGCGGACATTACGGCACGGTCAAGGCGCACAGTGATCGCTGGCAGGCGTTTGTTCGGTGGTGTCGCTCGGAGGATGGACCAGGATTTAACGATGCACGGCAAATTGATCGGCAGACCTTGCTGGAATACGCCGGATATCTGCGTCAGCAAGTTGAACAAAGCGCTATAGGCATCGCCACCGCGCAAAACCGATTGTCTAGCGTGAACCGGACCATGGCGGCGCTTCGCGGTGATCAGTATGTGAAAGTGCCGAGTCCAAGCAAGGCGTTGGGAATGCGGCGCACCAGTGTTCGTCAATCGGTGCCGCAAGGCCAAGACCGCGAACATGTGAAACGGATCGTTGACGTACTCTGCGAACACCAAATGCCACGCGCCGCCGCCATCGTGCACTTGGCGCGAGCCGCCGGAATGCGCTTACGCGAGGCCATTTGGCCGACCTTCCTCGACTGCAACGGGAAGCCGAGCAACTCGGGAGGATCAACATCCGGGACGGCACCAAAGGTGGCCCTCGGCCCCTCGGTGGATAACGGTGGATGAGCACATCCGCGACGCACTGGCATTCGCCCTTCAAGTCTCGCCTGACGGTAGCCGCAACCAATTAGCTCAGCACGAAAGCTACCGTGATTTCCAACAGGTACTCGTTCGCCCCGCACGGGAGACTCTCCATAAACACAACCTCAAAGGCTTTCATGAACTACGGGCAGCCTTTGCATGCGAACGCTATGAGCAAATCACCCAGCATCCTGCGCCCATCAACGGTGGCAGTTGTTACCAGCTCGACCGACACCTCGATCAGGAGGCCCAAGCACAAATCAGCTATGAGTTAGGGCACGGTCGTATCGACGTAGTTTCTGCTTACATGGGGAGCAGAGCATGAGTAAGGCATTCGATATGGAGCTGTTCCTGGCGGGCGTCCTGACTGGATCTCATTCCACGCGCCAACGCCATCTGCGTCAGGCGAAGGCTATCCAAACAGCAATAGCTGATCGCTGGCAACGCGATAATCCTTGGACGTGGCAGCAAAAGCATCTCGCATGGTTTCTAAGCCAACGCGTGAACCGAAACGCCGAATCGACGCGCTATTACTACCTACTGACCGTGCGGTTGCTTGTCCATCGCTTGAGAAAGTCCTGGCACTTCGACCCTAGGCAAGACGAGAAACAGGTCATCCGTGATTCCTCAGGTAGTTCTACGAAACCAAGACCAATCCCCTTACGCTCCTCGAAATGCAACCACGGGCTGTAATCGCTTAAAAGCCTGAAGCAGAACGAATGGGCATTAGAACCATCTATTTTCGGTTTCAGACACCGAAGCTTACGTCGGCACAGCAGGCGTACGAAGAAAGATCAAACCAAAGCGGGACTTGCTTCTGAACACACGACAAGCGAGGATCTAAGGAAGGCACACTGCCATCACACAAGGAAGGATCCAATGCCCTATCAGTACGATATCGTTTGCTTGGCTAACTCGTGGAAGCACGGTGGACGCTGTATCGCCGGGAAGGTTTACTCCGGACCGTATGCCGGACGGTGGATCAGGCCAGTTGGTCGTACGGCGGGGCAGCGACAGATTCAATTCCCTGAGATGGATTACGGTCAAGGTCAATACGCCTCTGTTCGTGACATCATTCGAATCGAATTTTCAGGTCGCGAACAAGGCACCTTCCAAGGTGAAAATATGATCATCTCGGGCGCGAGATGGACTAAAGTCGGAGAAATCCAGAATTCTGAGATTGGTAACTGGTTGGATCAGCCTGATACCCTCTGGGAAAACGGAAGCAGGAGCCATTATGGCTTGAATGACAAAATTGATAGGGCTATGTTGCAAGAGCCTAGGACGTCACTCTGTCTGATCAATCCTCAGAATCCGCGGGTTCGAGTAGGGCCCGAGCACAACGGAGACATCAAAGTCAGAGTGCTATTTGAATACAACGGAGTTGAACACGCCCTAACCGCTACGGATGCTCAAATTCAAGCGGAATATCGAGGTAGAAACTACGGAACCTATGAACTTACAAATGTTCGAGGTATGACGATCAGCCTGGGCGAGAGATTGCCTGCGGAGATCGGGGATAGCTACAAACTAGTAGCCCACGTATTTTGAGGCCGCAGATGAAAATATTCACAATCGGATTCACGGAAAAAAAAGCTGAGCGTTTTTTTGCATTAATCAAGCTTTCAGGGACAAAACGAATTGTAGACGTCCGCTTGAACAACGTATCTCAGCTCTCCGGATTTGCAAAAAAAGATGATCTAAAATATTTTCTAAAAGAAATTTGCGACGTCGATTACGTTCACATCCCAGATCTTGCACCGACCAAAGAAATTTTATCGCCATACCAGAAAAAAGAAATTTCCTGGCAACAATATGAGGAAAAATTTCTCAATCTCATGTCGAAGCGAAACATAGAGAAACACGTAAAGCTAGATATAATTAACGAAGGTTGTTTACTCTGCAGTGAACACCTCCCACATCAATGCCATCGTCGCTTAGTGGCAAACTATCTAAAAGAGGCGTGGGGTAAATCTGATGCAACTGTCAAAGATCTAGTATGAGTAAAGAGGCAAAAATATTAATCGCGTATCCTAGCGACTTTCTTTCGTATTCAAAATTCGAAAGAAAAGTTGAGAAAATTCTCAGCTCTCTTGAAAAGGTAGAACTGCTTTATATTCGCGACGAAAACAATTTCATTTGCGACTATTCGAAGTCGAAAGGCTTCCAGGCGACGTGTTTTACTTCAGACGAAGCTGCCTTGGATAAGGTAACACATGCAATTCTGTTTCAAGACGAAGAGAGAAATTGCTTTTTCACTCTATTCAATCAGTTGCTTGATAAAAAAATACCAATACGGACTATAAACTTAAAGATTACCAAAGTCTCAAATAAAGATTCAGGCGAGCGCTATGATGTTTACATCGGGAGGGGGACTTTATGGGGAAACCCCTATCAAATGGGCATAGAGGGTACACGCGAAGAGGTAATCGCTAAGTTTTCTTATGATTTTGAAAAGCGCTTTCTCAAACTGCCTGAACAGTTTGATGTGAACATTGAGAAGCTCAGAGGTAAGACGCTAGGTTGTCATTGCAAGCCAGCAGCTTGCCACGGGGATGTCATCGCAAAGTATCTCAACTCGCAAGATGACGGCGAATAACGATCACCAGTATAGATATAATTTAAAGGTCAGCGTGTAGTCGCGCTGACTCCGCCTTTTAGCTGATTCCATTACGTCCTCCTGAAAAACAGATCAGAAGGTGTAAACATTATTCAGGACGGGACAGAGAGAAAAAATAAATCAGTCCCCTTTTCGCCCTTGTACGCCTTGATACCGGTATTTGTAGGCGCAGCAGAGCTATTAGGGTTTGAACATTTTGACGAGGAACTTACATCCTTGCCTCGATCGGTTTGAGGCTCTTCCGCAACATTTCCTTTAGGGAAAGCTCAAAATGTCAACGGCAGGCGAGAAACCTGCCAACGTATGATCCATCGAGCTAAAAATCTTGAAAATCACAATCGGCCATAAGCAGGCAGTAGACTATATGGTGGCGTTGAGCTATCGTCTGGATGGTCCGTACCTAGGAGAAGGTGCCCATGCTTCTCACAAAAATAAGCTATACATAACCCTACCAGAATAAGCACGAAGAAAATAATGTACTCTTTAATAACGTATGGATTTCCGTTAATCCTTGTAGCTTTCGAATGGGGTTTGAAATACATAATGAAGGTAGAAAACACTTCATTTGCTGGTCCCGCTCTAGCTGCTGCAGCACTATCTTTTCTTATGCCACTCACTAAACCAAAAGTCCTACAGATGAATATCCCAGGTCACCCTAATAGCTTTTTAACGACCACCAGAGATAGTCAGGTCGTAGGGTTGACATGGATTTTGGTTTTTGTTTTTTTGTTTCTATGGGCTGGAAGTTGCTTTCTAACAACCGAACAACCTATAAGAAAGCTTTGGGTGTTAGATATGCCCTTAGCAATTGGTGGGGCCGTATACGTGGTTAGTTTAATCATGACGTGGGCAAAGGAGAAACTATAATGGATGAGCTTATTATTTCAACAGCGGTTGCGCTGCTCATCCCGCTCATTACTGTTTTGGCAAAAAAAGCCTTGAAAAAAACCTTCGATGGCAAGATGACACAGTTAGTAGTTAAAGATACAAATGGAAAAGAGCAAAAAATATCATATAGCGGAAAACTCGAGCTCGGAGCAATACAAAAAATTGTCGAGAAAGAATACGCCTTCGAAAGCAAGGTAGAACAAATATTGAAAGCTTATATGAAAAAAAATAAGGGGTTTAGTTATACAAAAAATCATAGCGTTGATTTTTTGCTAAAATTTTCCGGCCACGTAATAGGCCTTGAAGTAAAAAGGAATTACAGCCTGCCATCAAAAAAATATTTTAATACAGTTAAAGAAACTCATCCAGACCTAGAGCAGCTTCTGTTTGTGTTTGACTCGGAAGTCCCCGAAAAATATCTACATGCATATGAAAATGATGATTTTGTAAAATTCATCTCATCCCCGAGAGAAAAGAAATTGTCGGAAAAAATAATATCCATCTTGGATCAGAAAAGAGTAAACGGGGTTTAACTACTATTGGTGAGAGTTTGGCATAACCAAAACGCTTTAGTGTCGACCTCTCGCTATAATATTTCGATGAAGATTGCCTCACAGGGTCATTTTTACCCAATTACTGAACTGTGAATAGCGGGCAGACCACGCTTTCAATTAAATATCGAAAATCGTGGCCTGACCCCGTTTTCCGCATCGGAACATAATGGCATTTTGGCTCCAGGTGGAGTATTAAGGCCCCCCGACATTGGGTCGATATACATGGAGATACTCTGGTGGGCAAAAAAATAGGATCTGGAATTATCATATCCATTGGGATATTTTCCGTCCTGAGCTTTTACATTATATATTACGCTTTTTTGTATTCTGGATACGCAGATTCACTGGATGTCTCAGAATTGAAAGGCGTTCGCAGCGGTACTTTTGGTGATGCCTTTGGAACACTTAATGCGTTTTTCTCGGCACTCGCATTTTCTGGCGTACTACTTTCGCTTCACTTTCAAAGAAAGGATATTAAGTCGAGCCATGCTCAGACTCATAGGCAACAGATTGAATCGCAATTTTACAACTTGCTAAGTTTGCAGCAGCAAATTGTCCAAGGATTTGATCTGCACTTAACAAGGAATGGTCATGCCGTTGTCATTCAGGGAAGAGACTGCTTTCGGAACTGGCGCAGAAAGCTTAGATTACGATTCGTTCGCTTTCGCAAAGAGGGCACTATAACGAGCGAGGCCTCCAAGTTTGCATATAACTCTGTACTTGAGTCACATCGTGGTGATTTAGGCCTATACTTCAGAAGCTTGTATTCAATTTTCAGGTTTATTGAAAACTCTGACGGAGTAGACAAAAAACATCTGGGAACTATTGTGCGCTCCATGCTATCGGATTACGAACTGGTTCTTCTTTTCTATAACTGCTTGAGCAAGAAAGGGGGAAAGTTCATGAGATTCGCTGAAGACTACGCATTGTTTGATAACCTAGATGTAAAACTGTTACTCCACCGTTCCGACTTAAAGCTGATGAAGGCTAAAGTTTTCGGCGAAAATTCGGAAGCGCTTGAAATCCAAGCAAGCCTCAGCACTTCGTAATACTTATTACCGCTCAAACTTTATCTTTAGGATCGACAAGAAAGGCGATATAAATCTACTCCTAGCACGACGGCAGCGAGGTTGACGTTAATTACACCATGCCGTCGCGACAGGTAATACTTCTTTTAACCGCAGCATCTCGACGAGATTTAGGGATGAAATTTGAAAACGGAAAGATAATATTTGAAACTCATGATTTAAGAGAAATGCGAGAGCGGCTAATTGAGCCTGAAAATGTAAAAAAATACAATATACAATGCCAAGGATGTAGAAGCGTAATAGTATTTACGCAAGCCTTGACATCTAATGTTACGTTACCTAATGGAACACTAATCCCAAAATTCGATGAAGACGGAGTGGTAACTTTTGAGTGCACTAAATGTCAAAAACTGTCTAGAATAAAGGTAGTTAATCCCGACGTTTGCTATGCTTATGAAGGCGCTGAGAAAGTTGAGTATGCTTTTCTTGAGGGTATGCCTGAGCCCTTAAATTTAGAAATTGGCGAGATTGCCACATGCGATGACTATCTTGCGCAAGATATTGGACTTCATGAACTTGACCATAACTATAGCCCGACCGGGGAACCACTTTATACATGTCATAAATGCGGTGCCGGCTTAGATGAAAAAGCGTATGAAATACTTATTGGGCAAATCAACAATATATCAAATGGATTTGATCGATACCTAAACTGGTATCTGGCAAACGGCGGGGGGCCTAGGCCGGAATATCAGATTGTCAGGCTTCCCTGTAAATGTGAGTGCGGACTGGATACCGTATCATACTTCAGCAAGCCCTATAGCGAATCGGCAAATATTAAAGAAACTGATTTCGCGCTAATCAATATAGTAGGCGCAAAAAATCTGCAAGGACACTTAACACCAGGGAGCTTCTCCAAAACTCAGATCATGCAATGGTTAAGAAAACTACAGCACAGGTGGGCAATTCTGTTTGACGACATATATTTAATAACTCCATTTATCGGCCATCAGTACCTTAAAAGTGAGCAGAGGGTAGAAAACTGGCTAAACGTGGTGCGTAAGATATCACCAGAAAAAACAAAAATTGTAACCCGCTCCTCTGAGGTGAAACTTTTTGAGAAAGCTTACAGCAGCATATCAGGAATTGACTACAACAAGCTGCAAGAGCTTGGACTGAGTTCACAAGCGATTGACGGCACAATAAAGAAAAACAAGTTCCACATCAAACTATATTGCGCCATTTCGAAATTTGGCTTCGAGGCACTTAGTGGATCGGCAAATATTGTTGAAGGACCATCGATCGAATCGATGATATTTATGTCCGGAGCCGACTCCCACGAGTTTAATGAGAAGTTCTTGAAGCCACTCGGGCTTAATTGCGATCTATCTCACAAGCATGAATCAAAAGATCACAGGTACTCGTTACTCTTGAGAGAAAGTGAAAACTTCAATCCACTTTATGCACCAACACTACACGCCCATCATTATCGAGCTCTTATCTTGCAGGATTCCCAACCAGTGGACAATTGGTAATCAATTCGCCTTTAATTTGTGTAAGTCCAAACAAAGAAAAGAAGAGTCTACAAGCTGGCGACAGCAGTAGAAAGTTTTACCCCTCGGTTACCTAACAGGTAATCTGTCGCCTTTTTTTCTCAACAAAGAGAGCTCAAACCATTTTTTCACCATCTGCCAACCACTAAAATCAACTCAACCATACATATTTATTATTGCGAGCAGAGCACAGCTCTATGCTCCACCATAAACTATGGCAAGCAACAATCGGGTACTTTTAGAGGTATACTTGTAGGCTAGTTATTAAATTTATATTAAATTTCAATAAACTACCATTCGATTCGACTCTTGGTGCCGCACCATTTAAGACGAAGCCCTCGCAGAAATGCGAGGGCTTTGTTGTTTTTGGGTGATTGCTTTCTGCTGCTATCAACGCAAGGGACCAGCGCCTATCTCCCGCCCCGCTTGCCATCTCCAATCACATCTCTTTACAGCTTTAACCCACCAGCGGTTGCCCCCACTTACCCTCCCGGCTAACCTTCCAGCGCCGCTGCCAAATCATCGGCCGGGCGTAGGAACCCGAATCAGTCAAGGTGCGACAGCGCCTACCAACCAGTGCAGGCGCTTCTTTTGTGTAGTCAAGGAGCTAGCCAATGCAGCCGCGCACCCACACCTCCCCGGAGGTGCCCATGCCTGACCTTCATACCCTCACTACTCCCGGCCTTACGACCTTTGCCGGCCAGGGCGAGCAGGCGTTGTTTCGGGTTAATGCCGGCGTACCGATCAACGAGGCATTGGCCCACGTTTCCGACCTGTTGCACCTGGCCAAGCGACTGGCCGAGGATGCCACGCAAGAGCGCGATACAGGCCGACATGCCTGGGCTTCGCATTACTTGCAAGAGATGAGTAAGGCTGTGGTTGATGATGTGCTGGTTGCATTGAATGCCTGGGATGGGCGCCCCGAGTAGGCACCCGCCTTCATGAATGACTGATCCGCTTGTCCAGGCAGTTCTTCCAAACAGGAATACCAATCCGCCCGTTTGGATGCGGCCCGAGCAATGGCCCACTGTTTGCGATGCACAGAAGAGCCTCTTCGCCGGCAAGGCCGGCTCCTACAAAGGACCACGCCGTCGGTAGGAGCCAGCCTTGCTGGCGAATGGCACCCCACGCTAGTGGGCGCTCTGCCCTTCAAGCAACGCCAGAATCCGCGGCCAACCGGCAATGCCTGCCAACGCCAGCGAAGTCTGGCCGTTGCCGTTGGGCAGCAACGGGTCAGCGCCATGACGCAACAGCGCATCCACCACCGTGTAATTGCCCGCCAGCACCTCGCGGTGCAGCATCAGCCATCCCTCGTCATCCGGGTCTCGGGCCACCTGCGGCTGTGCGCTCACGCCCTCCTCGATCTTGTCGCGCATGTTCAAGGCCATCGGGTGCTCGGTGCATTCCAGCACCGCCAGCGTCTGCTGGTCTTGAGCACGGTTCAACGTACGGGAGAGCAGCCAAGGCTGCTGACCTTCTGCAGCCGGGACGACTTCGACCAAACCCGGCTCACCGAAATCCATACCCCAGGCCTCATCGTGCTCCAGGCGCTCGTCTTCGTGCATGGCCGCGCGTATCGCGTCGACGGTGAAGCCGCCGTACACATGGCCCTGGCGCACGTACATCCAGTCGTTCAGCAAGGCCAACGGCAGCGTCACAGGCTCCCACGCCTTGAACGAGGTGGCCCAGCTTGGCTCATTCATCAGCACGCCGGTGATGGACTGCCCATCGAAATCGATCTCGCTCACCCACATGTTCTCGACGCTGGGTACCCCGGGGTCGTCGCTCTCGATGGGGAAGGACATTTTTACAGCCGCCATGTCCAGGCCCTTCACGATCCTGCGCGCCTCCCACGACAGCTCTCGCCAGAAATACTTGAACGTCGCCTGAGCACTGGCCACGGCGGCCTTGAACTCGTCGCTTTCGCCTTCAACACCGTAGATGATCTGTTCGGTCATAGGTAAATCGTTCCATCGCCTGGTTCACTGAAATGCTCAAGCCAGAGCACTTGCGGCCTGTGCCGCCACTTGAAAAACGGGAGCAGGATAACCTGATCCAGCGAACGTGGCAGCCTTGCCCCCAAGCCCCCGTTACGCTAAAAACCTGCACCCTTGGATACCACGCAAAAGGACAGGCCCAATGTTTGAAAACATCACTGTTACCGGCAGCCCGCTGGTGCTGTCCACAGACGCCGAAGTGGACCAGGCACAAGCTGTGTTGGGTACCCGCTTCCCCACAGGCTACCGCGAGTACGTCACGCAGTTCGGCGAAGGCATTCTTGGCGGCGTGTACGTGCGCATCTACCCGCCCCATCAACTGCTGCACGGCGAAAACAGCCAGGCCCAGTGGGTTGAGCGCATCAACCAGTACTGGTTCTGGGACGACGACAAGGAGCTGATGCCCAAGGAAAAGGCCTTGCAGTGCATCATCATTGGCGACACCTACGACGGCGACGAACTCATCATTCACCCCAGCGACCCGGAGCGCATCTATGTGCTGCCGCGTCACAGTGAAGCCGCCCTCGTTGCGGGTAACGGGCTGGTGGAAGCGATCGAATGGCTGTGCAGTTCGAATGTGCTGACAGAAGCGTTCACCGAGCGCGACTTCGAACCGTTCGACAGTCGCGTACAGCCCTGACATGAAACGAATACCCAGGCGCACCCACGCCGGGTATTCGCCCGAACAATGAAATCCCGGTCGTCATCCAGAAAGACCCAACATCCGGCCATGGCTTGATCAAGCCCTGCACTTCGAATCGCTGGTAGCCGATGGTTTTTCAGTTACCCACAAGCATGGCGCTCGAGTGCAGTCTCAAGGTCAGCCAATTCAACACCTGCACCCTCACCGCACCTCGCGACACGCCCCGCGCAATCAACCCTCACCCGTAAGCCTTGCCCTGTGAGTTGCCCTGGATACTTGCGCAACATCAGCTCGACCTGCGTATCACTCAACCATGCCGCGCGGTCCAGGGACCAGCGCTGGTCCTGGAACTCGAACAGGCAGGCACCCGACACGGCATCGACAATCCGCGGCGGATACACCCAGTGCGAGTTGCCGGCTTCCCACGGCGCAGCCTCGATGCGATAGCGGCCGTCGGGTGAGGTGGATTGGGTTTCAAATGGGGTCATCGGCATCGCGCTCCGTGCATGATCGGAAAGTCTGTCACAACAGGGGCTGAACAGGTCGGCCCCTGTTGCTTCCTCTACGCAGTGGCCTTGCGATTGCCCATGCCGTCGAGCACCGCATCCACCAGCACCTTGGCTAATTCCGTCGAATGCAACGAGACCCACAGCAGAACTTTGCTGGTGGAGTCCTCGGGGTGCAAACAGGCTTTCTGGAGGGTGTCGAAGATGCCTCTGAGCAACAGCGAGGCATGCATCAGGGCGTCTTCTTCGGGTATGTCTGCGCGTACCAGGAAGAATGGCGAGTGTTCGATACAAGGATCAACGCTGGGCTCACCCAGCAGAGCAGTCGGCGGATCAGGAACGATTTTTTTCATGGCGATCACTTTTTGTAGAGTGAAGCTGCCACTGCTCGCGACCAAGCAAGTTGGGTGGCAGCTGTACGCGAGTTGGTCGACCGGGACAAAAAGATCAAAACCCGGCAGGCACGAGGCCTCCCGCGTACAACCGCCATAGGCGGCGCCGAAGCGTGATTTTTTGTCAACGGGCGACCAAACCCGATCGCTGATGCTCAGCGACCGCAGGAGCCTAACGGCCTGCCTGAACCCCAGCAAGGCGCACCGCCCACGCAAAATCTGTCCGCATATTACAGTCCTTCAGACGTGTCTGGCCAAGCGTGTGTAAACGCAGCCCTGCGCCGCAGTGGACGGCCTCTTCGCCGGCAAGGCCGGCTCCTGCTGGGTGGCACCCACAAACGTACAAGCCAGCCAAAGGCTGGCCGTTTAACGTCACCTGCACACCACCTACCCACACTCGCAGGGGACACAATGGAAATCTTTCTCTACGCCTTCAGCGTGATGTACAGCCCCGGCCCGGTGAACGTGATGGGCCTGAACGCCGGCCTTACAGGCCAGTTCCGCCGCACCGCAGGCTTCTTCGTCGGCGTGGGCGGCGCAATGTTCGTGCTGTTCATCCTGTTCGGCTACACCGGCGAAGCCATCATCTCCAAGGCCGCGCTGCCCTACCTCGCCCTGGCCGGCGGGCTCTACACCAGCTACCTGGCCTTCAAGGTCTACACCGCCAGGGTCCAGCTCACCCAATCGTCCGATGCCCCCGCCAAGGCGCTGACCTTCTGGAACGGCTTTCTGATCCAGGCCCTCAACCCCAAGGGCATGATGGTGGTGCTGCCGATCACCAGCGTGATGTTCCCCGCCGCGCACCTCAGCGGCGCCAGCATCGCCGCCGTGTCGGCGCTGATAGCCCTGGGCGCTGCCGGCGCGCCTGGCCTCTACGCCTTGCTGGGCGCCGTGCTGGGCAAGCGCATCAGCAAAGAGGTGTACTTCAACCTGTTCAACCGCCTGATGGGCATCGCCCTGGCCGTGTGCGCCGCCTTCATGTTCCACGATTTCTACATTCACATTCAGGCAAACGCCGGCACGCTGTAACCTGTGTTGTCGCCGGCCTGACTCTATCACTCGAAAGGTGAGCAGAATGCTCGATCTACCGTCACCGCAAGACTGGGTGAAACACGCCCCACCGTCCCCCAGGGTCGAACGCCTGGAGGCCTTCTTCAGCGCCCACGGTTTCGACCCGCACCGCCACGATACCTATGCCATCGGCCGCACCCTGGCCGGGGTGCAGAGCTTCAGCTACCGCGGCGCCAGCCGGCACAGCCTGCCGGGGGAGATCCTGGTGCTGCACCCGGACGAGGTGCACGACGGGCATGCGGGCTCGGCGTCGGGGTTTCGCTATCGCATGCTCTACCTCACCCCGGCGCTGGTGCAGGAGGTGCTCGGGGGCCAGCCGTTGCCGTTTCTCAAGGGCGGCATCTCCCGCGACCCGCGCCTGGCGGCCGCCACCCACGCGATGCTCGCGAGCATGGACGACAGGCTAGACCCGCTCGAAGAGGACGACGCGCTGCTGGGCCTGGTAAGCGCGCTGCAGGCCGTGTGCGGGCGCCCGGCATCAAGGCAGGCCCACGACTACGCCGCCGCCCGTCGTGCCCGCGAGTACATGGATGACAGCCTGGAGCAGCCCATCACCCTGGATGACCTGGCCGCCTGCGCCAACCGCGACCGCTGGAGCCTGTCCAAGGACTTTCGCGCCTACTTCGGCACCAGCCCCCACCGCTACCTGACCCTGCGCCGCCTCGACCGCTTCAAGGCCTCGGTGTTCGCCGGTCAGTGCCTGGCGGACGCAGCCGTAGAGGCCGGTTTCTTCGACCAGAGCCATATGTCCAGGCACTTCAAGAACGCCTACGGCATCACCCCCTCGCGCTGGTGCAAACCCTTGCTCGGGCGCCTTGATTGAGTTTGCGCACTGGCGGGCGGTGGGGTCGCCGACCTTGATATCCCCACCCCCATCCGTTATAGATAAAAAGGAAACCATAACGAAAAGAGGCCATTCCAGCCCCCCATGAACGAGATCACACGCATCTTTCGCCCTTCAGGCCCCCATTTTGCGCCCTGCGCTGATGGCTACGGGCCGAACACAGTCACCCCTTCCCCGCTCTCGACCCTGTTCCACGCACTGTCGATTCCGCCAGGCAACATCCTGCTGGCCCAGATGCGCAAGCGCCCCGTCCCTCCACCTGCACCGTAGCGCCTGAATTCCACCACCCTCGGCTTTTGCCGCTCGGGGTTGGGGAGCCTTTGCATTTTTTTCAGCGTTCAACTGTTCAGGAATCTCTATGACTCTTCGTGTAGCCATCATCGGTGCCGGCCCGTCCGGCCTTGCGCAACTGCGTGCCTTCCAATCCGCCCATGCCCAGGGCGCCCCCATGCCCGAAATCGTCTGCTTCGAAAAGCAGGCCGACTGGGGCGGCATGTGGAACTACACCTGGCGCACCGGCCTCGACCAGCACGGCGAACCGGTGCACGGCAGCATGTACCGCTACCTGTGGTCCAACGGCCCCAAGGAATGCCTTGAATTCGCCGACTACAGCTTCGACGAACACTTCGGCCGGCCGATCTCCTCGTACCCGCCGCGCGAAGTGCTGTGGGACTACATCCAGGGCCGCGTGAAAAAAGCCGGGGTGCGCGACTACATCCGCTTCAACACCGCGGTCAAGAACGTCCGCTTCGATGAAACCACCCGCGAGTTCACCGTCAGCGCCTACGACTACAGCGCCGGGCAGGGCATCGAGCAGGTGTTCGATTACGTGGTGGTCGCCAGCGGGCACTTCTCCACGCCGCACGTGCCGGAATTCGAAGGGTTCGAGCGCTTCGCCGGGCGCATCCTGCACGCCCACGACTTTCGCGAGGCGATGGAGTTCAAGGGCCAGGACCTGCTCATCGTCGGCAGCAGCTACTCGGCCGAAGACATCGGCTCGCAGTGCTACAAGTACGGCGCGCGCTCGATCACCACGGCCTACCGCACCCAGCCGATGGGCTACAAATGGCCCAAGGGCTGGGAGGAGCGCCCGCAGCTGGTGCGTGTCGAGGGCAACCTGGCGTTCTTCGCCGACGGCTCGAACAAGCGCGTGGATGCGATCATCCTGTGCACCGGCTACCAGCATCACTTCCCGTTCCTGCCCGACGAACTGACCCTCAAGACCAACAACCGCCTGTGGCCAACCGGCCTGTACCAGGGCGTGGTGTGGGAGCAGAACCCGCAGTTGATCTACCTGGGCATGCAGGACCTGTGGTACAGCTTCAACCTGTTCGACGCCCAGGCCTGGTTCGCCCGCGACTACATGCTGGGGCGCATCAAGTTGCCGGCCAAGGCCGACATGCAGGCCGACAGTGCCAGCTGGCGCGCCGATGAAGAGGCCCTGGACACCACCGCCTCGATGTACGAATTCCAGGGCCGCTACATCAAGCACCTGATCGCGCAGACCGACTACCCCAGCTTCGATATCGATGCCGTGAACCGCATCTTCCTCAAGTGGAAGAGCGACAAGAAGAGCGACATCATGGGCTATCGCGACAAGTCGTACCGTTCGGTGATCACCGGCACGGCAGCGGTGCCGCACCATACGCGGTGGCTGAAGGCGATGGACGATTCGCTGGAGGAGTACCTGCGCGAAACGGACGGCAAGAAGGGCGAAGTGAAGGCACTGCGCGGGTAGCCCCGCCGACGCCCGAAACCGGTGCCCCCACAAGACCGGCCCTTGCCGGCGCGGCCTCTACTGCGGGCACTGGTAACCGGTTTGCCCCCGCTGCAGGCCGATGACCTCGCGATGCACCTGGCTGGGCCCGTAGTCGGCATTCCAGCCACGGCGTTCGGCCACCGGCTGCGGCGCATAGCCGTCCTTGCAGGCCAGCAGGTTGAGCATCACGTTCGCCTCGCCCATCAGCGGCTCCAGCTTGAGGGTGCGCCTGGGCGCCAGTTGTACCCTCCCCTGCGCGTCGCTGCGGGCCACCACCACCCCTGCATCAATAATGCTCACCCCGGCCAGTGGCTGCCGGGTGTGCTGATCGACGACCGTGGTGTCGAGCCCGTCGTGCACGATCACCGAGCGCGGCATGCAGCCTTGCAGCAGCAACAGCGCGGGCAAAGCGGTGTACCTCCACCAGCGAAATCGGACTGTCATGGCAAGCTCCTGCAAGGCCTGAAACACGGCAGTCTACTTGCGCGACCGGATTTGTGCAGAAGCGTCGAGATCGACACGCAGGTGCCTTTCCGTCGCCCGTGGCGCTCACGTATCATCCGCCCCCTGCCCCGGCCCACATGGACGTCCGATGACCCCCGCCGCCCGCCTGTTCACCCTGCTGGCTTCCAGCACCCTGCTTGCCCTTGCCCTGCACACTCCGGCCGCCGTCGCCGCCGGCTTCGATTGCAGCAAGGCACGCACCCTCATTGAAAAGTCGGTGTGCGACACGCCAACGCTGTCGGCCAAGGACGACCAGCTCAACGCGCTGTACAAGCCACTGATGACCCGGCGCATCTATCGCGAACTGGAAACCCGTTGGGTAAACGAGGTGCGCGACCGCTGCCAGACCGCCACCTGCCTTGAGCGCGCCTACGACCTGCAGATCCGCAACCTGACCGCGCTGCCGCCACCGCCCGTGCCCGGCCTGCGCGACGCGGTGCCGCTGCCCCAGGGCAGCGCCTACCGTACCCTGCAGGACGAGCCGTGGCCGCGCTTTGCGCTGGCGGCTATCCCGGACATGTACCCCGATTCGCTGGCCCAGCTGATCGATGTGGGCATCAAGGACGGCGTGCTGTACGCGCTGCTCTACGTGGCAAATTCGTCCGACGGCCCCGGCTACAACCAGGACAACTGGTCGGTGCAGCCGTCTTCGGGCGTGCTGCTCGAATACGCCGACAACCGCCCCGGCCTGCATGTGATCGACCGCGACGTGCGCTTTGCCGGCTGGCGCATCAGCGAGCTGATGGACCAGGGTGAACGCTATGCCGGCATCCAGGACGGCGCGTTCTACTACCGCCAGCGCACCGAGGGCGAGCTGCAGCAGGCCATGGTCTACACCCTGGGCAGCCGCCAGCCGCCGCAGGCCACCACCACGGTGTTCCACGCCCAGTCGCGCACGCTGCGCTTTGCCAAGGCAAGGGTGCTGGGCAACATGAACGACGAGAACAGCGACCTGCGCCTGAACTACGAACACGCCCTGCCGCGCCCCGCCAGCGAAACCGTGCTCGACCCCGAGAGCGGCGGCTGGAGCCTGTCCAACCTGGCCTGGAGCGAGCGCCGCCAGGTGCTGTACTTCGAGAACAGCGGCGCCATGGCCTGCATCTGGCGGGTCGACCTGAGCGGCAAGGTGCTGTCCAAGATCGTGCCCGAACACACGGCCGGGCAACCGCTGGCGGTGGAGCTCGACGGCCGTGAGGCGATCGTGTACGTCGAGCACGACCAGTTGATGTTCGCCCTGTCGCCCGACCTGTAAGGACACCCCCATGCACACCGTGACCCGCCTGCTCACCCTGCCCGCCTTGCTGGCCCTGGCCCTGCACGCGCCGGTGGCCTCGGCCGCCGGTTTCGATTGCAGCAGGGCCAACACGATTCTGGAAACCGCGATTTGCAACACGCCCTCGCTGTCGGCCAAGGACGACCAGCTGAATGCGCTGTACACCCCGCTCAAGGCGCAGAAGATATTCCGCGAGCTGGAAACCGACTGGCTGAAGAACGTGCGTAACCAGTGCAAGACCCCCGAGTGCCTGGAGAGCGCCTACGACCGCCAGATCCGCCGGCTGACCGCCTTGCCGGCACCGGCGCCGGTTGCCTCCGACAGCCTCGCACCGCTGCCCAAGGGCGAGGTGTACGCAAAGGTCGAGGACGCGCCGTGGCAGCGCTTTGCCTTGGCCCCGTTCATCGGCATGAGCGAGGACTCGGTGGCGCAACTGATCGATGTGACCGTCAAGGACGGCGTACTGCACGCGTTCGTGTACGTCTCCGGCGACCCTGACGGGCCCACCTACGTGCAGGACAAACACGTGATGCGGGCCACCTCCGGTACCCTGCTCGAATACGCCGACGATCACCCCGGCTGGCATGTGATCGCGCGCAACGTGCGCTTTGCCGGCTGGTCCCACAGCGGCTTCAACGACCAGCGCGAGCGCTATGCCGGGGTGCAGGACGGCGCGTTCTACTACCGCCAGCGCAGCAACGGCGAGCTGGAGCAGTCGATGGTGTATGCCGTGGGCAGCCAGCAGCCGCCGCAACCGACCACCCAGGGCTATCACGCCGGCTCCAACACCGTGCGCTTTGCCAAGGCGCGTGTGCTCGAAGACCTCAACGTGGCCAACGACCAGTTGCGCCTGGCCTACGAAAGCGACGGCAACTCGCGCGGCTACGAGAGCGTGATGGCGCCCGACTCCAGTGGCTGGAGCCTGGTCAACCCGACCTGGAGCGAACACCGCCCGGTGCTGTACTTCGACAACAGTGGCGGCATGGCCTGCGTCTGGCGGGTCGACCTGGTGAACAAGGTGCTGTCCAAGGTCGTGCCCGAGCACGAGGCGGTGTCGGCCCGCCCGGTGGACATCAATGGCCGCGAAGCGCTGGTGTATGTGCAGGAGAACCAGCTGATGTTCGCCATCGCCCCGGATCAGTAACCCTGTGGCAACGCTCGGGCCCGCCAGCGCCCTAGCAGCCGGCCCACGCTCACCAGCCAGTTGAGCAGCGCCACGCACAGCACGCTGAGCAGCAGTGCATGCGGGCCGCCCTGCACGATCAGGGTGCCGGCCAGCAGCGGGAAGCCGAACACGCCGATGAAGTACCCCAGGCTGAACAGCAGCAGTGCCTGCGGCGTGTAGCCGGTGGGCGCTTCGTTGGCCGCCAGGCCGTTGATCACCGAATAGTTGAGCCCGTAGCCCACCCCCAGCAACGCCGCCGCCAGCAGGTAGCTGAGGGCGTCCTGCACCCACCAGCCCAGTGCGATGACGGCCAGCACCATCAGCCCGGTCAGCAGGCACGAGGTGCGGTAGGCGTCATGCCGCACCACCCAGCCGGCGATCAGCAGCCGGCAGCCGATGGCGGCGAGCATGAAGCCGACGAAGAACAGCGAATAGTCCAGCCCGCGACTGGCCGCGTAGGTGGTCTGGAAGCTGCCCAGCCCGCCGAACACCGCGCCGCCCAGGCCCACCATCAGGATCGGCCAGCGCGCCGACGAGCGCAGCACCTGGATGCCGGCGTGGCGGCTGATGCGGGCGCTGGCTGCCTGTGCCGGGTGCTGGCGGGCCAGCCAGGCGAAGACCAGCATACCCACAGCGGCGGCCAGGGCGGCGGTGTAGAACGCGGTTTCCAGTGGCAGGTGCAGCAGCGAGGCGAGCTTGCCGGCCAGCGGGCCGGAGCCGATGCCACTCATCATGCTGCCTGACAGCAGCGCGAAGCAGTGGGTGCGCCGGGCCGGCTCGACCAGCGCGGCAACCAGGATCGGGCCCAGGGTGTAGAACGCACCCCAGCCCAGGCCCAGCAGCAGGCCGCACAGCCACAGGCTGAAGTCGACACCGGGTACCAGGGCAAAGCCCAGGCAGGCGCCGATCAGGCACAGCGCCGACTGCGCGATGGCGCGGGCGGTGCCGAGCCAGTCGGCGAGATGGCCGCTGCCGAGCACGGCGACCACGGTGCTGAGCATGGCGATGGCGATGATGCTGCCGGCGTCCTGTTCATTGCCNNCCTCGGGAAGTGACCAGCAGCGAGAGCAGAAAGGTCGAGCCGTAGGACAGCGACAGCAGGTAGCTGGCCAGGCACAGCAGGCCGAAATGCGGGGTGGTCGTTTTTGTCATGGTGGGTCCGCCGATGGGTATGGCTGTTTTAGCATGGGGATTGGCGGTGGCAGTTGTGCATATACCGGAGTTGGGATCTGTGCCGACCGGACTAACGCTTCGCGGGTCAAGCCCGCTC